>NZ_AP022564.1:2435299-2739711 GCF_010727125.1 Mycolicibacter terrae | reverse complement strand
GCCGGCCGATCTCGCGGCGGGGCTCGCCGCGGCCCTTCCCGAAATCGCCGGCGAGGAGTACCTGCTCTATGAGCGGTGCGGAACCTGGACACTGGCCACGGGTTTGCGCGCGGCCGTCGAACTGGACAGCGATGAGCTGCGCACCGTCCGCGACGGAGTGGTGCGGCGCCAGCACTGGAGCGGCCGGCCGGCCGCGGTGCTCGGCGAAGCCGTCGACCGCCTGCTGCTGGAGGCCGACCAGGTGTTCGGCTGGGTCGCCTTCGAGTTCGGTACCTACCGCTTCGGGCTGCAGGACCGGCTGGACCCCGGAACCGCGCTGGCGCGGGTGTTCTGGCCGCGGACCCGCATCGTGGTCACCGCCGAGCAGGTAGAGATGTTCGGCGCCGGCGAGCGGGAAGCCGCAGCGCTGGACCGGTTGCTGATCGACGGTGTCCCGGCGCTGGCCGACCCGTCGCGGATCGCGGTGGATGCCGACGCCGCCGGCTATCGCGACAGGGTGGCCACCGCGGTCGGCGAGATCGGCGCCGGCCGCTACCGCAAGGTGATCCTGTCGCGCTGTGTCGACGTGCCGTTTGCGCTGGACTTCCCGTCGACATATCGGCTGGGACGGCGGCACAACACCCCTGCTCGGTCGTTTCTGTTGCGGCTCGGCGGGATTCGGGCACTCGGTTACAGTCCGGAGCTGGTGGCCGAGGTGCGTGACGACGGCCTGGTGCTCACCGAGCCGCTGGCCGGAACGCGGGCGCGCAGCGGCGATCCCGCGGTGGACGGGCCGGTTCGTGCCGAGCTCGAATCCGACGCCAAGGAGATCGTCGAGCACGCGATCTCGGTGCGCACGTCGATGGATGAGATCGCCGAGGTCGCTGAACCGGGCAGTGCCGCGGTCACCGATTTCATGACCGTGCGGGAGCGTGGCAGCGTTCAGCACCTGGGCTCGACGGTGTCCGGGCGGTTGGACCGCTCGCGGGACCGGATGGATGCCCTGGAGGCGCTGTTTCCGGCCGTCACCGCGTCCGGCATACCCAAGCGCGCCGGGATCGACGCCATCCTGAGGCTCGACGAGTGCCCGCGGGGCCTGTATTCGGGTGCGGTGGTGATGTTCACGGCCGCCGGCGGGCTGGATGCCGCGTTGACGTTGCGGGCGGCCTACGAACGGGACGGGCGGACGTGGCTACGGGCCGGAGCCGGCGTCATCGACGCATCCCGTCCCGAGCGGGAGTTCGAGGAGACCGGCGAGAAGCTCGCGACTTTGGCGCCGTACCTGATCGCCCACCGCTGAGTTCCCTCCCTTGGCATACCCCGCCGGGTATCATGGGTCTCGCCGAGAGGAGCTCACGTGGTTGGCGACGACGAAAGTATCAAGGCGGTGTTGAACCGGTTGCGCCGCGCGCACGGTCAGCTCGCGGGGGTGATCACGATGATCGAGAGCGGCCGCGACTGCAAGGACGTGGTCACCCAACTGGCCGCGGTCTCGCGTGCGCTGGACCGGGCGGGTTTCAAGATCGTCGCGAGCGGGCTGCGGCAATGCCTTGCCGGCGAGTCCGCCACCGGCGACGCTCCGCTGACCGAGGACGAGCTGGAGAAGCTGTTTCTCGCGCTGGCCTGAGACGGCGAAGCTGGGACCGCCGCTTGAACCAGCCTCAGTGCAGCAGGGACTCGGCGAGCAGGCCGGTCACCATCGACTCGATGGTGGACTCGATCGACGACGCGAGGGTGGCGGTGACGGAGGCCACGGCCTGGGTGCGGAACCGCACCAGCATGCCGATCAGCTCGGCGATCTCGGTATCGGCCGGAAGCGGAGCCCCAGGCTGGATCCTGGTCAGGACGTGTTCGGCACCGGCCCGCACCAGCATCTGGCTGATCGCGTCGATGTGGGGCAGTGACTGCTCGTAGAGGTCGATGAGCTTGTCGACGGCGATGCCGTAGCCGCGGATCTCGTTGAACGCCTCGATCAGTTTGGGCCGGGTGATGGTGGCCCGGGAGCCGTCGGCCCCGTCGACGCGGATCACCCCGAGCGCCATCAGCCGCCGCAACGCCTCCGGATCGCCGATCCGCCGCTCGGCCTCGGCCCGTGACACGGTCTCGGGGCGTTCGCTGGTCCAGCTGCCGGCGATCGCGCTCTCCAGGCCCAGGATGTCGCCGAGGTCCTTGCCCTGCTCCCACGCGCCGATCATCTCTTTGACGTGCGCGATGGTGTAACCGCGGTCGAGCATCGAGGTGATCAGCCGCAGCCGGGTCAGGTGCGTGTCGTTGTACAACGCGATCCGCCCGACCCGCCGCGGCGGCGGCAACAGGTCCCGATCGCGGTACACCCGGACGTTGCGGGTAGTGGTGCCGGCCAGGCGGGCCAGGTCGTCGATCCGGTACTCCCGCGATGCGGTGTTGCCGCCGGGGTGGCGCACCACGATCTCGAAAAGCTGGGTCACCGCGGCCTCGATCACCTCGCGAGACTCGCGACGCACCCGGCGAGGCACCCGTCGCAGGTTCGCCAGCACACCGGCGATGGAGTCGGGCCTGGCTGGACGATCCGGTGCGGTCATGCCACCGCGTGGTAGTCGGCGAGGCGGAAACTGCGCATCTGCCGAAGATACTGGGTCGCGAATCCCGGGTACATCGACGCGTTGAAACCGTCCTCGGTCAGATACCAGCTGCGACAGCCCGACATCCAGGTCGTCTTGCCCAGTCGCCGCTGAATCTGCTCGTTGTGGCGACGTTGCACGTCATCACGCACGTCCAGGTAGCGCAGGTCGCCGCGGCGGATCGCGCCCACGGCGCGCACCACGTAGTCGATCTGTCCTTCGACGTACACCAGCAGCGAGTTGTGACCCGGCCCGGAGTTGGGGCCGGTCATGAAGAACAGGTTCGGGTAGCCGTGTGCCTGAATGCTTTTGAAGGCCTGACCGCCGCCGCTCCAGTCCGCGGCCAGCGACCTGCCGCCCAGTCCGGTGACCGGAAACGGCGGACCGGTCAGGTGCACGTCGTAGCCGGTCGCGAACACGATGGCGTCCAGTCGGTGTTCCACACCGTCGCTGGTGCGGATGCCGGCCGGGCTGATCGTGGCGATCGGCCAGGCGATCAGCTTGCAGTTGTCGCGCTGAAGCGCGGGGTAGTAGTCGCTGGAGACCAGCATGCGCTTGCAACCTGGAGTGAAATCCGGGGTGAGCTGACGGCGCAGCCACGGATCCTTGACCGCGGTACGCAGGTGGGCCTTGCCCAGTTGGGCCACCAGGCCGCTGAGCGGGGTGTTCCACACCAAGGCGGTGGCGCTGGCCTCGTGCCCCCAGAACAGCGCCTGGCGGGCAAGCTGCTGGGCGGCGGGCACTTTGGCGAACAGCTCCTGGACGACCGGAGGCATGGCCACGTCCAGGCGGGGGATCACCCAGCCCGGCGTGCGCTGAAAGACCTTGACGAATCCGGCCTGCTCGACCAGTTCCGGGATGATCTGCACCGCGCTGGCGCCGGTGCCGACGACAGCGACCTTCTTGCCGGTGAAGTCGTAGTCGTGATCCCAGCGCGCACTGTGAATCTTGTGGCCGGTAAATGTCTCCAGCCCGCGGATGGCCGGGAAGCTGGAGTCGGGCAACGGGCCCGAGGCCAGCACCACGGTGCGGGCCCGAAACTTCGTCCGCCCTGCCGACACCGTCCACACACCGGTGTCCTCGTCGAAGGCAAGCCCGGTGACCTCGGTGCCGAACCGGATGTGGCGGCGCAGGTCGAACCGGTCGACCATGTCCTCGATGTGCGCATAGATCTCGTCGGCCGACGGATAGGCCCGCGACCAGCCCGGGTTGGCGACGAACGAGAACGAGTAGAGCAGCGACGGGATGTCGCATGCCGCACCGGGATAGCGGGTGTCGCGCCAGGTGCCGCCGACCCGGTCACTGCGCTCCAGGATGAGGATTTCGTCCGCGCCGGCATGGCCCGCCTCGGCGAGTTTGATCGCCGCGCCGATCCCGCTGAAGCCGGCGCCCACGATCAGGGTCTGGTAGACGTGTGTGCGCGCCACGTCAGGCCGCCGGTTCGTGGGTCAGCTCTTTGAACCAGGTCGGGATGGGCTTGAGCAACCGCTTGGGGTAGAAGCCGGAGATCCACACCGCGGGGTTGGCCAGCAGGTGATAGGGGCTGTTCGGGTTGGCCATCCAGCCCGAGTAGTGCTTGACGATCTGATAGGCCGGCACCCGCCGGGTGTGCTCGCCGCGCTCACCGAACTGCGTGAAGCGCATCAGGGCGGCGTAGAGGCGCTGGGGATCCAGACCCATGCCGATCACCTCGTTGCGAACCCGGTTGAGCAGTGGGATCGAGATCAGCGCGCCGATGATCAGCGACGGGGAGGCGACGGTGCCGACGAACTCGATCGCCAATCTGCGGGCGTCGGCGTGGCCGATCATCTCCAACACCTCGAAATCAACGGCGATGTGCCGGGATTCGTCGTTGTTGATCTTCTCGAACACCTGGTGGCAGACCGGGTCGTCGACCTCGTCGAGCAGAAACTTGAGCAGAGCACCGTCGAGTGCGACTTCCAGCATCGGGATCACCGTGCCCAGTACCGACAGCGGCAAGTCGTCGGAGTAGTCGTCGAGCCATTGCATGGCCAACCGGATGTTGACGTTGGGTTCGGGCATTTCGCCGTCTTCGAGCATGCCCCAGCGCTTCATCAGCGCCAGTTCGGCGTTGGCGTGGCGCTGCTCCTCGGCGTGGAAATACCGGTAGATCTCGGCCAGTGTCGCGGTGGGCGCCTTGCGTGCCATGGCCGCGAAGCCGCGCGCGCCGATGTTCTCGATCCAGCACAGGTCGGCCATGAACTTCTTGAGTTTGGGCGCCATCTCGGGCCGGATCAACTCGGCTCCCGGTGCCTCCCAGTCGATGTCGGCCAGCGCCCACTGCCGGTCCTTGATCTTGGCGAGCATGGCGTCCATGTCGAGAGCCATCTGTTTCTCCTTCAGTCGGCCTTTCCCGGCAGTGCTGCACTGGCACGGAATGCCAGCCCGATTGTTCGGGTGAATGTCTCCGGTGCGAAACGTTTGATGTT
Source organism: Mycolicibacter terrae (assembly GCF_010727125.1). Lineage (NCBI taxonomy): Bacteria > Bacillati > Actinomycetota > Actinomycetes > Mycobacteriales > Mycobacteriaceae > Mycobacterium > Mycobacterium terrae. Next base: position 2,734,682 of record NZ_AP022564.1, on the reverse strand, counting down.
CCAACCGATCTTGGCGTCCAGCTGCGGCATGCAATACAAGCTGCCGCGGTCGTGGGCGTCCAGGCAGTCGCGGGCAACGCGTTGCGCGGAGAGCCCGGTCCAGCGCATCAACCGGTTCGCCGCCTCGCTGGACTGTGCGGTGATCCGGCCCGATTCGACGATGTTGGTCTTGACGAACGTCGGGCACAGCACGGTGACACCGATTCCGGTACCGGACAATTCGGCGGCCAAGGTCTCCGATAGCGACAGCACGCCGGCTTTGCTGACGTTGTAGGCCGCCATATCCGGGGCGGCGCCGAACGACGCGGCGGAGGCGACATTGATGATGCCGCGGGGTTGATCACCGGCGGCAGCACGCAAGACGGGGGTGAATACGTGGCAGCCGTGGATCGGGCCCCACAGGTTGATGCCCAGGGTCCACGTCCAGTCATCGAGCGCCATGTCGCCGATCGGCTGCCCGCCGGCACCGACGCCGGCGTTGTTGATCACCAGGGTCGGCGGGTGGCCGAACCAGGCCTGTGCGGCGTCGGCCAGCGCGGTGACGGCGTCGATCTGCGACACGTCGCACTGCACGGCGGTGGCGCGCCCGCCTGCGGCGGTGATGGTGTCGACGGTGCGCTGGGCGGCGTCGACATCGATGTCGCTGCAGACCACAGCACTGCCGCGGCGGGCGAGTTCGACGGCGAATGCGGCGCCGATACCGCTGCCTGCCCCGGTCACCACCGCGGAGGCGTCATGGCTGCGTTTCGGCGAGCGCCCGAAGATCATGTGACTGAGTCAACAACCAATGGCGCCATTAGTCAATGGCAATGTTTTGAGCCGGGTTCGGGCAGTTGCTGCCCGAACCCGGCTCTCGTCCTGCGCGAAGGCGCGCAGGGGTGGTGCTAGCCGAGCAGGCCGGTCAGCCAGTCCATGTCGAACAGGCTGACGTCGGCGAGCGCCGGGTCGACCGGGACGTCGACATCGTCGACCGGCAGGTTCTGGGTCAATGCCGCGGCGATCATCTCCGGCAGGATCCGGCCGAAGTAGTCGATCGGGCCGTCCTCGGTGAGGAAGCCGACCAGCGGTGCGTGGACGGTTTCGGAACCGTCCTGCGGGTCCCATGGGACGTAGCCGTTGAGGAAGGCGTCCAACACGTCCTGCGGGGTGTGGTCACCGGTGTCGGTGAATTGGTCGCTCAGCGCGTACATGGCGCTGATCGAGGGGCTCATGAGCGCCTCGCTCATGGCCTTCCAGGTGCTGAAGTCGGAGAATACGTCCTGGACGTTGGCCCAGTCACGCATCATGCTGCTGCCCAGGCCGAAGATCCCGGCGACCTCTTCGGTCTCGCCCCGCGGGACGTAGTTGAAGAGCGGCTGGAAGATGTTCTGCATGTTGAACAGCATGTCCTTGTTGATGAGGTTGAACGCCTCGGTGGCGTTACCGTCCTTCAGGTAGTCGCTGATCAGGGGAAGAATCGTTTCGAGGCCCTGGGCGCCCCCGAGGCCCGACCAAATGCCCTCGACGCCGGCCATCGACTTCTCGATGCTGGTGCTGGCGATGTCGCTGTAGTGGCCGAATACCTGGCCGAGGGCGTTACCGACCGGGTCGGGGTTGGCGGAGATCAAGTCCATCAGGTTTGCCCAGTTCTCCGAGGTCGTGGCGGTGAGCTGCACCTCGGTCTGGTGTGCGTCCAGGGAGAGCACCGGCGCGATCGGGTTGACGGCGATCACACCGGCCCCGGCCAGGGCGATCCCGGCGGCCACTACGAGGTTGGCGCGGGTAGTCGAAGGGACGGCGGATGCGGAACCGCGATCGAGGGATCCGTCCGCATAGGCGAGCTTCATTGCTTCTCCTTATCGTGACCTCATCTGGTATGAGGTTCCTGTGTATGTAGAGCGCGGGCCTACCTTAGACAGGTTTATTGCGAGGAGGCAAGCCTTACCTAACCGTGTGTCGACCATCACAAACTAGGGTAAGGCTAACCTTACTTTCGGGTGTCGTGTAGCGTCCCTCGACATGAGTTCTTCGCCCTCCGATACCGTCAGCGCCGCGCTGCGGGAGATCCTGCGCGACGACCTGAATGTCGACCTCACTCGGGTGACTCCCCAGGCGCGACTGGTTGACGACGTGGGTCTGGACTCGGTCGCGTTCGCCATCGGCATGGTCGCCATCGAGGATCGGCTCGGCGTGGCGCTGTCCGAGGAAGACCTGCTGAGCTGCGACACCGTCGGCGACCTCGAGGCCGCCATTCGGGCGAAAGTCCCCGCCGACGCGTGAGCGTGTTGGCTGGCGCCCTGACCCGGGCGATGACCGCATCGGACAACGATCTGGTGATCCTCGACCAGGCCACCGGAGTCTGGAATCGGCACCCCTGGGCGCAGGTGCACTCCAGGGCGCAGAGCGTTGCGGCGAGGATCCTCGACACCGACCGACCCGGAGCGGTCGGCCTGGTCGGGGAGCCGACCGTGGAGTTGGTCGCCGCGATTCAGGGCGCGTGGCTCGCCGGGCGTCCGGTGTCGATCCTGCCCGGGCCGGTCCGTGGCGCCGACCCACAGCAGTGGGCTCACGCCACGCTGAACCGCTTCGACGGTATCGGCGCCGGCACGGTGTTCAGTCACGGTGCCTCGCTGCAGCTGCTCGCTGATGCCGACACCGGCGTGGCGGTGCATGATGTCACCGCCGTCGCCACCGATCGCTCGGCCGCCTTCACCCCGGTGGCGGCCGCGCCGAATACGCCGGCGGTACTGCAGGGAACGGCCGGATCGACCGGAACGCCGCGCACCGCGCAGCTGTCCCCGGCCGCGGTGCTGAGCAATGTCCAAGGGCTGCTGGCCCACGTCGCTATCGACGTGTCCGCCGACGTCGGCTGTTCGTGGCTGCCGCTGTACCACGACATGGGGCTGACATTCCTGCTCAGCGGCGCACTGTCGGGGTCGCCGGTGTGGCTGGCACCCACCGCGGCATTCGCGGCCTCGCCGTTTCGCTGGCTGACGTGGCTGCATGAGAGCGCCGCGACCCTGACCGCCGCACCGAACTTCGCCTACAGCGTGCTGGGCAAATACGCCCGCCGGATCCCCGACGTCGACCTGGGCCGGGTCCGGGTGGCGATCAACGGCGGCGAACCCGTCGACTGCGCAGCACTGCAGCGCTTCGCCACCGAGCTGGCCAAGTTCGGTTTCGACCCGGCTGCGGTCACCCCGTCCTACGGGCTGGCGGAGGCCACCTGCGCGGTGACCGCGCCACGTCCGGGCACCGGCCTGTTGTATGACGAAATCGCCGGTGCCGGAAACGATTCCGCGGTTCATCAGCATGCGATCCTGGGAGTGCCGATTCCGGGCATGCAGGTCCGGATCGCGCCGACACCCGGTCACGACGCCGACCAGCCCGGTCGCGACGTCGGTGAGATCGAGATTCGCGGCACCTCGATGATGTCGGGTTACATCGGCGAACCCGCCCACGATCCGGACACCTGGTTCGCCACCGGCGACCTCGGATATCTGACCGATGACGGGCTGGTGGTCTGCGGTCGCGCCAAGGAGATCATCTCGGTGGCCGGCCGCAACGTGTTCCCCACCGAGATCGAACGCGTCGCCGGCGAGATCCGCGGCGTCCGGGAAGGGGCGGTGGTCGCCGTCGGCACCGACGACGTTCGCCCGGCCCTGGTCGTCGTCGCCGAATTCCGGGGGCCCGACGAGGCTGGCGCCCGCAGCGACCTGATCGCCCGGGTCGCATCGCAATGCGGGGTGGTGCCCGCCAAGGTGGTGTTCTTGGCGCCCGGCTCCCTGCCCCGGACGTCGTCGGGCAAGCTGCGGCGAGTCCAGGTCAAACAGGACATGGAGGCGTTGAGGTGACTTCGGACTCCGGGGGGATCGACGCCTACCGGGCACTGCTCGACGAAGCCTTCAACGACCAGGTCTCCGACTGGACCGCCGAAGCAGAAGCGACCGAACGCTTCCCGCGAGCCTTGATCGAACACCTGGGCCGCGCCGGGGTGTTCGCGGGCAAATGGAACAAGGGTCAGCATCCCGACGTCGCCAAACTGGTGGCGCTGGCGTCGAAGTTGGGACAGCTGCGCTCGGCCGGAATCGGGGTCGGGGTGAGTCTGCACGATTCGGCGATCGCGATCCTGCGCCGCTTCGGGCGATCCGAATACCTGCAGGGCATCTGCGAGCAGGCCATCACCGGTGAGGCGGTGCTGTGCATCGGGGCCTCCGAGGAGTCGGGCGGTTCGGACCTACAGATCGTGGAGACCGAAGTGCGTTCCGCGCGCGACGGATTCGAGGTCCGCGGCCGAAAGAAGTTCGTCTCGCTGTCGCCGATCGCCGACCACATCATCGTGGTCGCCCGCGGCGTCGACCATGACGCGAACAGCCGGCACGGCAACGTTCTGGTCATCGTGGTGCCGACCGCGCAGGTACAGGTGTGTGAGCCCTACCGAAAGGTGGGCGCCGGGCCGCTGGACACCGCCGCGGTCGAGATCGACACCTGGGTGCCGGCCGACGCCCTGATCGCACGCCCCGGCACCGGCCTGGCCGCGATCTCCTGGGGGTTGGCACACGAACGCATGTCGATCGCCGGGCAGGTCGCGTCGTCGTGCCAACTGGTGCTGGGGCTCACCCACGCCCGAATGATGCGCCGACGGCAGTTCGGCGCCACCTTGTTCGAGCATCAGGCGCTGCGGCTGCGGGTCGCCGACCTGCAGGCTCGAGTCGATCTACTGCGCCACGCGCTGAACGGCATCGCCGCCGAGGGGCGCCTGGATCTGCGCGCCGCCGCGGCGATCAAGGTCAGCGCCGCCCGGCTGGGCGAAGAGGTGTTCTCCGAATGCATGCACATCTTCGGCGGCTCGGGATACCTGGTCGACGAGACACCTATCGGGCGCTGGTGGCGCGACATGAAGCTGGCCCGGGTGGGCGGCGGCACCGACGAGGTGCTCTGGGAGCTGGTGGCGGCCGGGATGCGGCCGGACTACGAGGGCTACGAGCGGCTGTTCGCCAGTGGATCGTCGTCGGGGTAGCGCAACACCGCATAGAGCGCCATCCGGCGATAACCCATGTCGTGTTCACCCAGGAAGGTGCCGCCCACATACTCGGCCAGCCGACGCATCGCCGTGTTGCGGTACTCGGGTTCGAACATCATCCGCCGGCACTGCGGTTCGAGATCGAACACGCTTTTCATAACGCGTGGCAGCAGGATCGCCGCGAATCCTCGATTGACCGCGGCGACGTCGGCGACGGCCCCGTGCATACCGAGATCATGCGGGTCGGCGGCGTAGTACTTGGCGATGGAATCCTTTGCGGCTCGGTACAACTCGATATAACCGTTGTCCTGTCCGTGCCGGCTGACGATGAGCGGCCGTGTGTAGCTGCCGGCGACCTGGGCGCTCAGATAGGCGTGCCAGCGCTCGGGTGGCCAGGCGGACTCCCAGGTCTGGGCCAGGTGCGGCCGGTTCATCCACTCGGAGACCATCTCCGCATCGGCGTCCGGGTCGGCAACCCGGATCGCATAGGGCTCGGCCAGCACTGGGATCGGTGGTGCCGGGACGCGGCGGACTTCGTCGGAAATATCCTTCAGCTCGCGGTGCAGGATTGCGGCGTCAGTCATAACGAGCAGTGAGCCTACCCCGAGGCCCTACCCGGTTAAGTGAGGGTAGGGTAACCTAGGTCGGGCTTGGCGGTGCGAGCGCCGGGTCTCACCCCGCGGGGCGGGCAACCGTTGGCGAAAGGACCTTGATGGCGCGCGGTTTTCAGGGCGCGATACTGCGGGGCTTCGGCGCCCGGGACCACATTGCAACGGTGCTCGAGACCAGCTGGATCGCTCCGCACTGCATCAGAGTCTGGATGCATTCACCGACCCTGTTCACCGACGCAACCGTCGAACCCAGCGCATGGCTGAGGTTCTGGTTCCCGGACCCGGACGGCTCGCGAACCGAGTTCCAGCGGGCCTACACCATCGCCGAGGGGGATGCCGAAACCGGCCGCTTCGCGGTGGACATGGTGTTGCACGAACCGGACGGGCCCGCGAGCCGGTGGGCGCGCACCGTCGAACCCGGCGCGCGCATCGCGGCGGTGTCGATGATGGGCTCGTCCCGCTTTGAAGCGCCGGATCCCGACGCGCCGCCTGCGGGCTACCTGTTGATGGGAGACTCGGCGTCGATACCGGGGATCAACGGGATCATCGGAACCGTCCCGCCCGACGTGCCGATCGAGCTGTACCTCGAGCAGCACGACGACGACGACCTGCTGATCCCACTGCGGGAGCATCCCCGCCTGCAGGTGCACTGGGTGCCCCGCCGCGACGCGAACTCCTTGGCCGCCGCCATCGAAACGCGGGACTGGTCGGACTGGTATGCCTGGGCGACACCGGAAGCCGCGACCCTGAAGGCCGTGCGGGCCCGGCTACGCGACGAGTTCGGCTTCCCCAAATCCGAGATCCACGCGCAGGCCTACTGGAACGCCGGACGGGCCATGGGCACCCAGCGCGCCCCGGAAGCCGACGAGCCCGCATCGTTGACTCTGCCGCCACCAGACGAAAGTGCGAGTACGGAGCCTGGTGAGCGCAGAGTCAACGCCAAGGGGGAGTGGCGCGCCCAGGCCGCAGGCCGGCTGCTGGCCCCGCTGAAAGCGCCGCTCCTGGTCTCCGGCGTTCTGCAGGCCGTGATCACGCTGCTGCAGCTGGCCCCGTTCGTCCTGTTGGTGGAGTTGGCCCGCCTGCTGGTTTCCGGTGCCGACGGGTCGCGGCTGTGGACGGTGGGCATCGCGGCGGTCTCCCTGCTCGGCCTGGGCACACTGCTGGGCGCGGGACTGACACTGTGGCTGCACGTGGTCGACGCGCGCTTCGCCAGCGGGCTGCGCAGCCGGCTGCTGAGCAAGCTGTCCCGGCTGCCGCTGGGCTGGTTCACCGCCCGCGGCTCCGGATCGATCAAGCAACTCGTCGCCGACGACACCCTGTCACTGCACTACCTGATCACGCATGCCATCGGCGACGCCGTCGCCGCAGTGGTCGCACCGGTCGCGGTGCTGGTCTACCTGTTCGTGGTGGATTGGCGGGTGGCGCTGGTGTTGTTCGTGCCGGTGCTGATCTACCTGGTGTTGATGTCGGTGATGATGACCCAGTCCGGGCCCAAGATCAGCCAGGCGCAACGCTGGGCGGAACGGATGAACGGCGAAGCCGGCACCTACCTGGAGGGCCAGCCGGTGATCCGGGTGTTCGGCGGGGCCGCCGCCTCGACCTTCCGCCGGAAGTTGGACGACTACATCGATTTCCTGGTGGCCTGGCAGCGGCCCTTCATCGGCAAGAAGACGCTGATGGACCTGGTCACCCGCCCGTCGACATTCCTGTGGCTGATCGTGCTGACCGGCACCCCGCTGATCGTGACGGGTCGGATGGACCCGGTGAACCTGCTGCCGTTCCTGTTGCTGGGCACCACTTTCGGCGCCCGGCTGTTGGGTATCGGGTTGGGGGTCGGCGGTATCCGCGGCGGCATGCTGGCGGCCCGACGGCTGCAGATCGCTCTGGACGAACCCGAACTCGTGGTGCGCGAGCCGCAATCGGCGCCGGTGCAGGACCGGCCCGGGACGGTGCGTTTCGAGTCCGTCGGCTTCGGCTACCGCCCGGGTGTGCCGGTGATCTCCGATGTGTCGCTGACACTGCGGCCGGGCACGGTGACCGCGCTGGTCGGCCCGTCGGGCTCCGGCAAATCCACCCTGGCCGCTTTGCTGGCCCGCTTCCACGACGTGGAGCACGGCTCGATAACCGTTGACGGGCAGGATATTCGCTCGTTGTCCGCCGACGAGCTCTACCGTCGGGTCGGTTTCGTGCTGCAGGAGACCCAGCTGGTGCACGGCACCGTTCGGGACAACATCGCACTTGCCGTCCCGGACGCGACCGACGAACAGGTACACGACGCCGCGCGCGAAGCGCAGATCCACGAGCGCATCCTGCGACTGCCGGAGGGTTACGACACCGTGCTGGGCGCGGCCGCCGCGCTCTCCGGCGGCGAGCGCCAACGGCTGACCATCGCGCGCGCCATCCTCGCCGACACCGCCGTGCTCATCCTGGACGAGGCCACCGCCTTCGCCGACCCCGAATCGGAATACCTGGTGCAGCAGGCGCTGAACCGCCTGACCAGGGATCGGACCGTGCTCGTCATCGCCCACCGCCTGCACACCATCACCGGCGCCGATCAGATCGTGGTACTCGATCATGGCGCGATCGCCGAACAGGGCACCCACGACGAGTTGCTCGCCGCGGGGGGCCGCTACCTGCAGTTGTGGGAGACCGGGCGCCGGGCGGTCGCTGCCGGAGCGGAGGCGGCACGGTGATCCGCACCCTGGTCCGGCTGATCCCGGTCGACCGCCGCGGCCGGCTGCTGGGCTACATCGGGCTGACATGGGCGTCGGTGGCGGTGCGGGCGGCGGGCACCGTGCTGCTGGTCCCGCTGGTGGCCGCGCTGTTCTCGGAGAACCCGCACCGGTCGCTGACCTGGCTGGGATGGCTGACCGTGGCGACCGTGGCCGGTTGGTTGATCGACTTCGCATGTGCGCGCATCGGATTCGATCTCGGATTCGCCGTCCTCGACCACACCCAACACGACGTCGCCGACCGGCTACCGGAAATCAGGCTGGACTGGTTCACGCCCGACAACACCGCCACCGCGCGGCAGGCGATCGCCACCACCGGCCCCGAACTGGTCAGCCTGGTCGTCAACCTGCTGACCCCGCTGATCAGCGCCATCCTGCTGCCACCGGCGATCGCGGTGGCGCTGCTCGGGGTGTCGTGGCAACTGGGCCTGGCCGCCCTGGGTGGGGTGCCGCTGCTGCTGGGGGCGTTGTGGGCGGCCAACCGGCTCAGCGCCCGCGCCGACACCGCCGCCGGGGAGGCCAACACCGCGTTGACCGAGCGCATCATCGAATTCGCCCGCACCCAGCAGGCACTGCGCGCGGCACGACGGGTCGAGCCCGAACGCAGCACCGTCGGTGCGGCCCTGGCTACCCAGCACGGTGCGGCAATGCGGCTGCTGCTCATGCAGATTCCCGGTCAGCTGTTGTTCAGCCTGGCCAGCCAGGGCGCGCTGATCCTGCTCGCCGGCGCCACCACCGCGCTGACCATGACCGGCACCTTGAGCGTTCCCGAAGCCATCGCGCTGATCGTGGTGACCGCCCGCTACCTGGAACCCTTCACCACCATCAGCGAGCTGGGGCCGGCGCTGGAATCGACGCGGGCCAGCCTCCAGCGGATCCGGGCCGTGCTCACCGCCCCGACGCTGACGGTGGGAGACGGCGCACTGCCCGACGGCGCCGCGGCGCCCCGCATCGAGTTCGACAACGTCACCTTCGGCTACAACCCGGCCGGCGGGCCGGTGCTCGACCGGGTCAGTTTCACCTTGGAACCGGGCACCACGACCGCCATCGTCGGGCCGTCCGGTTCGGGCAAGAGCACCATCCTGGCCCTGATCGCCGGCCTGCACGAACCGACCGGCGGCCGGGTTCTGCTCGACGGTGTCGACACCTCCGGGCTACCGGCAGCGACGCGGCGCGCGGCGAGCAGCATGGTGTTCCAGCATCCCTATCTCCTGGACGGCACGATCCGGGAGAACATCTTGGTCGGCGCCCCGGGCGCGGACGAGGCGGACGTTACTCGGGCCGGCGAGCTCGCACGGGTGGACGAGCTGACCGGGCGGTTGCCCGACGGCGCCGATTCGGCGGTCGGGGAGGCCGGTGCGGCGCTGTCCGGCGGTGAGCGCCAACGGGTCAGCATCGCGCGCGCTCTGCTCAAGCCGGCACCGGTACTGCTGGTCGATGAGGCGACCAGCGCCCTGGACACCGAGAACGAGGCGGCGATCGTCGACGCGCTGACCGCCGAACTGCGGCCCCGCACCCGGGTGATCGTCGCGCACCGGCTGGCCAGCATCTCTCAAGCCGACCGGGTGCTCTTCCTCGACAACGGTCGAGTCGTCGAGGATGGCACCCTTGAGGAATTGCGCTCCGCCGGCGGTCGTTTCGACGAATTCTGGCGGCAGCAGCGTGATGCCGCCGGGTGGCAGATCCACGCCGGATAGCGGCCGCAGGCGCGGCGGAGCCGGTCGCAGCGGGTCCCGCCGTCGAGTCAGTTGTGCGATCATCACAAGCGTGAACGCCGACGACGACCCCGAGGCCCGGATTCGGGATTTGGAGCGCCCGCTGTCGGACTTCGCCAGGGCCGCGGAATTGACCGTGCCCTCGGTCGGCACCGAGGGGCAGGCGCCGCCGCCGCGCGGCAACGGACGGGGAATCACGGTCGGGATCAGTGCGCTGGCGGCGGTTTTCGCGATCGCTGCGGCCGCGGCGGTGTTCCTGATCGCCGGCGGCCCGACGAGCACCACGCCGGGGCACCCGGCTTTGCCCAGCGGGGCCGCGCCGGAGCCGTCCACCGCGCCGGTCGACACCCCGGAGGCGCCCGTCTCACCGTCGCCGGCCGTCCCGGTGCCCGGTAGCGCCGTCACCATCACCATCTCCGGGGCCGGGGAGAACAAGACACTGGCCTGCGCCGGTCGCGATGTCACCGTGAGCGGGGTCAGCAACACAGTGGTGCTCACCGGCGAGTGCACCGGTTTGACGGTGTCGGGAATCGGCAACGCGATCACCGTCGATTCGACGCCCACGATCACGGCGTCCGGTTTCAACAACCGGGTGACCTACCGCTTCGGGGATCCGCAGGTGAGTACCTCCGGGCTCGACAACGTCGTCGAACGAGGTTAAGTCGCCGAACTCGGCTCGGTAGCGTTGCCCACCTGCCGCACGATCGCCTTCTTGTCGATCTTGCCGACTGCGGTGGTGGGCAGCGTGGGTAGCGCGACAAGCTGATCGACCCGGACATGGGTGGCTACCCCGCACTCGTCGAGATGGCGGTTCAGCTCTGCCAGCGTCAGCGGCGTCCCGTTGAAAACAATCGCAGCGCAAACTTTTTCACCCAGGTATTCATCGGGCAGGCCGACGGCGGCGGCCGACCGGATCGCCGGGTGGCGCAGCAGTTGCGTCTCCAGCTCGTCGGCCGCGATGTTCTCGCCGCCGCGGACGATGGCATCTTTGATCCGGCCGGTCACCTCCAGATAGCCGTTCGTCAGGCGGCGGACCCGGTCCCCGCTGCGGTAGAAGCCGTCCGGGCTGAAGGATCGGGCGTTGACCTCTTCGGCATTGAAGTAGCCGTTGATCGTGTAGGGCCCGCGCACCAGCAGTTCACCCTCTTGGGCTTCGGCGCCGTCCTCGTCGACCACCCGCACCTCATCGTCGGTGCACAGCGGCTTGCCCTGGGTGTTGTCGAGCAGCTCCGCGGCGTCACCGGGGCGGGTGTAGCACAGCAACCCCTCGGCCATGCCGAACACCTGTTGCAGACCCGGGGTCAGCTCCTTGCGGATCAGGGCAGCGTCCCCGGGCGCCAGCTTGGCGCCACCCACCTGCAGCAGTCGCAGCGTCGTCGGCTTCTGCGGTTCCCAGTCGCAGGCCTGCGCCCACAGGGTGGCCAGCGCCGGTACCAGCGCGGTGACCGTCACCCGGTGCCGGGCGATGGTGGCGAACGCCGCCTCGGGGCTCGGATCGGTGCCGAACACGGTGGTCGCACCCACCGACATCGCTCCCAGCAGACCGGGGCAGGCCAACGGAAAGTTGTGGGCGGCCGGCAAAGCCACCAGGTAGACGTCATCGGCGCTCAATCCGCACAGCCGCGCGCTGGCGGTGGCGTTGTAGAGGTAGTCGTCGTGGGTGCGGGGGATCAGCTTGGGCAGTCCGGTGGTGCCGCCGGAGACCAGCAGCAGTGCCGGGGTGGCCGGATCGGGGCTGAATCGCGGTGCCGCCGGGGCGTCGGCCGTGTCGCCGATGATGACCCGCCGCAGACCCAATTCGGCGGCCATCGCCGGGTAGTCGAAACCCGCAGTGGCGTCAGGGATCACGATCCCGACCGCATCGCTCACCGCGGCCAGGTGACCGATCTCGGCGGACCGGTGCCCGGGCAGGCACAGCACCGGGACGGCGCCCACCCGCAACAGGCCGAACAGCGTGACTGCGAACGTGCAGTCGTTGGGCAACTGCAGCAGCACCCGATCGCCGGCGCCGACACCCAGCCGGTGCAGGGCCGCCGCCGCCCGATCGGCGGCGGCGTCCAACTGCGCGTAGGTCAGCGTCGCGCCCGCATCGATGACCGCGGTGCGGTCCGGCCAGCGTTGGGCAGCGTCGTCGAGCAGCGATGCCAGCGGGCGGCCCCGCCAGTACCCGGCCGCGCGGTAGGCGGCCGCCCGCTCGGCCGGAAACGATACGAACCCGTGCATGTGACTCCCTGGCTTGCCGACGGTGGACCGTAGATAGAGTAGCTTCGACGAAATTAGGGCAGGCTTACTAACGAAGGGCGGGGTGGCGCGATGGGGCCCGACGAGGTTCGCGCACAGGTCGCGGAGTTGCTCGGCACCCACGCCGCTGCGGTCGATCCCGACGCTGACCTGGTCGCCCAGGGCCTGGACTCGATCCGGATGATGAGCCTGGCCGGCCAATGGCGGCGCCGGGGCCTGGACGTCGACTTCGCCGCGCTGGCCGCCGAACCCACCGTCGCCGCCTGGACGGCACTGGTCTCGGGCGGGTCGTCGGCGGCGCTGCCGAGCGCGGCTCCGGACTCCGATGACGAATCCGCGCCGTTCCCGCTGGCGCCCATGCAGCACGCGATGTGGGTGGGCCGCGACGACGACGTGACTCTCGGCGGGGTGGCCGGACACCTGTACGTGGAATTCCAATCCAGTCCGGGGGGCCCCGGGCTCGACCCGGCGCGGTTGGCCGCCGCCGCCGACGCGCTGGCGGCCCGACACCCGATGCTGCGGGTCGAGTTTCTGCCCGACGGCACCCAGCAGATCCGGCCCGATGCCGGCCTGCCGGTCGCGGTGGCCGATCTGCGCGGGCTGAAACCCGCCGAGGTGCAGCAGCGGCTGGCCGCGACCCGCGAGACGAAATCGCACCAACAACTCGACGGGGCGGTCTTCGAGCTCACCGTGTCACTGCTGCCGGACGGCACCGCACGCCTGCACGTCGACCTGGACATGCAGGCCGCGGACGCCATGAGCTACCGCACCCTGATGGCCGACCTGGCCACCGCCTATCAGGGGACGGCGCTGGCGGAGCTGGGCTACACCTATCGGCAGTACCGCCACGTCATCGCCGGACGAGTCCCCGACGAGAGCCACCGGCAGTGGTGGACTCAGCGCATCCCCGACCTGCCCGACCCGCCCAAGCTGCCGCAACCGGCCGGCCTGCCGGCCGACCCGCGCCGCAGCACCCGGCGCTGGCACTGGCTGGACCCGGACACCCGCGACGCGCTGTTCGGGCAGGCCCGCGCCCACGGTGTCACCCCGGCGATGACACTGGCCGCCTCCTTCTGCCACACCCTTGCCTGCTGGTCGGGCGGGCCGCGCTTCCTGCTGAATGTGCCGCTGTTCGGCCGGGAGCCGCTGCACGACGACGTCGATCGGCTGGTCGGAGACTTCACCTCGTCGTTGCTGCTGGATGTGGATCTGAGTGGGGCGTTGTCGGGCACCGCCCGCGCCCACGCCGTGCAGGACGCCATGCGCACCGCGGCCGCGCACGCCGACTACCCGGGTCTGGCGGTGCTGCGCGATCTGGGCCGGCACCGCGGCACCCAGGTGCTGGCGCCGGTGGTGTTCACCAGTGCGCTCGGGCTCGGCGAGCTGTTCGCCCCGGAGGTCACCCAGGTTTTCGGCACCCCGGTGTGGATCATCTCGCAAGGCCCGCAGGTGCTGCTGGACGCCCAGGTCACCGAGTTCGACGGCGGCGTGCTGGTGAACTGGGATGTGCGCGAAGAGCTGTTCGCCCCCGGCGTCATCGACGCGATGTTCGCCCACCACATCGCTGACCTGACCCGGCTGGCCGGCGGTGCGGGCTGGGCAGAGCCGGCCCCGGCCGCACTGCCCGCCGCGCAAGCGCAGGTGCGCGCTGCGGTCAATGCCGGCACCGCCGAGCCGAGCGGGGAAACCTTGCAGGACGGGTTCTTTCGGCGTGCCACCCGGGATCCCGGCGCGGTCGCAGTGCTCCACGACGGTGGCGAACTGAGCTATGGGGAGCTACGCGACCAGGCGCTGGCGGTGGCCGCTGCGTTGCGTGACCGCGGTGTGCGGTCCGGTGACACCGTGGCGCTGCTGGGGCCCAAGGGTGTCGAGCAGATCCCGGCACTGCTGGGCATCCTGGCCGCCGGCGCGGTGTACCTGCCGATCGCCGCCGACCAGCCCCGCGAGCGGCTGGACCGCATCCTGGATCTGGGTGGCGCATCGGTGGCGCTGGTGACCGGGGAATCGGTTCCGGCGCTGCCCATTCCGGCGCTGAGCGTCCGAGCGGCCGTCACGCAGCCCGGGGCCGCGGACCCGGTGGCCACCGATCCCTCGGCGTTGGCCTATGTGGTGTTCACCTCCGGGTCCACCGGCGAACCCAAGGGTGTCGAGCTCACCCACGATGCGGCGATGAACACCGTCGAAACCCTCAGCGCACGTTTCGGCTTCGGCCCCGATGATCGCAGTCTTGCGCTGCTGACCCTGGATGCGGACATGTCGGTGCTCGACGTCTTCGCCATGCTGCGCGCCGGGGGAGCGATCGTGATGGTCGACGAGACCGACCGCCGCAGCCCCGAGGTGTGGGCACGGCTGGTGCGGCAGCACCGGGTCAGCGTGCTCAACCTGATGCCCGGCGCGCTGGAGATGCTGGTGGCACTCGGCGGTGAATTACCTTCGGTGCGTGCGGTGTTGACCGGCGGTGACTGGGTGCGTCCCGAGCTGGCGCGGAGATTCCAGACGGCCGCGCCCGGCGTCCGGTTCGCCGGCCTGGGCGGGGCCACCGAAACCGCCATCCACGCCACCGTCTGCGAGGTCGACGGCGAACCGCCGGCCGACTGGGCTTCGGTGCCCTACGGCACCCCGCTGCCCAACATCGCCTGCCGCGTCGTCGGCGCTGACGGGACCGACCGCCCGGACTGGGTGGCCGGCGAGCTGTGGGTCGCCGGGCGCGGCATCGCGTCGGGGTACCGGGGACGGCCCGACCTGACCGTTGAGAGATTCGTCGAGCATGACGGTCGGACCTGGTATCGCACCGGTGATCTGGCCCGCTACCGGCCGGGCGGCATCCTGGAATTCGTCGGCCGCGCCGATCACCGGGTCAAGATCAGCGGGTACCGCATCGAGCTCGGTGAGGTCGAAGCCGCGCTGCGCCGGCTGCCCGGGGTAGCCGAGGCGGTGGTGGTGGGGCTGGCCGACGGCGCCGGTCGCGAGGTGCTGGCGGCCGCGGTGCGGGCCGACGATCCCGGGGTCAGTGTTGCCGGCCTGCGCGCCGGGCTGGCCGAGGCGCTGCCCGAGCACATGATTCCGCGGCAGCTGGTGCTGGTTCCGGCGATCTCCTACACCGTCTCCGGCAAGATCGACCGGCGGGCGGTGACGGCTGAGTTGGCCGCGGTGTTCGCCGCCGGCGACGGCTACCGCGAGCCGGCCACCCCGCTGCAGCGGGCACTGGCCGCGATCGTCGCCGAGGTACTCGGTACCGCCCGGGTCGGCGCTGATGACGACTTCTTCGCCCTCGGCGGAGATTCGGTGCTGGCCACTACCGCGGTGGCACGCATCCGCACCTGGCTGGACGCGCCCGGCACCGTGGTCGCCGATATCTTCGCCGCCCGCACCGTGGTGGCATTGGCCGACCGGCTTAACGCCCGCGAGTCTGATCCCGGTCGGTTGGATGCGGTAGCCGAGGTGTATCTGGAAGTCGCCCAGCTGGATTCGGCGGAGATAGCCGAGGGGTTGGACGCGATCGCCCGGCGGGCGTAAACGCAGACTTCAGCTCGTGGTGAAGCTGCCGCGCAGCGAAGCCAGAGTTGGGAAACGTCACGCAATCATCGGGTCGATCGCCGACCGGGGAACCAGTACCTGGAGCGCCCCGGCTGAGTCGGGCAACAACACGCCCTGGTCGAAGAAGAAGATCACCCCGTCGTTGACCACCGCGAAATTCTGATAGTTGGCAGGGTCGTACAGCGCGGTTGGCGCGATCGGCAACGGCGTTGGTGGCGTGGCCGTCGGCGTGGCCGCAGCCGTTTGCGCGGACGTGGAAGGGGCGACCGGCGGCGGCGCCAGCTGCTGCTGCAGTTCGGCCTGGACGATGGGCGCAACGGTCTTCAGCGGATCGTCCACCTGCCATAACGGCGTACGTTCCTTGTCGTCCGGTGCGGCCGCATAGGTGATGGCCTTGCGATAGGTCTGGTCCCAGTTGAACGCCTTGAACGTTGTCCGGGGATGCGCGCCGCCGTCGTTTTGGTACACCGTGAACACCACGGATTGCGTGCCGCGTGGGGGAATCGACGAGGTGTATTTCGTGGGCTTGATGCTCAACTCAGGGCGTGTGGTGCGGGGGGCGCCGGACTTGGCCGCGTTGAGGAACTCGTCGCGCGTCTGCGAGATGTACTCGGCGACCGACTTCTGGTCGGGGTGGTCCGTTGGAAAGCTGATATCGACGCTGTACGCGGGGTCTAAGAGCTGGATCTCACAGGTACTGCCGGTATTGCCTCCCTTGAGGTCCGCGCAGTAATCCCTCGGCGCCGCGACTGCCACGCCGGAAGAACCGAAGACGGCGGCAACTGTGACGAGCATGGCGACACTGCAAGAGCGCACGGGCAATCCCCTCCGAGCAAACGCGGCACCCCGCCGCAGACGACAGATTACCCAGTACGGGAGGCGTTGCCGCCGGCAAGATCGACCGCCGGGCGGCGACGGCCGGGCTGGTCGCCCGTCTGCTGGCCACCACAGGCCGGCCGTGGCGTCGGGTGGGCAGCACCTCGCCCGGCGGAAAGTGTCTGAAAAGCCCAGCTAGATGTCGCGATCAGGGGTGGTGGATCGCGGTCGCGGTGTGCCAACATCGATGAATGAAAGCGCGCCGATCGGTCGTAGTACTCGGTGTTCCTGTCCTGACGGCCTTGGCGATGCTGCCCAGCGCCCCGGTCGTCGTCCCCTCCGCGTTCGCCAGTCCCTGTCCCGACGTCGAGGTGACCTTCGCCCGCGGCACCGCCGAGCCGCCCGGTGTGGGCGCCGTCGGACAGCAGTTCGTCGATGCTTTGCGCTCGCAGGCCGGCGGGAAGTCGGTCGGGGTATATGCGGTCAACTACCCAGCCACCGAAGACTGGCCGCCCTCGGCGTCGGCCGGGGCCGGCGATGCGAACGCACACGTCCAATCCATGGTTGCGAACTGCCCCGACACCAAGCTGGTGCTCGGCGGCTACTCCCAAGGCGCGATGGTCACCGACCTGATCACCATCGCGCGGGCCTCGGTGGCGGGCTTCAACGCGGCCACGTTGTCGGAGGACCAGGCTGCACACGTGGCTGCGGTCGCTGTCTTCGGGAATCCGACCGACAGGTACCTGGGCGGACCGATCAGCGAGATCAGCCCCTGGTACGGCGCCAAAGCCATTGATCTGTGCGCCGACGGCGACCCGATCTGCACCCCGGGCGCCCTGGCACTGCCTACGCACGAGGAGATGTTCTCCGCACCGCACCTGTCCTACGCGCAGTCGCCGATGCCCGGTCAGGCCGCGGCCTTCGTGGCGAGCCGGCTCTGAGCCGGCTTCAGCCGACCACGTCCGAAGCCCAGTATTCGCGCAGACTGGCGATCTGCTCGCCGTCGAACTCCAGGATGGCTACTTCGCGCATCCGCTTGCGCCGGCCCTGCACCCGGTCGTCGAAAGTCGCCTCCCACTCGGCGATCACCGTGGTGCCGTCGGTGGCGGTATAGAGGTTGAGCAACCGGGCGTCGATATTGGCTTGTCCCTCAACCACCTTGGTCTGCCAGTAGTCGCGGATTCCGGCCCGGGTGCGAATCGGCTCTTCGAGGACCCGCTCGTGATAGGTCGCGTCCTCGGTGAAGATCGTGACGATGAGTTCGGGGTCCTGCCGCATCCAGGCCCGCAGGTAGGTGTCGATCGTGGTGCGGACGTCCATCAGGGGAGTGTGACGCAGGGTGCAGCCTTGCCTTCGCCGAACGTGCAATCAGTGCGAGGAATGGGCCAAGGAATCGCGCTCAGTGCACGTTCGGCGCGGTTCCAGGCCGCCAACTGGCGAACGACCGCCCGGATTTCCGGCCGTCCCGCGAGGGGGGTAACCTAACCCAGGAAAATTAGGGCAGCCTTTACTAACACCGGAGGGGGTCGGATGGCCGTCGACGACACCTCGGCCGTCGCGCGGTTTCCGGCCTGGATGGGCCGCTTTTCCGGGCCCGGTCCGGCGACCCTGGTGTTCCCGCACGCCGGGGGAGCAGCGGTCAACTACCGCCCGCTGGCGCTGGCACTGGCCGCCGGCGCCGACACCTACGTCATGCAGTATCCGCAGCGCGCCGACCGGTTCCGCGAACCGCCCGCCGAGACCCTGCCGGAACTGGCCCGCGGCCTGTTCGACGCAGCGCCCTGGCGCGACCTGGGCCCGCTGCGGCTGTTCGGGCACAGCATGGGCTCGATCGTCGCGTTCGAATTCGCCCGCCTCGCCGAAGAGCGCGGTATCGAGATCCAGCGACTGTGGGCCTCGGCCGCGCCTGCGCCGGGCGTGATTGCTGGGCTGCGCAAGGTGCCCACCGGTGACGCCGACCTGCGTGCCGAGCTAGAGGAACTGGGCGGCACCGACCCGCGCATTCTGGCGGACGAGGAATTCCTGGCCCTGCTGCTCGCCCCGGTGCGCTCGGACTATCAGGCGTTCAACCGCTACCAGTGCCCACCCGAGGCAACCATCCGCGCCGACATCAACGTGCTGGGCGGCCGCTCCGACGGCCGGGTCGGCACCGACCTGCTGGAACGCTGGGCCGAGCACACCACCGGCGCCTGCACGGTGTCGCTGTACGACGGCGGGCATTTCTACCACTACGAGCACATTGACACCCTGGCGAACCGGATCATCGCCGATGCCTGACCGGTGCGAGGATCCGGTCGTCATCGTCGGCCTGGGCGTCGAGGCGCCGGGTGGAATAGACACCGCCGAGCAGTACTGGTCGCTACTGGCCGACGGACGTGAGGCACTGAGCGCCATTCCCGAGGACCGGGACTGGGCGGTGCGTGAACTCATCGACGGATCGCACCGCGACGGCTTCAAACCCATCTGCAACGTCGGTGGATTCCTTTCCGGCGCCGCCGAATTCGACCCCGGATTCTTCGGGATCGCGCCACGCGAAGCCATCGCGATGGACCCCCAGCAGCGGGTCGCCCTGCGGGTGGCCTGGCGCGCGTGTGAGGACGCCGGCATCAACCCCGACGAGCTGACCGGCCATGACGTCGGGGTCTATCTCGGCGCGTCGGTCACCGGATACGGCCCGGATATGGCGCAGTTCTCCGCACACAGCGGTCACCTGCTGCCCGGAACCGCACTGTCGGTGATCTCCGGCCGGGTCGCCTACACCCTCGGGCTGGCCGGCCCGGCCCTGACCGTCGACACCTCCTGTTCGTCGGCGCTCTCGGCGCTGCACCTGGCGATACAGGCGATCCGGACCGGCGACGCCGACATGGCGCTCGCCGGCGGCGTGTGCGTGATGGGCTCACCCGGATTCTTCGTCGAGTTCTCCAAGCAGCACGCCCTGTCCGACGACGGCCACTGCCGGCCCTACAGCGCCGCCGCCACCGGAACGGTATGGGCCGAAGGCGCCGGAATCTTTGTGCTGCAACGCAAGTCAGCGGCCGTGCGCGACCGTCGGCACATCTACGGCGAAGTGTTGTCCAGCCGGCTCAACCAGGACGGTCACACCACCGGCCTGCTCACCCCCAGTGGGCAGGCCCAGCAGCGACTGTTCCGGCACGCCCTGGCCGACGCGGACGTACACCCCGGCCAGGTCGGCATGATCGAGGGCCACGGAACAGGCACCCGGGTCGGTGACCCCGTCGAATTGCGGTCGCTGATCAACGTCTACGGCGCCGACACCGAGCCGGGCGCCGGCCCACGGCTCGGCTCGGTCAAGTCCAACATCGGGCACACCCAGGCCGCGGCCGGGGCGCTCGGCCTGGCCAAGGTGCTGCTGGCCGCCGAACACCAGATGATCCCGCCCACCCTGCACGTGCGCGACGGATGGCACGACGGCATCGACTGGGACGGCGGGGACGGCGGCGGCATCACCCTGGCCGAAACCATCACCGCCTGGCCGGCGCGCGACGGCCACCGGATCGGCTCGGTCTCGGCGTTCGGCATGAGCGGCACCAACGCGCACGTCATCGTCGCCGTCGACGACGCGGAAATGGCGCCGTCGTGCTGAGCACCCACCCGACCGTCCTGCCCGACGGCCGCATCCCGGTCCTGATCTCGGCGCACGCCCGCGACCTGGTGCAGGCCGAGGCCGGCGCACTGGCTCGCTACCTGCACACCCAGCGGCCCGGCGTCGCGGCGGTGGCGCAGACGCTGCGGGCCACCCGCCCGATCCGCAGGTACCGCGCGGTGATCCGGGCCCGCGACACGGGCGAACTGATCAGCGGCCTCGACGCGGTCTACCACGACGTCGACCATCCGCTGGTGGCCCGATCGCATCACCAGGAGGCCGCCCGCACCGCCTTCGTGTTCCCCGGACAGGGCAACCAGTGGCCCGGCATGGGTGCCGACCTACTCGGCATCGCGGCCTACCGTGCCGAGGCGGATCGCTGCGAAGAGGCCTTCCGCCGCGCCGGGCACGCCTCGCCGTCGGCCTACCTGTGCGGCACCGACGACCCGGACCCGGTGGTGGTGCAGGCCGCGCAGTTCACCCACGCCGCGGCGCTGGCCGCCACCTGGCGACATTTCGGCGTCCTGCCCGACATCACCGTCGGCCACAGCCTGGGCGAACTCGCCGCGGCCTACACCGCCGGTGTGGTGGATCTCGACGCCGCGGTGGCGGTGGTGATCGCCCGGGCGGAACTGACCGATGACACCCCGGGGCGATTCGGCATGGCGATGATCGCCCTGGGCCCCGAGGCCGCCGCCGAATTCATCGCCGGAACCCCGGGCTGGGTGGAGCTGTCGGTGGTCAACGGCCCCGAATCGGTGGTCGTCTCCGGCGAATGGGCTGCGGTGCAGCGGATCCTGGAGCGGGCCGACCGCCGCGGGGTGTTCGCCCGGGAGCTGGCGGTGCGCTACCCGGCACACACCAGCGTGCTCGAGCCACTGCGCGACCGCATGTTCGCGCTGCTTCCCGATGCGCAATTCCACAGCGCGCCAGTCGAATTCATTGGCTCGGTGTACGGCGGTCCGGTCCCGCCGGGCAGGACGTTCCGGCAGTACTGGTTCGACAATCTCCGTCAGCAGGTTCGCTTCGATCTGGCCACCGCTGCCGCGGTGGCGCGCGGCGTCACCACGTTCATCGAGATGTCGGCGCACCCCACCCTGCTGGTGCCGCTGGGCGACATCGCCGATGCGGCGCAGCTACTGGCCAGCACCGACCGCGATCACCCGGCCGACGAGGCGCTGGCGGCCAACATCGCAGCCGCGGCGATCGCCGATCCCGGCTATCGCTGGCGGGACTTCGCCGCACCCGATGCAGGCGCACCGCTGCGTCATTTCCCGCACGCCCCGATGCACACCACCAGGCTGTGGGCCGGTGCCGAGCGTTCTCCGCGGCCCGCCGGGGAGCCGGTCGTCATGACCGAACAGTGGGCGCCGATCGACGAACCCACCGACCGGCCCGGCGGAGTCGCCGTCATCGACTACACCGGAGAGTCATCAGAGCTGGCCGCGCGGCTGGTGGCGGGTTTGGACGCCGGTGCGGTCGAGCCGGCGGACGCCGAGCTGCTGGTGCTCATCGCCCCGCCCGCCGACGATGTCGAGATCTCCGTGGCGGCAAGCACGTTCGCCGGTCATGCGGCCGGACAGACGTCGCCGGCACCCGGGCCCACCTGCCGACGGGTGTGGCTGATCACCCGCGGGGCCGAACGGCTCGACGGTGATCCGCCGCCGCGGCCCGGGGCCGCCGCACTGGCGGCGCTGCACCGCAGCACCGGATTCGGCTATCCCGACCAGACGTTCGCACACCTGGACCTGCCGGCCCGGCCCACCACCGCTGACCTCCGGGCCGCGATCGCCGCGCTGGCCCTGACCGACACCGAGGTCGCAGTGCGCGCCGGGCGGCTTTCGGTGCGCCGATTGGTCGAATCTCCCGCCGCGCCGGGTGTGCCAGCGATTCCCGAGACCATCGTGATCAGTGGCGGCACCGGGGCCATCGGGATGGCCTTCGCGGCGTTCTGCGCCGAACGCGGCGCCCGGGACATCATCCTGCTCAGCCGCAGCGGGGCCGCCGGCGCCACTGCGGCCCGGTTGGATGCGCTACGTGCCCGCACCGGAGCGCAGATCAGCGCGATCCGGTGCGACATCACCGACGATGCAGCGCTGGCGGCACTGGTCGACGAGCACCACCCGGCGCCGGCCGGGCTCATGGTGCACACCGCGTCGGCGGAAGCGATCGCCACCGAGCAGATCAGCGGCGGTGCCGTTCGGGATGCCCTCGGCGCCAAAGTGATCGGGCTGGACAACCTGGTACGTCGCTGGCCGCGGCATGCCGATGCACGAGTGCTGGTCTGCTCGTCGGTGCTGGCGCTGTGGGGCGGGTCGGGCCACGGCCTCTACGCGGCGGCCAACCGGATGGCCGACACCCTGGTGACGCAGCTGCGGACATCGGGCCTGAACGCGAACTCGATTCGCTGGGGGCTGTGGCAGAGCGTGGCCGTGGTCAGCGGCGAGGAGAAGAACCGGATCGCCAGGACCGGCCTGACACCGATGCCCCCCGAGGCCGCGATCACCGCCGGACTGCTGGCCGCGCCGAACGACCCGGCGATCCTGGCCGCCGACTTCGACCGGCTGGCCGTGTTCTTCGACAGCCAGGGGGTGGTGTCCCCGTTCGCCGAATCGCTGAGCGGGTCACCGGTGCAACCCGGCGCCGACCGCCAGGCCGGCGACGTGGTGGCCGCCGAACTCGCGACCGTGCTCGGCCTGGATCACCCCGACGACATCGACATGCACCGGGCACTGGTCGACCTGGGCCTGGACTCACTGCTCGCCCTGGACCTACGCAAGCGACTGGGCCGTGCGACCGGTCGGCGGGTGGCGATCGGACCACTGCTGGCCGGAATGACCGGCGCCCAGCTGACGGCGACGCTGCGTGACGACACAGCGCCGGCCGCGGCGACGGAAAGGACTGTTTTCACCCATGACTGACACCGTCGACCAGTCGACCGACGCGACCGAGCTGCGGCTGGAGTTGCTGCGCCGCCGGCTCGCCGAACGCGGGCTGTCCGCAACCGCGCCGGCCACCGAACCGGCCGAGCCCGCTCCGGTGACGATGAGCGATGGGCAGCGCCGGATGTGGTTCGTGCAGGCCCTCGACCCCGACGGCACCGTCGCCAACATCTCGGTCTCCTACCGGCTGACCGGCCCCTTGGAGCCCGCCCGGCTGCGGGCCGCCCTGACCGCGGTGGCCACCCGACATCCGGTGCTACGCACCACCTATGCCGTCGACGACGCCGGCGAACCCCGGCCGGTGATCGGGGATGTCGTACCCGGGTTGGCCGAACATGACCTGACCGACCTCGCCGAGCAGGCACGGGCGCTGCGGCTGGAGGTGCTGGCCCAGCGCGAGTTCGCCACCCCGTTCCGGCTGGAATCGGATGCACCGCTGCGACTCACCCTGATCCGGGTGCGGCCCGACGAACACATCCTGCTGCTGGTGGCCCACCACATCGCCTGGGACGACGCCTCGTGGGCCGTCTTCTTCGCCGACCTGACCGAAGCCTATGAGGCCTCCGAGGTCGGGGCCGGGTCCGAGGTGTTCGCCGCCCGTCCGCCCGTCAGCGCTGTCGCCCGGCCGGCCGGCACCGATGACGACACCGACCTGAACTACTGGCGCACTCTGCTGGCCGATCCGCCGGACCCGCTGGAGCTACCCGGCCCGCGCGGCTCGGCGGTCCCGCTGACATTGCGCGCCGGATTGTGCACCCGGGCGGTGCCTGCCGAGTTGATGGACGGCGTCACCGCGTTGGCGCGCAACAACGGCGCCACGGCCTACATGGTGATCGCCGCGGCGCTGTCCGCGCTGATCCACCGCTACACCGCCACCGACGACTTCCTCATCGCCTCACCGGTTCTCAACCGCACCGCCGGCACCGAGGACGCGATCGGCTACTTCGGCAACACCGTGGTGCTGCGCGCGAAGGTCGACGCCGCTGACCGGTTCAGCGACGTGTTGGCGCGAACGCGCGACACCGCGCTGGGGGCGTTCGCTCACCAGGGCATCAACCTCGACCGGGTGGTCCGCGAACTCAACCCGGACCGGCGGAACGGGGGAGTGGAACGACTCACCCGGCTCAGCGTCGGTTTCCGGGCCGGTGGCGTGCACTCCGGGGGCTTTTGCCCCGACGGGATCGCTTGCGCCCGGGCCGATTACCGCGGCAAGATCGCCCAGTTGCCGTTGGGGATCATGGTCGAGGCCGACGACGACGGTGCGTTGATCGAAGCCGAATACCTGCACGACGTGCTGGACGAAGCACTGGTCGACCAACTGCTGCGGCACCTGGTGCAGCTGCTGGCCGCCGCCGTCGCAGCGCCGGATACCACCGTGAGCGAACTGGACATGCTCGGCGAACAGGACCGTTCCTGGCTGGACGCGGTCTCCCACGGACCGGACTTCGCCGGCGCCCCGACCACGCTGGGCACGCTGGTCGCCGACCGGGCGGCGCGCACCCCCGACTCCATCGCCGTCGTCGACGACCACGGTCGCTACAGCTACGCCGAGATCAACGCCCGGGCCAACCGGATCGCCCACCACCTGATCGCGGCCGGCATCGGCACCGAGGACAAGGTCGCGGTGCTGATGGGCCGCTCGGTCGACCTGGTGGTCACCGCGCTGGGTATCGCCAAGGCCGGCGCCGCCTACGTGCCCGTCGACCCCGAATACCCGCCGGACCGCATCGAGTTCATCCTCGGCGACGCCCGCGCCGCCCAGGTCATACGCGAACCCCTCACGGCCGAGGAGTTGGCCGGCCGACCCGACACCGACCCGACCGACGCCGACCGGGTACGCCCGCTGCGACCGGAGAATCTCGCCTACCTGATCTACACCTCGGGTTCGACCGGGCTGCCCAAGGGGGTGGAGGTGGCCCACGCCCCGATCGCCGAATACCTGATGTGGTTCGGCGAGGAGTACGGCATCGACGACACCGACGTGCTGTTGCAGGTCGCCTCTCCGAGCTTCGACGTCTCGATCGGTGAACTGTTCGGCACCCTGGGAAACGGTGCCCGGCTGGTGATTCCCCGCCCGGACGGGCTGCGTGACATCGGTTACCTGACCGACTTGCTGCAGCGCGAGGGCGTGACCGCCATGCACTTCGTGCCGTCGCTGCTCGGCCTGTTCCTGTCGCTGCCCGGGGCCAACCAGTGGCGCACCCTGCGGCGCATCCCGATCGGCGGCGAACCGTTGCCCGGTGAGCTGGCCGACAAATTCCACGCCACCTTCGACGCGCTGTTGCACAACTTCTACGGTCCCACCGAGACGGTGGTCAACTCCAGTCGCTACAAGGTGGAAGGCACCCAGGGCAACCGGATCGTGCCGATCGGCAGCCCGAACATCAACACCACCATCCGGTTGCTCGACGACGCCCTGCAGCCGGTGCCGGTCGGTGTGATCGGTGAGATCTACATCGGCGGAACGCATCTGGCCCGCGGCTATTTCGACCGGCCCGGCCTGACCGCGGAACGCTTCATCGCCGACCCGTGGGCCGTCGGGCAGCGGATGTACCGCACCGGCGACCTGGCCCGCCGCAACGCCGCCGGCGACCTGGAATTCATCGGCCGCGCCGACGATCAGGTCAAAATCCGCGGCTTCCGCATCGAACTCGGCGAGGTGGCCGCGGCCATCTCGGTGGATCCCAGTGTCGGGCAGTGCGTGGTCGTCGTCTCCGACCTTCCCGCGCTCGGCCGCAGCCTGGTCGCCTACCTGACACCGGCCGGCCAGGGCTCCCCGGAAGACACCGTTGAGATCCCGCGGATCCGGGCCCGGGTGGCCGCCGCGCTGCCGGAATACATGGCCCCGGCGGCCTACGTGGTGGTCGACGACATCCCGATCACCACCCACGGCAAGATCGACCGTGCTGCCCTGCCCGACCCCCAGCCGATCGAGACCGCAGCATACCGGGAACCGGAGACCGACACCGAACACGCGGTGGCGCAGCTGTTCTCGCAGCTGCTCGGCCGCGAGCGGATCGGCGCCGACGACTCGTTCTTCGACCTCGGTGGTCACTCGCTGCTGGCCACCAAGCTGGTGGCGGCGATCCGCGCGCGGTGCGGAGCGGAGATCGGGATCCGTGACATCTTCGAGGCGAGCACGGTGGCCCGGCTGGCCGCCGCGATCGAGCGAGCCCTGGCCGGTGAGAACGGGCCGGGTCGCCCGCCGCTGGTCGCGGTGCCACGATCCGGTCCGCTTCCGGTGTCGGCGTCACAGCTGCGCACCTGGTTCGCCTACCGGCTGGACCCCGACGCCACCGGCGACAACATCCCGCTTTCGGCCCGGCTCACCGGGCCCTGCGACACCGCGGCCCTGACCCTGGCGATCAACGATGTGGTCGCCCGCCACGACAGCCTGCGCACCACCTTCTGTGAGATCGACGGACTGCCGCACCAGATCATCAATCCTCCCACTGCCATGCAGGTGACCGAGCTGAACTGCCCGGCAACCGATCCCGAAGAGGTGGCGCAGTGGACCCGGGCGCGGCTCGACGACCAGCGCGGCACCGGCTTCGACCTGGAGCACGATTGGCCGATCCGGGTGGCGCTGCTGCACCTACCGGGCGATGAGCGGGTGCTGTCGCTGGTGGTGCACCACATCGCCGCCGACCACTGGTCGGTGGAGGTGCTCTTCACCGACCTGCTGATCGCCTACCGGTGCCGGGCGGCCGGCGCCGAACCGTCGTGGGCGCCAACGGCTTTGCAGTATGCAGACTTCGCGCACTGGCAGGGCGAATTGCTGCGCGACGAGTCCGGTCTGATCGACGCGCAGCGCCGCTACTGGATGGAGCAACTGGCCGGCCTGGCCGACGACACCGGACCCCGACCCGACTTCCCGCGCCCGGCCGCCGCGAACGGCTCCGGTGACTCCGTCGCGTTCACCGTCTCCCCGCAGGTGCGGGCCGGTCTGGCGGCGCTGGCGCGCGAGACCGGGGCCACCGAATTCATGGTGGTCCAGGCCGCGGTGGCGGTGCTGCTGCACCTCGCCGGCAGCGGCGACGACATCCCGCTCGGGGTACCGGTCGCCGGCCGCAACGACAACGCACTGGACAACCTGGTCGGATTCTTCGTAAACATCGTGGTGCTGCGAAACCGGTTGTCGGGCAATCCGACCCTGCGTGAGGTGGTGCTACGGGCGCGGGAGGCCGCACTGGGCGCCTACGCGCACGCCGATCTGCCGTTCGACCGGCTGGTGGAGGCGCTCAACCCGGTCCGGACACTGTCGCGCAACCCGCTGTTCCAGGTGGTGGTCCATGTCCGCGACGCTGCGGAGGTCACCCACGTCATCGACAGCAACGGTAACGATGCCGCAGGCGACCTGGTATTCCGCACCGTGATGCCGACGTTCGACGTCGCGCACGCCGACTTGTCGGTGAACCTGTTCGCCACCGCCGGCAACGCCGACGGCCCCGGCTATGACGGCCACCTGATCTACCGCACCGACCTCTACGAGCGCGCCACCGTGCAGCGGCTGGCCGACTGGCTGGGCCGGGTGCTGGAGGCGATGGCCGGTGCGCCTCAGCGCACCCTGCGCGACATCACCCTGGTCGACGACGAGCAGCGCCGGCGGATCCTCGAACGGTGGAGCCGCGGCGCCGACATTGCCGAGGATGATCCGCGCACGATCGCCGAGGTGCTGGCCCCGAGCCGCAGCTTCGGCGGCGTCGCGGTGCGCTGCGCCGGCGCCGAGTTGACCTACCCGCAGCTGCACCACCGCTCCGACCGGCTCGCCGAACTGCTGATCGAGGCCGGCGTGCAGCCCGGAACACTGGTGGGCCTGTCGGTGCGGCGCGACCTGGATCTGGCGGTGGCGCTGGTCGGCATCATGAAGGCCGGCGGCGGCTACTTCCCGCTGGACCCCGGCTATCCGCGTCAGCGCCTGGAGTTCATGGTCGAAGACGTCGCACCGAAGGTGATCGTCGTCAGCGCGGCGACGCGCGGCGCCATGCCGGCCCCCGACGGCGTGACGCTGCTGTGCCTCGACGACGCCGATGTGCAGGCGGAGCTGTCGAAAGACGCCGCGGGCGCCGAACTTCCGGTGCCGCACCCGGATGACCCGATGTATCTGGTGTTCACCTCCGGCTCCACCGGCGTGCCCAAGGGCGTGGTGGGCACCCACCGGTCGATGAGCGCCCGGCTGAACTGGCAACTCGCCCACTACCCGGTAAGCGGAGAGGACATCCGGCTGGCGCAGTCCTCGATGACGTTCCTGGAGGGCGGCATGGAGCTGCTGGCCGGGCTGGCCGCCGGGGCGACGATGATCCTGGCCGACGACAACGAGTTCCGCGACCCCGAGGCGCTGGCCCGGCTGATCGCCGACGAGCAGGTGGCTCAGGTGACCGCGGTCGCCAGCCTGATCTCGGTACTGGTCGACTCCGCACCGGATGCGGTAGGGCGCCTGCGTCGCCTGGTGTGCAGCGGCGAGCCGGTCTCGGCGGACCTGCTGGCCCGGCTGAACCGGGTGCTGGACCCGAAGACCCAGCTGCTCAACAACTTCGGCGCCACCGAGACCTCCGGCGCGGTGGTGCGCGGCGAACTGGAACCGCCCACCCCGAAGCTGGGCCGGCCCACGCCCGGCTCGCAGGCCTACCTGCTCGACGACGCGCTGCAGCCGGTGCCGCCCGGAGTGGTCGGCGAGGTCTACTACGCCGGCCCGCAGGTCGTCCTCGGCTACTGGAAGCGTCCCGCGCTGACCGCGACCCGATTCGTCGCCAACCCGTTCAGTCCCGGTGATCGGCTCTACCGCAGCGGAGACCGCGCCCGCTGGAATGGCGATGGCGTACTGGAGTTCGTCGGCCGCACCGACCATCAGGTCAAGGTGCGCGGCTTCCGGGTGGAGCTGGCCGAGGTGGAGTCGGCGCTGCGGGGCGCACCCGGAGTGGCGGCGGCGGCCGCCCGCACCTGGGAACAGCGCGGCGGCACCACATTGGCCGGCTACGTGGTGCCGGCGGCCGCGGTCGCCGACGCGGCGGAGTTCATCGCGTCGGTGCGTGCCGCGGTGGCCGCCACGCTGCCCGGCTACATGGTCCCGTCGTCGCTGACGGTGCTGGAGACGATGCCGCTGACCGACTCCGGGAAGCTGAACCGGCCGGCGCTGCCACAGCCGGCGGTGGCCACCCGCGGGGAAGCCGACCCACCGGTCACCGCCACCGAAGAGGCCCTGGTGGGCATCTGCACCGAGTTGCTCGGCGTCGAACGGATCGGGCGCAGCGACGGATTCTTCGAACTCGGCGGCGACAGCATCCTTTCGGTGCAACTGGCCGCCCGGGCGCGGGCCGCCGGGCTGGACATCGACCCGCGGATGATCTTCGAGAACCCGACGTTCGCCGACCTCGCCGCGGCCGCCGACACCCGTGCCGCAGCCGGCAGCGGCCCCGACACCGCCGACACGGCGTTCGCACCGATGAGCGTCTCGGGTCTCAGCGGCGAGGCACTGGCCGACCTCACCGCGGCATGGGGCGATTCACCGTGACCGAGGCCTCAACACAGCGCAACCCAGCGTCATCGATCGAGGACGTGCTGGCACTGTCCCCGCTGCAGCAGGGGCTGTTCTCGCTGGCCAAGCTCGCCACTGATGGGTTGGCAGCCGACGACGGGGTGGACGTCTACACCGTGCAATTCGTCATCGACGTCGTCGGCGCCGTCGACGCCGGGCTGCTGCGCCGCAGCGCCGAGGCGATGCTGGCCCGGCACGCCAATCTGCGGGCGTCGTTCTGGGATGTCGACCTGCCGCACCCGGTGCAGATCATCCCCGCGCAGGCCGACCTTCGGTGGCGCGAGATCGATGCCGTCCCAGGTGAATTCGAGGAGATCGCGAACACCGAACGCACCACCAACTTCGATCTGGCCCGCGGGCCCCTGCTGCGCTTTGTGCTGGTCCGCTCCGCCGCCGACCGGCACCGGCTGATCCTCACCGTGCACCACCTGCTGCTCGACGGCTGGTCGATGGCGGTGTTCTTCGACGAACTGGTGGCGATCTACCGGGCCGGCGGCGTCGACCCGCTGCCCGCACCGCGCCCCTACCGTGACTACATCGGCTGGCTGGGCGCCCAGGACACCGATGAAGCCGTCGCCGCCTGGCGCGACTATCTGGCCCCGCTGACCGCCCCGACCATCCTGGCCGACGGCGAGCGGGCCGAATTGGGCAGCGCCATACCGCAGACCCACGAGGTGGCCCTGGGCCCCGACGACACCGCCCGGCTGAGCGAGTGGGCCCGGCGGCACGGCCTGACCCTGAACACGGTGCTGCAGTTCGCCTGGGCGGTGCTGCTCGGCCGGCTCACCGACCGCGACGAGGTGTCGTTCGGTGCGGTGGTCTCCGGGCGGCCCCAGCAGCTCACCGGCGTCGAATCCATGGTCGGGCTGTTCATCAACACCGTCCCGGTGGTCGCATCGACACCGCCGCGGGCCGAGGTGGTCGCGACCTGCCAAGCACTGCAACGTGATACCGCGGCCATGCGCGACCTGGGCTACGTGAGCCTGTCCACGGTGCAGCGGGCCAGCGCCAACGCAGTGTTCGACACCCTGCTGGTGTTCGAGAACGCACCGATCGGTTCGGCGGCAGCCGGCGTGACCACGCCCGACGGAGTGCGCTTCATCCCGGTCACGGTGGAAAGCCTCACCCACTACCCGCTGACGCTGGTCAGCTCCCCGCCCCGCGACGGCCGGCTCACCGTGCTGCTGGAGGCCGTTCCCGACGCGCTGGGGGAACTGTCGGTCCCGGACCTGGGCCGGCGGCTGCTGCAGGTGCTACGCCAGCTGGTCGACCCGGCGCGGCCCCGCATCGCTGACCTGGACGTGCTGCTGCCCGCCGAGCGGGCCCGCCGGGGCCAGCCGGTGGCATCGGTGAACGTACCCGCCGCCTCGGTTCCGGCCCTGTTCGCCGCCGCTGTCGCCGCGAACCCCGACAGCCCGGCGCTCACCGGCGAGGACCGTACCCTGACCTACGCCGAGCTGTACTCCGAAACGGCCCGGCTGGCAGGAGCCCTGGCCGGTCGGGGAATCGGCCAGGAAGACCGGGTCGCGATCGCGCTGCCGCGCTCGCTGGATTCGGTCATCGCGATACTGGCGGTGTTGCAGACCGGCGCGGCCTACGTCCCGATCGATGTCACTTTGCCCAAGACGCGAATCGAATCCATTCTGCGTCAAGCCGATCCGAAGCTGACGCTCACCGCCGAGCTGCTGGCCGAACTGCGTTCCGGCGATGTCGGGCGGGGCCCGACGCCGACGGCGATTCACCCCGACTCCGCCGCCTACGTCATCTTCACCTCCGGCTCCACCGGGGAACCCAAGGGCGTCGTCGGCACCCACCGAGCGCTCGCGTCCTATTTCGCCGACCACGAGCAGCGGATGTACGCACCCGCCGTGGCCCGGCTGGGCCGCAGACTGCGCATCGCGCACGCCTGGTCGTTGAGCTTCGACGCGAGCTGGCAGCCGCTGGTCGGCCTGCTGGGCGGGCAGAGCGTGCACCTGTTCTCGGCCGAGGAGATGCGCGACGCCGAGGCGATCATCGACGGCATCCGCCGGTACCGACTGGACATGATCGACACCTCACCGTCGATGTTCACCCAACTGTTCGACGCCGGCCTGCTCGGTGCGCAGGCCGCCCACCGCCTCAGCGTGCTGGCACTGGGCGGCGAGGCCATCGCAGCGCACACCTGGTTGAAGCTGCGGTCGGTATCGGCGGCGTCGTCGGTCGCCGTGCACAACTGCTACGGGCCCACCGAGGCCACTGTGGAGGCCGTGGTCGCCGACGTCGCCGACACGGACGTTCCGGTGATCGGAGAGGCGGTGCGGGGCATGACCGCTCACGTGCTGGACTCCGGGCTGCGCGGCGTACCCGACGGGGTGGCCGGCGAGCTGTACCTGGCCGGTGCGCAGGTCACCCGCGGATATCTGGGCCGGGCCGGCGCGACCGCCGGCCGCTACGTCGCCGACCCGTTTTCGGTCGGCGGCCGGATGTATCGCACCGGGGACCTGGTCCGGCGCCGCGCAGACGGCCGGCTGATGTATCTGGGACGCGCGGACGACCAGGTCAAGGTCCGTGGCTACCGGGTCGAGATCGCCGAGGTCGAGACCGCGCTGGCCGCGGCGACCGGCGTGACCGCCACCGCGGTGCTGCCCGTGCAGGGACCGACCGGAACCCAACTGGCCGGGTTCGTCACCGGCCCCGGCGTGGACGCCACCCGGGTCCGAGCCGAGATCGGCGCCCGGCTGCCGGCATACCTGGTGCCGGCGCGCATCACCGTGGTGGAGTCGATGCCGTTGACCCCCAACGGAAAACTCGACGCCGAGGCGCTGGTCGCCCTGGCCGGCCCCATCATCGGCAGCGGCGCGGAACCGGCCACCGACACCGAGCGGGCGCTGGTGGAGATCCTGGCCGAGGTCTTCGGGGGCCAAGCAGGCCTGGCAGGCGTGACCCCCGGTGTCGAGACCGATCTCCGTGAGCTGGGCCTGGACAGCATCGTCGCGCTGTCGATGGTCCGCGCAGCACGCCGGCGCGGGCTGCCCATGCGTCCGCGGACCGCTCTGACCTGCAACACGATTCGGGATCTGGCCGCCGCCCTGGACAACGAAGCCGCCGAGGCCGAGCGGGCCGTCGAATCAGCCGCCGACGACGGGCCGATCCCGCTGCTCCCGGCCGGCCGCTGGCTCTACCAGTACGGCAGCCCCCGCCGGCTCGGACAGGTGGAAGCGATTCGCCTTCCGGCCGGCACGGATCCGCAGCGACTGCGGTCTGCGCTGGCCGCGATCGTCGCCGTGCACCCGGTGCTGCACACCCGCCTCGATCCGGCCACGCTGATGCTGCACCCGATCGAACCCGTCGACATCCTGACCGAGATCGCCGTCGACGCCGACGATCTGCAGACGGTCACCGAGCACGGCACCCGGCTCCTGGCCGGCCTGGACCCGCAGGCCGGAGTCCTGCTGCGGGCGCTATGGCTTCGCCCGTCCGCCGGCACCGGGGTGCTGCTGCTGTGCGGGCACGTGCTGGCGCTGGACCCGGTCTCGTGGCAGGTGATCCTGGGCGAGCTGCACGCCGCGCTGGCCGGAGCCGACCCGCTGCCGGAACGCAGCGGCTACCGGCGCTGGGCCACCGCCCTCACCGAGCGCGCACACGCGCTGGACACCGCGGGGTACTGGGCTGCCCAACTGACCGGCGAGGACCCGGAGCTGGGCGCTCGGCGAGTGCGTCCCGACTGCGACCGCGCCGGCGACCTGACGGTCTCGATGGCCGTCGCCGATCCGACGATCACCGCCGCCCTGCTGGCGTCGCAGCTGCCGATGCATGACCTGTTGGTGGCGGCGACGGCGCGCATGGTCACCGCCTGGCGGACCCGGCGCGGGCAGGACGGTGCGGCGCCGCTGCTGGCGCTGGAGACCCACGGACGCGCCGAAGACGCCGTCCCCGGCGTCGACACCGCCGACATCGCCGGACTGCTGACCGCGATCTACCCGCTGCGGGTGCACCATCCCGACCCGGCGGGCGTCGCGCGGGCCCTGGCGCAGATCCCCGGCAGCGGCATCGATTACGGCCTGTTGGCCTACCTGCGCCCCGACACTGCCGTCCAGCTGGCCGCCGGTGCCGGACCGCAGGTGCTGCTGAACTACCTCGGGCGCGTCGACCGGGCCGGGGGCGGGCCGGCCGTGGCACCCGATCTGATCGCCGGCCTGCCGTCGGTGCCCGAACCCGACCAGGCGGTGCGCCACGAGCTGAGCATCTTCGCCGCGGTGGCCGACCTCGGGTCGGGCCCGGCGCTGATGACCCAGTGGCGCACGCTGCCCGACATCCTCGGCGCCGGGCAGATCACCGAACTGCAGGAACTATTCGCCCAAAGCCTGGGCGATCTGGTGGAGGAGCTGCGATGAGCACTCTGGCGGTGGTGGGCGCGGGCGCCAAGGCGGTGGCGGTGGCCGCCAAGGCGGCGGTGCTGCGCGAGATGGGTGTCGAGGCACCCGATGTGGTCGCCGTCGAACGCACCGAGGTGGCCGCCAACTGGCGGGCGACCGGCGGCTGGACTGACGGCGCGCACCGGCTGGGCACCAGCCCG
This sequence comes from Mycolicibacter terrae, assembly GCF_010727125.1. Classification (NCBI taxonomy): domain Bacteria; kingdom Bacillati; phylum Actinomycetota; class Actinomycetes; order Mycobacteriales; family Mycobacteriaceae; genus Mycobacterium; species Mycobacterium terrae. The sequence continues at coordinate 2,700,392 of NZ_AP022564.1, read as the reverse complement.
GAGAAGGACGTCGGCTTCCCGTACCGCTCGGCGGTGGTGGCCGGCCGCAACGCCGAGATCGACGAGCGGATGACGCGCTACAGCTGGCAGTCCTACCTGATCGCCACCGGCCAGTTCGCCGAGTGGGTGGACCGGGGCCGGCCGGCCCCCACCCATCTGCGGTGGAGCCAGTACCTGCGCTGGGTCGCCGATGCGGTGCGGCTGCGCGTGATCCCCGGCGAGGTGGACCGGCTGTCGGTCAACGGCGCGGGCTGGTCGTTGCGCACGAGGGAGGCCTCCCGGGAGACCACAGTGACCGCCGAGGCGGTGATGATCACCGGCCCCGGCCAGGCCGAGAAGTCGATCCTGCCCGGCAACCCGCTGGTGCTCTCGATCGCCCAGTTCTGGCACCGGGCCGCCGCCGACCGGATCAGCGCCGAGCGCGTCGCCGTGATCGGCGGCGGTGAGACCGCCGCGTCGATGCTCAACGAGCTGTTCCGGCATCGGGTTTCGACGATCACGGTGATCTCCCCGCAGGTGACGCTGTTCACCCGCGGGGAAGGCTTCTTCGAGAACGCGCTGTTCTCCGACCCGACCGACTGGACCGCGCTGACCCTGTCCGAGCGGCGGGATGCGCTGGCCCGCACCGACCGCGGGGTGTTCTCGGCGCGCGTGCAGGACGCGCTGCTCGCCGACGACCGGATCCGGCATCTACGGGGCCGGGTTGCGCACGCGGTGGCTCGTGACGGCCGAATCCGGTTGACGCTGAGCACGAACCGCGGTGGTGAGAACCTCGAGACCGTGCACGGCTTCGACCTGGTCATCGACGGTTCCGGCGCCGACCCGCTGTGGTTCGTGTCGCTGTTCGGTCAGGACACCCTGGATCTGCTGGAGCTGGGCCTGGGCGGCCCGCTGTCCGGCGACCGGCTGGCCGAGGCGATCGGTCACGACCTGGCCGTCGCCGGTGTCACCCCGAAGCTGTTCCTGCCCAACCTGGCCGGACTGACCCAGGGGCCGGGGTTTCCCAACCTGAGCTGTCTGGGCCTGCTGTCCGACCGGATCCTGGGCACCCGATCGACTACCACCACCGCGGGCAGCGACCTGGTCTCTGTCCGACGGACCGATATCGAGGAGAGCCGATGAGCACCAACCCCTTTGACGACGACAACGGCGCCTTCTACGTGCTGGTCAACGACGAGGACCAGTACAGCCTCTGGCCGACCTTCGCCGATGTTCCGGCCGGGTGGCGAGTGGTCTACGGAGGTGAACAGGGTGCCGCTCGCGCGGCATGTCTGGAGTACGTCGAACAGCATTGGATCGACCTGCGTCCCAAGAGTCTTCGTGATGCCATGGCGGCCGAACAGGGGTAGCCTTTGCGCGGTAACCGTCGTCGGAGGGGTGAACTGTGACCGGAAGACTTCTGCTGAGCGGCGCCGCGGCGCTGGCCGTGATCGGGATGGCATCCGCCGGCCTGGCGTCGGCCGAGCCGGCCGCACCTCCCGACGTCGTTGCCGGCGTGCCGATTCCGCTGGACCCTCCCCCTCCGGTGCCGGAGCCCCAGCCGGCGGCCGGTGCGCCGTTGCCCACCACCGGTGAGGTCTCGGGCATGCTCACCAGGCTCAGCGACGCCGGGATCGGCTACAAGGAGAAGGGCGACCTGGTCGAGAACGGCATCACGGCGCAGGAGGGCCACGGGCTCGACCATGAGCTGCGCAAGGCTTACCGCGACGGGGAACTGCCCTACAACTTCGATGTGCTCAACGTGGTGCCGACCGGCGAGGGCCGGGCACTGTCCAACGTGACGATCACCGGGCCGAAGATGCCTGCCCCGGTGACCGTTCCGCTGCAGCTCGTCGACCAGGGCAGCTGGGTGCTCTCGCGTGACACGGCGACGCAGCTGATGCAGGTCCTCGCCGCGCACTGAGGCCTTCCCGCGCAGCAGCGGGCTAGCGTGCCAGTCGGGCGAACATGCCCTTCTGCGTCTTGTAGAGCCCGGGGAACTCGGCGAAGAGCCGGTCATAGACCGCGCGGTTCGCCGCGATCGGCTCGAAGACGCCGTCGAGCGGGATCAGATCACGCAGCTCATCGCGCTCCAATACCCCCATCCCGATACCGGCGAACAACGCCGCACCGCGCAACTGCGCGTTGAGCGGGTCGGCCACCCGTTCGCAGGTGCGCCCGCACACGTCGGCGATGATCTGGCACCACAGGTCTGAGCGGGCCCCGCCGCCGACGATCCGGATCGGTCCGTCATTGCCGGTGAACCGGTTCACACAGTCGAGCAGCCAGCGGCTGTTGTAGGCCACCCCTTCGAGCACCGCACGCACCAGATCGGCGCGAGTGGTGTCCAGCGACAGATTGTGGAAGCCGCCGCGCGCATTGCGGTCGTCGATGGGGGAGTGTTCGCCTTTGAGCCACGGGGTGAAGATGATCCCGTTCGACCCGGCCGGCGCACCGGCGGCCAGGGCGGTCAGCGCGTCGTAGTCCAGATCGTCGAAGATGTTGTCGCGCAACCATTGCAGCGCCCGGCCGGCGGTGTCCTGATTGTTGACCAGCAGGTAGCTCGACGGGTCGAGGCCCGGCACCGTGGCGAGCTGGTGGAACGCATCGGTCTTCTTGACCGCCACCGGGCAGCTGATCCACGACGTGGTGCTGATGGTCAGGTGCAGCTCGCCCTGCCGCACCGCGCCGGAACCCACCGCCGCGCTGTGCAGGTCCGGGGTGCCGGTGACCACCTGTGCCGCAGGCGAGATGCCGAGTTCGGCGGCGACCGCCGGTGCCACCGGGGAGATGATCGAACCGGTCGGCACCAGCGGCGGCAGTTTCGCCCTGTCGACGCCGGCAAGTCGCACCAGCACGTCGTCGTAGTCGAGCACGGCCAGGTTGCGGTTGTCGGTGAGCCAGGCGCCCATCATCGAGGCCCGCGACGCCGCGGCACGGCCGGTGAAACACATGCTCAGGTAGTCCACCGGCTCCAGGAACCACCGTGCCGCGCCGGACCCCGCCGGGTCGCCGTGTTGCAGATGCAGCATGTGCCCGACCGGGTCGTCGCCGCTCGGAGTCGGGATGCCGCCGTTTCGGCGCAGCCAACTGAGCAGTGCCCGCGGCCGGTAGCCCTGCAGGCGCCCGCCGAACGTCGTGCGGCTGTAGGGGGCCCCGCGGGTGTCCATCCACATCACGCACGGACCCACCGGACGGCCGTCGGCGCCGACCGGGACCGTGCTGGCCCACTGCCCGGTGATGGCGACCCCGGCCACCTGATCGCCGTGCAACCCGCTTTCGGCGAGCCCACGCCGCGTGGCGTCGCGGATGATCGCCCACCACAGACCGGCGTCCTGGGTCGCCGCCCCGCCCGGCCCGTAGTTGGTCGGGACCGCGAAGAGGTCCGACCACAGCACGGTGCCGTCCAGCGCCACGAACCCGACCTTGGGGCCGCCGGTGCCCAGGTCGACGGCCAGGACGACGCGATCCGCGGGGTTCATCCGGCAGCGCTCCTCGGCATCGCTGGCGCTCTGCATCGTCGTCGGCGCGGCGTCACGAACCGGGGGGCAGCGACTGCTGGGTGTCGAGTATCTGCTCCATGAACCCCTCGATGAAGTGGGCTGCCTCATCGGTCATCCCGCCCGGCACGCCGCCATAGACCGCGGCGCTGATCGGCGCCTCGCCGGCGGCGGTCTTCTTCTTGGCGTACTCCACGGCGTCGTCGAGGTCGGTGGCGAAGGCTTCGGCCACGCCGGGCTGCGTCTGCGGCCGGGTGACGGCCATGTGGATGGCGTTGGGGTACTGCTGGCCGTTGAACCGCCAGCCCTTGGGCTTCATGGCGTCGGCGACGTGGTAGATGTCGAATTCGTCGGAGCGGAAGCTGAAGCAGAACGTCGGCGAACCCAAAATCGTCAGCTCCGGATGGCTGCGCACCGCGTCCTTCATCACCGACGCGGTCTCAAGGATCTGCTTGGCGTAGTTGCGATATCCCTCGCGGCCCAGCTGCACCATCGAGGCCCACGCGGCGGCGATCAGCCCACCCGAGCGGGACCCTTCGATGCCCGGCGACATGTACTTCCCGCCGCTCCAGTCCGGCAGGAAGAAGTACTGCGCGTTGCGGTAGGCCTTGTCGCGGAACAGCAGGGTGGAGGCGCCCTTCAACGCGTAGCCGTACTTGTGGTTGTCCGCGGAGATGCTGGTGACACCGGGAACCCGGAAGTCGAACAACGGGACGTCATAACCCAGTTCGTGGGCGAAGGGCAGCACGAACCCGCCCAGGCAGCCGTCGACGTGCAGACCAACGCCGCGCTCGGAGGCCAGCTCTCCCAGCTGCGGGATCGGGTCGACCGTGCCGTAGCCGTAGTTACAGGCCGACCCCATGATCGCGATGGTGTTCTCGTCGATGTTGTCGGCCACCCAGTCGACGTCGACTCCGGTGGTCTGCGGGTCGATCGGCGCCCGGCGGATTTCGATGCCGAACAGGTGACAACCCTTGTCGAACGCCGGGTGGCCGGTCTCGGGCTTGATGAAGTTCGGGCGGGCTCCGCCCCGGGGAAGGCCGCGGTGCTTGGCGGCGTGCTCGCGGTAGGCCAGCAGGGCGTGGATGATGCTGCCGGTGCCGCCGGTGGTGACCAACCCGGCCGGCTCGCCGTCGGTGATGGCGTCGGCGTGCATCAGGTCCAGGGCCATCGCGATGATCTCGCCCTCGAACTTGGTCGCCGACGGGCAGATGTCGCGCTGCAACACATTGACGTGGGCGAACAGCCCGAACGCCTCGTCCAGGAAGCGGTAGTGCTCGTGGTCGCCGCAGTACATGGTCCCGGACACCCTGCCGGTCTCCCAAGTGAGATCTTCGGCCTGCGCCATCTCCCGCAGCTCGGTGAGCACCTCCTCACGTGGCCGGCCCCGCTCCGGTAGCACGCGATTGACGGTGAACCGGTCGGTGTAGGGAAAGTCGGACATCCCAGTCCTCTCTTCCGCGCCAGCGTGCGGAGATGTACAGAAATCACGGCGTGTCAGTGTGCAAACACGCACGTTCGCGCCAGGAGATAACCCAGAACGTAATCTAGTGCCTATGAGTGTGGCTGATGATCGACGCTTCGAGGTGCTGCGCGCCATCGTCGCGGACTTCGTCGCGACCAAGGAACCGATCGGGTCCAAAGCCCTGGTCGAGCGGCACAACCTCGGGGTGTCCTCGGCCACCGTGCGCAACGACATGGCGGTGCTGGAGGCCGAGGGCTACATCGCCCAGCCGCACACCAGTTCGGGGCGGGTGCCCACCGAGAAGGGCTACCGGGAATTCGTCGACCGCATCGACGAGGTCAAACCGCTGTCGGCCGCGGAGCGCCGGGCGATCCTGTCGTTTCTGGACTCCGGTGTCGACCTCGACGACGTGCTGCGCCGCGCGGTTCGCACCCTGGCCCAGCTGACCCGCCAGGTGGCCGTCGTGCAGTACCCGACCCTGTCGGTGTCGACGGTGCGTCACCTCGAGGTGATCGCGCTCACCCCGGCGCGGCTGCTGCTGGTCGTCATCACCGACTCCGGCCGGGTCGACCAGCGCATCGTCGAACTCGGGGACACCATCGACGACCACCAGCTCAGCCAGCTGCGTGAGCTGCTCGGCGCCGCCCTGGAGGGCAAGCGGATCTCGGCGGCCTCCACCGCCGTCGCCGAGCTCGCCGGGCACCTGGACGGGCGCAGCGGGCTTTCCCCCGGCCTGGCCAACGCGCTCGGGCGGTCGGCGACGGTGCTGCTGGAATCGCTGGTCGAGCACCGCGAGGAGCGCCTGCTGCTGGGCGGCACCGCCAACCTGACCCGCAACGCCGCCGACTTCGGCGATTCGCTGCGTTCGGTCCTGGAAGTGCTCGAAGAGCAGGTCGTGGTGCTGCGGCTACTGGCAGTGCAGCAGGAAGCCGGTAAAGTCACGGTGCGCATCGGTCACGAGACCGAGGCGCAGGAGATGGCCGGCGCCTCGGTGGTGTCCACCGCATACGGTTCGCAGGGCACCGTCTACGGGGGGATGGGGGTGCTGGGCCCCACCCGGATGGACTATCCGGGAACTATCGCCAGTGTCGCTGCGGTTGCAATGTACATCGGTGAAGTGCTCGGGGCCCGATAATCTCCGGCCGGAAGAAGTTGGGAAAGGTCAGGCGTGGCACGCGATTATTACGGACTGCTGGGCGTCGATAAGGGCGTCAGCGACACGGAGCTCAAGCGCGCATACCGCAAGCTGGCTCGCAAATACCATCCCGATGTCAACCCCGACGAGGCGGCGCAGGCCAAGTTCAAGGAGATCAGCGCCGCCTACGAGGTGCTGTCCGATCCGGAGAAGCGTCGCATCGTCGACCTCGGCGGTGACCCGCTGGAGAACGGCGGCGGCAACGGGTTCGGCGGATTCGGAGGCGGCTCGGGATTCGGCGGCCTCGGGGACGTCTTCGAGGCCTTCTTCGGCGGCGGCGCGGCCTCCCGCGGACCGATCGGACGGGTCCGGCCGGGGTCGGACTCGCTGCTGCGGATGCGCCTGGACCTCAACGAATGCGCGACCGGTGTGACCAAACAGGTCACCGTCGACACCGCGGTGCTCTGTGATCGCTGCCAGGGGCGCGGCACCCACGGCGATTCCCGACCGATGGCCTGCGACACCTGCCACGGCCGCGGTGAGGTGCAGACCGTGCAGCGGTCGCTGCTCGGTCAGGTGATGACGTCGCGGCCGTGTCCGACCTGCCGCGGGGTCGGTGAGGTGATCCCGGATCCGTGTCACCAGTGCGGCGGCGACGGCCGGGTGCGGGCCCGCCGCGATATCAGCGTGAAGATCCCCGCCGGTGTCGGTGACGGGATGCGGGTCCGGCTGGCCGCTCAGGGCGAGGTCGGGTCCGGTGGTGGTCCGGCCGGTGACCTCTATGTCGAGGTGCACGAGCAGCTCCACGAGATCTTCGCCCGCGACGGCGACGACCTGCACTGCCATATCTCGGTGCCGATGGTCGACGCGGCGCTGGGCACCACGGTGGCCGTCGACGCGATCCTCGACGGCCCCACCGACATCACCATCCCGCCCGGAACCCAGCCCGGGGCGACCATCGCGCTGCGCGGCCACGGCATGCCGCAACTGCGGTCCGGTGCGCGCGGTGACCTGCACGCCCACATCGAGGTGGTGGTGCCCGAGCGTCTGGACAACCACGACATCGAACTGCTGCGCACCTTCAAGCAGCACCGGGAACGCGAGACCGCCGAGGTCCGCTCGGCACACGCCCCGCACGGCGGCGGGCTGTTCAGCCGGCTGCGCGAAACGTTCAGCGGCCGCTGAGACTTGGCCGGCCTGTTCTACGTCGAGACGCTGCCCGAAGTGGGTGCGCTGGCCGACGTCGGAGGCGACGCCGGCTTCCACGCCGCGACGGTGCGCCGCATCCGGCCCGGGGAGGAACTGACGCTGGGTGACGGCGCCGGCGTGCTGGCCGAATGTCGGGTCGAGACGGCCGACCGGGGCGGTTTGCGGGCCCGGGTGCTGCAGCGCCGGACGGTCGAGGCGCCCGTGCCGCCGGTGACCGTGGTGCAGGCCCTGCCCAAAGCCGACCGCTCCGAGCTGGCGGTCGAGCTGGCCACCGAGGCCGGCGCCGACGCGTTCCTGGCCTGGCAGGCCGACCGCTGCGTGGCCCGCTGGGACGGCCCGCGGGCCGAGAAGGGTCTGCGGCGGTGGCGGTCGGTGGCCCGGGCGGCGGCCGGACAATCCCGTCGCGCTCGGGTGCCGCCGGTGGACGGGGTGCTCGGCACTGCCGAGCTGGTGTCCTGGGTAGCAGAGCAGGTCGCCGCCGGTACGACGGTGCTGGTGCTGCACGATGCGGCCGCTGCCGGGCTGCCGGGCGCGACCGTGTCCGCAGCGCCGGCATTGGCCGTGGTGGTCGGCCCGGAGGGCGGTATCACCGACGCGGAGCTGACGGCGCTGACCGGCGCCGGGGCCGTCATGGCTCGGCTGGGACCCACCGTGCTGCGCACCTCGACCGCGGCCGCGGTCGCGCTGGGCGCGCTGGGGGTGCTGACCCCGCGCTGGGGTTGAGGCCGGTGGTGCACCGGCGGGATCCGGCGTCGTCGCTGGTCATCGACGACGGCTACGCGGTGTATCGCGGCCCGGTGGGCGACGGCGGCCCGATCCACCGCCACGGCGCCTTCCAGATCGTGGTCGCCGGGCGTGGCGAACTCGCGATGGTGGACGTCTCCGGAACCCGCCACCAAGCTGCCGCGCTGGTCGTGTCACCGATGGCGCCGCACCGCATCCTGGCCACGCCGGACCTGGTCACCTACTTCATCGAGCCGCACTGCCTGTTCGCCGACCGGTTGCGCCGGCGCTACCGCGCCGGGATCACCCCCGCCCCCGAGTTGGGTGAGCTGAGCGAACACGATGTCGCGGGCGAGTGTCGCCGACCGTCGCGAGAAGTCGACGCGCGGCTGGTGGCGGCCCTGGCCATGCTGGCCGACAGCAACATTTCGATGCCGGATCTGGCTGCCGCGGTGGGTGTTTCACCGCAGCGCCTGCGGGCGCTGGCCCGTCAGGAACTGGGGATGCCGCTGAGCCGCTGGCGGGTCTGGTCACGGTTGCGCCGGGCCGTCGAGGCGTTGCAGTCCGGCGCGCCGCCGGCGCAGGCCGCGGTCATCGCGGGGTTCTGCGACCAGGCTCACTTCACCCGCCAGATGCGGGAGATGATGGGTCTGACCCCGGCGGTGGTGCTGCACGCCCTGGGTGTTCAGCGCTTGCCGGTGACATAGATCGAGATCGACCCGGTGATGGTGGGCACCACCTCGGCTTCTCGCACGTCGGCGAAGCCGGCGTTCGAAATCAGTTCCGGCAGAACACCATCGGCGTTGGGTTGGGTGTCGGTCTTGCCGTCGGCGATCTGCACGATCCGAAACGCCGTGCGCATCAGCCGCGTCCGCTGTAATCCGTAATCGGCGATCACCAGCCGGCCACCGGGCCGCAACACCGCGAACATCGACGCCAGTACGGCGCGCTTGACCGGAACCGGGCACTGGTGCAACACCAGGCTGGACATCACGGCGTCCATCGACTCCGCCCCCACCGCGTCCACCAGGGCGTCGCCCATCCCGGTCAGCCAGCGAACCCGGCCCTGGGTGTCCTTGTCGCGCGCCACCGCCAACACCTCGGGATCGGGATCCAGGCCCACGACCGTTGCCTGCGGCTGTGCCCGGGCGGCCAGCAGTGCCAGCGATCCGGTACCGCAGCCCACGTCGAGGATGGCATCGCCCGGCTGCGGTGCCAGATGCTTGACGGTCAGTCCCCGCCACAGCCGCTCGCGTGTCAGCGCCACCACATAGTCGAAGAATCGGGCCGGCGCCAGCCGTCCCAGGGCGGGGGTGAAGGCGTCCTCACTCATACCCGCAGTGTCGCCCGCCCGGTGCCATCCCGTCTTGAACGAACCGCTCACGTAACGGCGAATGATGCCAGCGTGGCGGCGATGTCCTCGACCGGCAGCTCTCCGCGCTGTGCCACGTCGTTCATGAACACCTCGGCCGCATCGACGTCGAAGTCCGGGGAGAGCTCACAGGCGTTGAGGTACAGAAACGTCCATGCCGACGCCCAGGCGGTGCGCATGTTGCCGTCCACCAGGGCATGGTTGCGGGCCAGTGATTGCAGCAACGCCGCCGCCTTCGCGTACAGATCGGGATAGGCGTCCACACCGAAGACCGTGGCTTGAGGCCGGGCGACTGCGGCGTCGAGCAACCCGTAGTCCCCGACTTCGCAGGCGTGGCTCACGGCGAACGCCCCGGCGACGAGCAGGTCATCGCGGTCGAGAAATTCGGTCAAGCCAGGCGGCGATTCAACTCGGCGGAGCGTTGTGCGACCAGCGCTGCCGCTTCGGCGACGCGGCGCCGGTGGTCGCTGGCGGCGGTGACGACCGCCCGGTGCGCGAATACCCGCAGCGAGAGGTTCTGTTCCCCGGCCGCGGCGCGGACGGCGGCCAGTTCCTCCTCGGTGAAGGTGATGTTCAGCGACGGCACCAGATCATAGTACCGTTTTCAGTACTGCTTTTGGCACTTACGAGGCGGGGCGCACTGCTGGGAACCGACGGTAGACTGAGACGTCCGACTTATCGCCGTGTGAACCCCCAGGAAAGCAGGTATCGGAAACCCCGTGACGCCCCGCGATACCCCCGCTGCCGAATCAGCCCCCCAGGTTCGTAGCAGCGTCGACATTCCACCCGACCTGGTCGTGGGTCTGCTGGGCTCCGCCGATGAGAACCTGCGTGCACTGGAACGTGTGGTGGCAGCCGATCTGCATGTACGCGGTAACGCGGTCACCATCTCCGGTTCGCCGGCCGACGTCGCCCTGGCCGAGCGGGTGATCTCCGAGCTGGTGGCGATCGTGGCGGGCGGTCAGTCCCTGACCCCCGAAACGGTGCGGCACAGTGTCGGAATGCTGGTGGGCGCCGGCAGCGCGTCACCGGCCGAGGTGCTGACCCTGGACATCTTGTCCCGGCGCGGCAAGACGATCCGGCCCAAGACGCTCAACCAGAAGCGCTACGTCGACGCCATCGACGCCAACACCATCGTGTTCGGTATCGGCCCGGCCGGCACCGGGAAGACCTACCTGGCGATGGCCAAAGCGGTCAGCGCGCTGCAGACCAAGCAGGTGACGCGCATCATCTTGACCCGGCCGGCGGTGGAAGCCGGTGAGAGCCTTGGTTTTCTGCCCGGAACGCTGAGCGAGAAGATCGACCCGTATCTGCGCCCGCTTTACGACGCGCTCTACGACATGATGGATCCGGAGCTGATTCCCAAGCTGATGAACTCTGGGGTGATCGAGGTGGCGCCGCTGGCCTACATGCGGGGCCGGAGCCTCAACAGCGCGTTCATCATCCTCGACGAGGCGCAGAACACCACCGCCGAACAGATGAAGATGTTCCTGACCCGGTTGGGATTCGGCTCCAAGATGGTGGTCACCGGCGACGTCACCCAGATCGATCTACCCGGCGGCGCGAGGTCGGGTCTGCGGGCGGCCGTGGACATCCTCGACGACATCGAGGACATCTGTGTCGCCGAACTGAGCAGCGTCGATGTCGTTCGGCACCGGCTGGTTTCCGACATCGTCGACGCCTACTCCCGCCACGAGGCCGAGCGCAACGAGCCCGGCCTGACGATGAACCGGGCGGCCAGGCGCGCGTCGGGCGGCAGGTCTCGCCGGTGAGCATCGAGGTCTCCAACGAGTCAGGCCTGGACGTCTCCGAGGTCGAGCTGGTCAGCGTCGCCAAGTTCGTGCTGGCCAGGATGGACGTCAACCCCGGCGCCGAGTTGTCGATGGTGCTGCTGGACACCGCCGCGATGGCCGATCTGCACATGCGCTGGATGGACCTGCCCGGGCCGACCGACGTGATGAGCTTCCCGATGGACGAACTGGAGCCCGGTGGCCGTCCCGATGCTCCCGAGCCCGGCCCGTCGATGCTCGGTGACATCGCCCTGTGCCCGGAGTTCGCCGCCGAACAGGCCGCAGCGGCCGGGCATTCGCTCGGCCAGGAACTGGCACTGCTCACCGTGCACGGTGTACTGCACCTGCTGGGCTACGACCACGCCGAGCCGGACGAGGAAAAAGAGATGTTCGCCCTGCAACGCCGGCTGCTCGAGGAATGGGTCGCCGACCAGGTGGAGAGCTACCGGGCCGAAACCCAGGACGAGAAGGACCGCCGGCTGCTCGACAAGTCCAGGTATTTCGACGAACCGTGACCGGGACACCGCTGTTAGTCGGCGTGATCGCGCTGATCGGTCTGGGCGGACTGTTTGCGGCGATCGACGCCGCGGTGAGCACCGTGTCGCCGGCGCGGGTCGCGGAGCTGGTGCGGGCGAAGCGACCCGGCGCGATGTGGCTGGCCCAGTTGATGGCCGAACGGCCCCGCTACATCAACCTGGTGGTGTTGCTGCGCATCGCCTGCGAGATCACCGCCACCGCGCTGCTGGTGTACCTTCTGCACGCGGTGCTCGGCCTGGATTGGGGGCTGTTCGGCGCTGCGGCGGCCATGGTGGTGGTGAGCTTCGTGGTGATCGGGGTGGGGCCGCGCACCCTGGGCCGGCAGAACGCCTATTCGATCGCACTGGCGTCAGCCCTTCCGCTGCACGTGGTTTCGGTGTTGCTCACCCCGATCAGCCGCCTGCTGGTGGTGCTGGGTAACGCACTGACGCCTGGGCGGGGCTTCCGCAACGGGCCGTTCGCCTCGGAGGTCGAGTTGCGTGAGGTGGTCGATCTGGCGCAGCAGCGCGGGGTGGTCGCCGCCGACGAACGCCGGATGATCCAGTCGGTCTTCGAACTCGCCGACACCCCGGCCCGCGAGGTGATGGTGCCCCGTACCGAGATGGTGTGGATCGAAAGCGACAAGTCCGCCGGCCAGGCGACGTCGCTGGCGGTGCGCAGCGGCCATTCCCGTATCCCGGTGATCGGCGAGAACGTCGATGACATCCTTGGCGTGGTTTACCTGAAAGACCTTGTCCAACAGACTTATTACTCGACAAACGGCGGGCGGGACACCACGGTGGCCCAAGTGATGCGCCCCGCGGTGTTCATGCCCGACTCCAAGGCGCTCAACGCGCTGCTGCACGACATGCAGCGCGGCCGGTACCACATGGCGCTGCTGGTCGACGAATATGGCGCGATAGCGGGGCTGGTCACCATCGAGGACGTGCTGGAGGAGATCGTCGGCGAGATCGCCGACGAGTACGACCAGGGTGAAGTGGCGCCGGTGGAGGAGTTGGGCAACAACAGGTTTCGAGTTTCTGCGCGGCTGCCCATCGAGGACGTCGGTGAACTGTACGGGGTGCAGTTCGACTCCGGCCTCGACGTAGACACCGTCGGCGGCCTGCTGGCGCTGGAGCTGGGCCGGGTACCGCTGCCCGGCGCCGAGGTAACCTCACACGGACTGCGACTGCAGGCCGAGGGCAGTCGCGACAGCCGGGGGAGGGTGCGGATCAGCACCGTTCTGGTCAGCCCGGCGCCACCCGCTGATGAGGAGGCCGCAAGTGAGCAGTGAACCGGCCAAGCCGGCGGTGAGAGGGCGCCGAGTGTGCGCTTTCGCACGCGACACACCGGTGCCGGCTTACCAAGGCGCACACTCGGCGAAAGGCGGCTCGTGACCGAGTTCCATTCCGGCTTCGTGTGTTTCGTCGGCCGGCCCAATACCGGCAAATCCACCCTGACCAACGCTCTGGTCGGTTCGAAGGTGGCGATCACCTCCAACCGGCCGCAGACCACCCGGCACACCATCCGCGGCATCGTGCACCGGGAGGACTTCCAGATCATCCTGGTCGACACCCCCGGCCTGCACCGGCCGCGCACCCTGCTGGGCAAGCGGCTCAACGACCTGGTCCGCGACACCTACGCCCAGGTCGACGTCATCGGCTTGTGCATTCCCGCCGACGAGGCCATCGGACCGGGGGACCGCTGGATCGTTGAGCAGATCCGGACGGTCGCACCCAAGACGACCCTGGTCGTCATCGTCACCAAGATCGACAAGACCAGCCGCGATAAGGTCGCCGCGCAACTGGTCGCCGTCGGCGAGTTGGCCCCGGAAGCCGAGATCATCCCGGTCTCGGCGGTCACCGGTGAGCAGGTCGACGTGCTGATCGATGTGCTGGCCGCGGCGCTGCCGGTCGGCCCGGCCTTCTACCCCGACGGTGAGTTGACCGACGAACCCGAAGAGACCTTGATGGCCGAGTTCATCCGGGAAGCCGCCCTGGAGGGGGTGCGTGACGAACTGCCGCATTCACTGGCGGTGGTGATCGAGGAGGTGGAGCGCCGCGACGGCCGGGACGATCTCATCGACGTGTATGCCGTGCTCTACGTCGAACGCGACAGCCAGAAGGGCATCGTGATCGGCCGCGGTGGCGCCCGGCTGCGCGAGGTCGGCACCGCCGCGCGCACCCAGATCGAAAAACTCTTGGGCACCAAGGTTTTTCTCGACCTCCGGGTGAAGGTGGCCAAGAACTGGCAGCGCGACCCCAAGCAGCTGGGCCGGCTGGGCTTTTAAAAGGGGTGGGCCACCTGCGCCGCGAACCGGTATTGGGTACATTCCAGGGGTGCCGGAACCCAAGTCGTTGGTTGTCTCCTCTGTTGCCCTGATCATGTGCGCGCAAGCACTGACCGGTTGCGGGGGATCCCACAAGCCGCTCGATACCACCAAGCTGTTCAACGTCGAATCGACGTTCGGCTCGGAGTTCAAGACCCAGACCAAGGGTCCCAACGATATCGACCCCAAGATCCTCGGGCCGCAGAAGATGCCGCCCGGGGTGACTTTCGACCCCTCGGACTGCGCCGACTACGCGGCCAGCAGCGGCCGCCCGCCCAAGGGCATCCGGGGCAAGATGTCGATGGTCTCGATCGTCGGCAACGGCAACCAGTTCGTCGCGATCGCCATGCAGGCCGACCAGGACCTGCCGTTCGACGCCGCGGCCGCCGAGAAGTGCAAGCACGTCTCGTTCCAGGCCGGCAAGCTCACCGGCTACCTGGATGAGACCGACGCCCCCCAGATCGACCACGCCCAGACGGTGGGTTCGCACTCGGAGATCGAGATCACCGGCAAGGACGGACAGCAGCAGTCCCGCGAGTCCTACACCTTCACCGCCTACCTCGGCAGTGCCCTGGTGCAGGTCACCGCGAACCCGCAGCCGGTGCGCGGGCAGCCGCTGGCGATGGTCGACGCCGACCGGGCCCGGCAGCTGCTGGTCGACGCGGTGTCGGAGCTGCGCAGCTAGCCGATGCCGCCGCTACGGGAGTCAGCGGGCGTCATGACCGACCGCGAACCCCGAGTGGTCGTGATCGGCGCCGGCGTAGCCGGTATCACCACCGCCCATGTCCTGCGTGAGCGCGGTTTCACCGATATCACCGTGTTGGAGAAGGGCTCCGACGTCGGCGGCGTTTGGTACTGGAATCACTATCCGGGACTGCGCTGCGATGTGCCGTCGCAGATCTACCAGTTCGGGTTCGCGCCGAAAGCCGACTGGCAAGACACCTGGGCGACCGGTGCGACGATCCGGCGTTACCACCGCGACGTCGTCGACCGGCTCGGGCTGGCGCCGCTGATCCGGCTCGACACCGAGGTGATCGCCGCGGAATGGGATGAGCACCGGCATTGGACACTGACCACCGCCGCCGGCCAGCGGTTGGTTGCCGACTTCGTGATCTGCGCGACCGGGGTTCTGCACCACCCGTTCACCCCCGACATCCCCGGGCTGGCCGACTTCGCCGGTCCGGTGGTGCACACCGCCCGCTGGGACGACGAGCTCGACACCGAGCGGAAGCGGATCGCGGTGATCGGTACCGGGTCGACCGGCGTGCAGGTGGTTTCCGCACTGCAACCGCGCGCCGCGTCGATCGACCACTACGTGCGGTCGGCGCAGTGGATTCTGTGGGCGCCCACCTCGCTGCGGCAGCTCCCGGGTGCGGCCGCGGTGCTGGCGCGGTTCCCCACGTTGCACCGGGCGCTTCACCGGTTGATGACATTCGCCGGGTCGGCCCTGCTGACCGACGTCACCACTCGTGCATCGTGGCGGCGCCGGGCGGTGCAGGCCTATGCCCGGGCCTGCCTGCGGATCCAGGTGCGGGACAAAGCCTTACAGGCCAAACTTGAACCCGACTACCAGCCGCTGTGTAAGCGCCAAGTGATCTCCGGGAGCTACTACCGGGCGATCCGCGCCGACAACGCCGAGCTGATCACCGACGGCATCGCCGAAGTCACCCCGCGCGGCATCCGCACCGCCGACGGCACCCACCGGGACACCGACGTCATCGTGCTGGCGACCGGATTCCACGCGCACAACTACATGCGCCCCATGCGGCTGACCGGCCGGGACCGGATCGACATCGACGACGCCTGGGCCAAGGGGCCGCGCGCCTACCGGATGACGGCGATCCCGGGGTTCCCCAACCTGTTCACCGTGCTGGGACCGAACTCACCCACCGGATCGATCTCGCTGCAGTACACCTCGGAGCTGACCGCGCGTTACATCGCGCAGTGGCTGGAGAAGTTCCGGGCGGGGGAGCTGAGCACCGTCGAGGTCACCGAACAGGCGACCACCCGGTTCAACGACGACGTCGCCACGGCGATGGGCCCGACGGTCTGGAACACCGGCTGCAACTCGTGGTACCTGACCGAGGGCGGCGCGGTCGACCTGTGGCCGTTCGACCGGGCGACGATGAACGCCATGCTGGGCAGCCCGGACCCGGCGGACTTCCACCTGGGCTGATGGGAGTACTCAGGCGTCGCCGCGGGCAACCGGGCGGGACGGGTCCGAACTCCATTGCGACCACGAGCCCGGGAACAGCGCGGCCGACCGGCCGGTGGCGGCCAGCGCCGCCACGATCACCGTGGCGCTGATCCCCGAACCGCAGTACGCCCCCACCGGGTCGTCGGCGCCGACACCGCGTTCGGAGAGCAGCCGGTCCAAGTCGTCGTCGGGCAGGAAGGTCCCGTCGGGCGCCAGCAGGGCGGTGAACGGCAGGTTCTTGGCGCCGGGGATGTGGCCGGCGGCCGCATCGACCGGTTCGTTGTCGGCGCGGAACCGCTCGGGGGCGCGCGCGTCGAGCAATGCCACGGCGCCGGAGCCGGCCTCATCGGCGGTCAGCGTGGGCCGGACGCCGTCGTAGAGGTCTTCGGGCAACACGGTGACGTTGCCCGGTTCGGGACGGACGTCGCCGGTTTCCAGCTCGCCGCCGGCCACCGTCCAGGCCGCCAGACCACCGTCGAGAATGCGCACGTCGCGCAGGCCGGAGGTGGTCAGCAGCCACCACAGGCGCCCCGACGCGGCGCGGTTCCAGTCGTCGTAGACCACCACCGGCTTGGTGCGCCGCACCCCCCACCGGCGGGCGGCGGCTTCCAGGTTGCGGCCGGTCGGCAGCGGATGCCGACCGCGGCCGGGGACGTCGTGGTCGGACAGCTCGTCCTCGAGCGAGACATACACCGCACCCGGGATGTGACCCCGCAGGTAAGCAGGACGCCCGTCGGGAACCTCCAGGCTCCAGCGGACGTCGAGGACGGTCAGCGGATCACCCGCGCGCAGCAGCTCAGCGAGCTCGGCGGCGCTGATCAGGACCTTGTCACGCAGGCCCACGGCGACGATCCGCTCAGTAGTTGTTGCAGGAACCGGCGACCGAGGTGATGGTGCCGATGTACGGCTGCGCCTCCGGCATGCTCTGGATCATGGTGGCGTACTGCTGCCGTTTGGCAGGAGGCGAGTTCAGGAACATCTGCAACATGCCACTGGCGTTGCCGGACGCGTTGAACTCCGCGGCCGCTGCCGGGTTCTCCGCATTGAGGGCGGCCACCACCTGCGAGTAGCTGCAGGTGGTGTTGATGATCGGGCCGAGGTCCGGGCTCGCGGAAGCCAATCCGGCTCCGGCGGACAGCGACAAAGCCAGACTGCCGGCTGCGACAGCAATCCTGGTCAACGACAGAGAGGCCATTTCGAAGACGCCTTTCACCTGTTGGACTGTTACGTGATTTACGAAGTCCAAAACGACCGTGTCAGCTTAGCGGAGAGTCGAAGAGGTCGCAGAAGGCAAAGGTGACAGGCCTTTCGGTGCGTTACCGACCGGTAGGGGCGTCGGTTCGCCACCACGGTGTGGGTTGCCGTGCCGCCCAACCGCTGATGCCCTCCAGCTCCGCGGCCAGCGAAACCAGCAGACCGTCGCTGTTGGCCGGCCCCATCAATTGCACCCCGATTGGCAGTCCTTCGGAGGTGAACCCGGCCGGCACGTTGATCGACGGCCAGCCCAGCAGGTTCCACGGCCAGGTCACCGGGCACGCCGCGATCATGGCGCGGTCGGTCTCGAGGGCGGTCAGATCGTCGAATGCGTGCACCAGCGGCGGCGGCTGGGCGGTGGTGGGCGCCAACACCACATCGACGATGTGGAAGATCGACCCCACCCGGCGCCGGTCTTTCGCCTCGTGGGCGCGCGCCTTACGCAGTACCGCCTGGGACAGCAGCCGGCCGGTGCGCATGTTGGCCAGCGTCCGCGGGTCGAGCGTGACGCCGCCCTCCAGGCTGCTCGCGGCGGTCAGCACACCCGCGGTGGAACGGGACAGGAAGTTCCACGACAATCGCACCCCGTAGTCGGGGTTGCCCGCAACCACGGTGTGCCCCAGTAACCGCAGCTGCTCGGCGACGTGCTCCACCGCGGCTCTGATCTCCGGGTGCAGCCGAGCGCCGAACCCGGTGTAGGGAAAACGGGTGGACATCGCGACCCGCAGCGGCCCCGGCGCGTTTCCCACGTGGTCGGACACCGTGACCGGCGGCGGCTTGTGCAGATCGCCCTCGGCGTTGCCGGAGGCCGCGTCCAGCAGCAGCGCCGCGTCCTGCACGGTGCGGGCCAGCACCCCGTTGACGGTGATGCCGTTGAACGCCTCCGGCAGCGGCCAGGTGGAGATGCGGCCGCGCTGCGGTTTGATGCCCACCAGATGCGTCCATGCCGCGGGGATGCGCACGCTGCCGGCTCCGTCGGAGCCGATCGCCGCGGCGACCAGGCCCGCGGCGACCGCGGCGGCGCTGCCCCCCGACGAGCCGCCCGGAGTGTGCCGGCGAGACCAGGGATTGCGGGTATGGCCGAACCCGGGACCGCTGGTGAACGGCCACTGTCCCAACTCGCAGGTGTTGGTCTTGCCGACGATCACCGCGCCGGCGGCTTTGAGTCGCCGCACCACCTCCGCGTCGCTGGCGGCGGGTTCGACGTAGCCGGACGTGCCGAACGAGGTCGGTACGCCCGCGATGTCGGTGTCGTCTTTGACCGCGATCGGGACACCCAGCAGCGGGGCGCGGTGCCCGGCGGCCCGGCGCCGGTCGGCTTCGGCGGCACCGCGCAGCGCCGCGTCGGTGAACACCAGCCGGAAGGCGTTCAGCGTGGACTGGCTGGCGTCGATGGCGTGCAGGCAGCGGCGGACCAGGTCGACGGAGGTCACCTCGCCGCTGGCCAGCTGGTAGAGCTGCTCGGTGAGGGTGGGAAAGCGGGTGCCGGGCGCCGCGGGCGGGTGGGTCATCGGTGATGAGACTATCCGGCGTGCCACGCCGGTGACCGTCCTCGAAACGGCCCTGCGGTGATGCGAAACTGGTGCGATGCGGCTGTACCGGGACCGGGCGGTGGTGCTGCGCCAGCACAAGCTCGGCGAAGCCGACCGGATCGTCACTTTGCTCACCCGCGACCACGGGCTGGTTCGCGCGGTGGCCAAGGGAGTGCGTCGTACCCGCAGTAAGTTCGGGGCCCGGCTGGAGCCGTTCGCCCACATCGACGTACAGCTGCATCCCGGCCGCAACCTCGACATCGTCACCCAGGTGGTGTCGGTGGACGCCTTCGCCACCGACATCGTCAGCGACTACGGCCGCTACACCTGTGCCTGCGTGATGCTGGAGACCGCCGAACGCCTGGCCGGCGCCGAACGTGCCCCGGCGACGGCGTTGCACCGGCTCACAGTCGGTGCGCTGCGGGCGGTGGCCGACGGCAGCCGCCCCCGCGAGTTGGTGTTGGACGCCTACCTGCTGCGCGCGATGTCGGTGGCCGGGT
This sequence comes from Mycolicibacter terrae, assembly GCF_010727125.1. Taxonomy (NCBI): domain Bacteria; kingdom Bacillati; phylum Actinomycetota; class Actinomycetes; order Mycobacteriales; family Mycobacteriaceae; genus Mycobacterium; species Mycobacterium terrae. The sequence continues at coordinate 2,680,891 of NZ_AP022564.1, read as the reverse complement.
GGGCACCGGCGCTGACCGATTGCGCCCGTTGTGCCACCCCCGGCCCGCACCGGGCATTTCACATCGCGGCCGGCGGCAGCGTCTGCGGGCACTGCCGCCCGGCCGGTGCGACCACTCCGCCGCTGGGTGTGCTGGATCTGATGTCGGCGTTGCACGACGGGGACTGGGAGGCCGCTGAGCTTTCCACGGCGGCGCATCGCAGCCACGCCAGCGGATTGGTGGCCGCCCATCTGCAGTGGCACCTCGAACGCCGGCTGCGGACATTGCCGCTGGTGGAACGCGTTCAGCGGACAGCGGGATATGACGCCGAGGCTGGTACCGGGCCGCAGGCCACCGGCAGCGACGGCTGACGCGCGCCCCGATCGAACTGGCAATTGTGTCCGTTTCCCCGGGCTACCCGCCCGGCGACGGTAGGCTGATGCGACTTCACGATCCGAAGGCTCAATCTGGAAGGCAGGCCGAATGATTCACCACACCGGGTGGGGGCGCTGGGCGCACAACACTGCGCCGCGATACGCCGCCGGCCTCGGCGCAGCGGCGGGAGTCCTGCTGGTCGCGGGAATGGTCCCGGCGGTTGGTCCGGTCGCGCGGGCGGGCATCGAACCCGTCCCCGGTGTCGGGATGATGGCGCCCTTACCGGCTCATGCCCCGGGAGCCGACGGCGCTGACGGGGCCGACGGAGCTGACGGCGCCGCGGGTGCCGGCGGCAAGGGCGGCCAAGGCGGCAAGGGCGGCCAAGGTGGCAAGGGTGGCAAGGGCGGCGACGGTGGCCGGGGCGGGGCCGGTGGAGCCGGCGGTGCTGGTGGTGCCGGTGGTGCTGGTGGTGCCGGTGGCCAACCCGGCGCCGGCGGTGCCGGCGGTGCCGGCGGCGCGCCCGGAGCGGGCGGGACGCCCGGGCAGCCGGGGCAGCCCGGTCAGCCGGGTCAACCCGGGCAACCCGGGCACTCCGGACACACCCGCTGAGTTCGCAAAACATCATCAACAGGCGCGCCGGGTACGCCGCTCCGATGTGAGTCGCACCCGTCGCGCCGGCCCGAATAACCCCCGCTAGAGTCTGACTCGATCGCGGGGGGTCAACGCAACAAGGAGCCACAAAGAAGTGACTGACAACCCACGCGCAGACATCGTCTCCCGGCAGTACGAGCGGTGGACGTACCCGCCGCCCATCCATGACCTCCAGGCGTGGTCGGCGGGGAACTGGGAGTGGTTCGACCCGAGCCACGCGCACCGGGTGCTGTGGCCGGACCGGGAGTACCGACCGGACCTCGACATCCTGATCGCGGGCTGCGGCACCAACCAGGCGGCGGTTTTCGCCTACAACAACCCCAAGGCCCGGGTGGTGGCCGTCGACATCAGCCAGTCGTCGCTGGGGCATCAGCAGTACCTCAAGGACAAGCACGGGCTGTGGAACCTGGAGTTGCACCAGCTCCCGATCGAGGAGCTGTCCACGCTGGGCCAGGACTTCGACCTGGCAGTCTCGACCGGGGTGCTGCACCACATGGCCGACCCGAAGGCGGGCATGAAGGCGGTGGCGGACTGCCTGCGGCCCGACGGCGTCGCCGGCATCATGCTCTACGCGCGCTACGGCCGGATCGGCATCGAGATCCTCGAATCGGTCTTCCGGGACATGGGCCTGGAGCAGAGCGACGACTCGATCCAGACGGTCCGCCAGGCCATCCGGATGCTGTCCCAGGACCACCCGGTCCAGCCGTACCTGAAGATCGCAGGCGACCTCGCTTCGGATTCGGGCCTGGTGGACACGTTCCTGCACGGCCGGGCCAAGAGCTACGACGTCGACGGCTGCATCGACTTGGCCGCCTCGGCCGGACTCGAATTCCAGGGCTGGCTGCTCAAGGCGCCGTACTACGCCCATGATGTGGCCGCGCCGACGGGTGGCGGGTTCTACGAGAAGGTGAATGCGCTGCCCGAGGCCAAGATCTGGTCGGTGATGGAGCGCATCCACACCCTCAACGCACGGCACTTCTTCCTGGCGTGCCGCTCCGATCGGCCCAAGAGCAGTTATGTGATCGACTTCTCCACGGCCGACAGCCTCGACTACGTGCCGCTATTCCGCTTCAAGTGCGGCCTCAACGGCAATGAGATCTTCCGGCCGGGCTGGCGCATGCCGCTCAACCCGGCCCAACTGCCGTTCGTGCAGAGCATCGACGGCCGCAGGAGCATTCGCGAGATCGCCGCGAGCCTGGCGCAGGCCGGCGGGCCGACCCGGGCGAGCGCGGCGGATCTGGAGAAGTTCGGGCGGCGGCTGTTCCAATCGCTATGGCGTCTGGACTTCGTCGCGATGGACCTCAGTGCCGATTCCTGATCGTCGCGCTAACCGGTAAGCGGCGGCGGCGAATACGCGGTCGCCGCGGGCGGTGCGTTGCCGGTCGGGCAGGATAGGGCACATGGTGTTGAAGCGGGCAAATCGGAGGGTCAACTTCCCGCAGTTGCCCGCGGCACCCGAGGACTATCCGGTCTTCCCGGACAAGTCCACCTGGCCGGTGGTCTTTCCCCAGCTGCCGGCTCCGCCGGAAGGGGGACCGTGCCGTCCGCCGCAGCACACCTCCAAGGCCGTGGCCCCGCAGATCCCGGCCGAGGCACTGCCCAACCACGTGGCGGTGGTGATGGACGGCAACGGCCGCTGGGCCACTCAGCGCGGTTTGGGTCGCACCGAGGGACATAAGATGGGCGAGGCGGTGCTGATCGACATCACCTGCGGTGCAATCGAACTCGGCATCAAATGGTTGACCGTGTACGCGTTCTCCACGGAGAACTGGAAGCGCTCCGCCGAGGAGGTCCGGTTCCTGATGGGGTTCAACCGCGAGGTGGTGCGCCGCCGTCGGGAGAACCTCAATGCGATGGGTGTGCGGATGCGCTGGGTGGGTTCGCGACCGAAGATGTGGCGCAGCGTCATCAAGGAATTCGAGATCGCCGAGGAGATGACCGTCGGCAATGACGTCATCACCATCAACTACTGCGTCAACTACGGGGGGCGTACCGAGATCGCCGAAGCGGCACAGGCTATCGCCGCGGAGGCGGTGGCGGGCAAGCTGAATCCGAATCGGATCACCGAGGCTACCGTCGCACGGCATCTGCACCGGCCGGACATGCCCGACGTCGACCTGTTGATCCGCACCTCCGGCGAACAGCGGTCCAGCAATTTCATGCTGTGGCAGGCGGCTTACGCGGAGTACATCTTTCAAGAGAAGTTGTGGCCCGATTACGACCGCCGCGACCTGTGGGAGGCGTGCGAACAGTACGCCTCACGGCAGCGCCGGTTCGGGACGGCGTGATGGCCGAGCTGGCCGACCGCCTGGCCGCCGTGCTCGCCCCGGTTCTGACCACCGACGTCGAGCCAGACGGTGCACTGACCGTCCACTACGAGGGCACCCTGGCCTCCCTACGGGTGGTGCCGATCACCGACGAGCTGGAGCTGGTGTCGCTCACCCAGATCCTCGGCTGGGATCTGGCGCTGACCAAGAAGCTTCGCGAGCGGGCGGCCGAGCAGGCGCGGCTCAGCCAACTCGGGACGGTCACCCTGGTCGAGAAGGACACCAGGACCGCAGATGCCATGCTGCGCTACAACTTTCCGGGATCGGGCCTCACCGACGACGCGCTGTCCACGCTGGTTCTGCTGGTGCTGGCCAACGGCATCGACATCCGCGAGGCGCTCATCTGACCTGGGCTTCGTTGACGGCCCCCTCCAAGAGCACTAGCTTAACGTGATCTGAGTGTTCGCTGATCTGTCCCCAAAGGCGGGAGATTGGGGGCGGCGTGATAGCCAAGCATCGCGGCGGCCGGGCTGTCGTCTCTGCCGTCGGCACCCTGCTGGCATTCGGCGCGGCCCCGGCAGCCGTCTCGCCGGCGCGCGCGGACGTCGTCGATACCGACTGGCTACTCGACCTGCTGGCCCCCGAGCCCGCTCCGGCGGTCGCCTTTGACCCCGTCGATCTGAGTCACCTGTTCGACCAGTGGTTCTACACCCCGCTGCACGCCGGGGTGTCGGAGTGGCTCGACAGCACCGCCGGCCAGGAAATCGCCGCCGCGGTCAACGTGGTGCTCGGCAGCTTTGCCCTCGGCAACGGCGCGGCCGGTAGCGCCGATCATCTCGACGGGTTCGCCGGTGGCTGGCTGCTCGGTGACGGCGGTGCCGGGTACGACGGCGGCAACGGTGGCGATGCCGGGATGTTCGGCAACGGCGGGGCGGGCGGCGCCGGAACCGACGGCATGGCCGGCGGCGACGGCGGTGCCGGCGGCTGGCTGCTGGGCCGGGGCGGCGACGGCGGTGACGGCGGCGCCGGAATCGCCGGCGCGGACGGCGCGGCGGGGATCTTTGCAGACGGCGGCGAGGGTTCAGACGGCGGTGACGGCGGTGCCGGCGGCAACGGTGGCGTGGGTGGTCTGCTGTTCGGGATCGGCGGCCGCGGCGGTTCCGGTGGTGCTGCCGGGGCCGGGGGCAGCGGTGGCGCCGGTGCCGACGGCGTCGAGGGGCGCATTGACGGATGGGCGGGCGGCGCGGGCGGTAATGCAGGGGTTGCCGGCGCCGGGGGACGCGGCGGCACCGCCGGGGTGTTGGGGGCAACCGGATCGGCCGGAGCGATCGGGGCTGGCGTTACCGCGATCAGCGGCAACGGCGGCGCCGGTGGTAACGGCATGGACGCCGGCGTGGACGGTGCCGCCGGCGGCAACGGGGGTGCCGGCGGCTCCGGTGGCGATCACGGCGACGGCGGTGCCGGCGGCAACGGTGGCAACGGTGCCGCCGGCGCGCGCGGACCCGACGCCGCACCCACCGTCTCGGTGCTGTCCGCGACCTCGTTGACCGACGGCGCCGAGGGCGCGGCGGGACAGGCCGGCCAGACCGGTGGCGCCGGCGGGAACGGGGGTGCCGGCGGGGCCGGGGGCGCGATCGCCGGCAACGGTGGCGCCGGAGGACACGGCGGTGACGGCGGCCGTGGCGGCACCGGTGGTGTCGGCGCGGACGGCGGCGACGGCGTGCTCGGTGGAGATGGCGGCAACGCCGGGCTGGGCGGCGTCGGCGGTGACGGCGGTGCCGGGGGCCGGGGCGGCGACGGCGGTGCGGCCGCACACGGGCTGGCCGGTACCAACGGTGATGGCGGAAACGGCGGCGCCGGTGGGAATTCCGGTGCCGGAGGCAACGGCGGCGGCGGTGCCGACGGCACCGCCGCACACACCGCCGGAGGCAACGGCGGAAACGGCGCCGACCCCGGCGCGACCGGAGCGGGCGGTGCCGCGGGCGCGGCGGGGGCCGGCGGTCTCGCCGGCAGCGGTACAACCGGCGAGGCCGGCGCCGACGGGCTGCTGGCCACCGGCGGCGGCAACGGCGGGGTCGGCGGCCACGGCTACGACTACTCGGCAGCGGGTTCGGCGACCCGGTTCGCCGCGCTGGCGGCGACCACGGGCGGTGCCTCGACCGGCGGCGCCGGTGGTCTCGGCGGCAACGCCGCCACACTCAACGGGGCGGGCGGGGCCGGGGGCGACGGCGGCAACGGCGGTGCCGGCGGCGTGGGCGGAAGCGGCGGCTACCAGGGTGGAACCGGCGGCAAGGGCGGCGACGGCGGCGCCGGCGGCACCGGTGGAGCGGGCAGCCTGACCGGCGCCGCGGGCACCGGCGGCCGCGGCGGCAACGGCGGTGCCGGCGGTGCCGGCGGCAACTGCCTCGATCTGCCCGGTGCCAACTGTGCCGGCGGCATCGGCGCCGGCGGGGAGGGCGGCGCGGGCGGTGCGGGTGGCGCCGGAGGTGCGGGCGCGGACGGTACCGCCGGCAACCTGGCCGTCGGCAACGGTGCCGGTGGGGCCGGAACCAACGGCGGTGACGGCGGCCAGGGCGGCGTCGGGGGCCGCGGCGGTGATGCCGGCACCAACCTCGCCACCGGAGCGGTCGGCGTCAACGGCAATGGCGGTGCCGGGGGCGCCGGCGGTGTCGCCGGTGCCGGCGGCAATGGCGGTGCCGGGGCGGACAACACCACCGGAATCAACAGCGGCACTGGCGGAGCGGGCGGCCGCGGTGGCGACGCGGGAAACGGTGGCGACGGCGGTGGCGGCGGGGCAGCCGGAAGTGCGCCCGGCGGCGGAGGCGTTGCGGGCGTCACCGGTGCCGCCGGCGGGCTGCCGAGCGGGCACAGCGGCGACGGCGGCGACGGCGGACGCGGCTACGACCAGTCGGCCACTGGCGCTGCTGGGGGACAGGGCGGCCGGGGCGGCGACGGCGGCAACATCGGCAACGGCGGGCAGGGCGGCGCCGGTGGCAACGGGGGGCAGGGGACGACGGGGCAGAACCCGACGCCGAGCGGGACCGCCGCCGGCGGAGCGACCGGCACGAACCAAACGGGCAGCAGAGACGCGGGACCCGGAGGGCCCGGCACCAATGGCAGCACCACGACCGTCCAGATCGGAGGAACCGGCGGAATCGGCGGTAAAGCCGGCGGACTGCTCGGCGTGGGAGTCAATATCGGGGGCGACGGGGGTCGCGGTGGCGACGGCAGTCCGGGAGTTGCGGGTGCGCCGAGCGGAACCGGCGCGGCCGGCGGCGTCGGTGGAAACGGCGGGGCGTCCACCGTCGCGCTCCTGGGTCTATTGAGCACCGTGGTGGGCGGCGACGGAGGCCACGGCGGCACAGGTGGTTTCGGCGCGACCGGTGGTGTCGGCGGCGTGGGCGGCGCAGGTGGGGCCGGTGGTGCCGGCGGCTCGATCTCTGGTGACGGCGGTGCGGGTGGTCTCGGTGGGGCCGGAGGCCAAGGCGGAACCGGTGCCGCGGGCCTGGTCGGCGGAGCGGGCGGAACCGGCGGCCAAGCTTCTGGAACTCTGGACCTCGGCACCACCACCGGTGGTGGCGGTGGTACCGGCGGCAACGGTGGGGTGGGCGGCACCGGCGGGCTCGGCGGCACCGGCGGCCAAGGCGGTGCCGGGGGCACGGCGCTGCACGGGACGGCGGGCAGCGCCGGCGATGGTGGAGTCGGTGGTACCGCCGGAAACGGCGGCGTTGGTGGAACCGGCGGTGCCGGCGGCAATGGCGGCCGCGGGGTGTCCTTGACCGGTTCGCTGCTGGGCACGGATTCGCAAGGGGCCGCGGGCATCGGGGGCACCGGTGGGGAAGGTGGTGCGGCGGGAACCTCCGGCTCCGGAGGCGCTGCCGGTGGCAGCGGTGGCGCGGCGGGCGGAAACGGCGGCGCCGGGCAGCAGGGCCAGCACGGCGACGCCGGTGCGAACGGTTGTGTCGGCGGAGCCACACCGCCCTGCTGAGCAGGGCGCCCCGCCGATGGATTTGCGCCCGCTCGGAACCGGACCGCCACGTGAATTTCACTGATAAATCTCAGCTTTGTCCGAATTTGCGCTGCCGTTAGGCCTGGTCGATGAGACCCGGGCCAGGCCGCGCTGACTTCACCAAACCGTACTGCTGACCGCACATGCCTGGTGAGACCGGCTATGCGGGCGCGAGGTATAGGTAAAAGGTTGGCGAATCATATGAAAAAACTATGAAGAAAAACCTAGATTTTGTTTGAAAAAATTCTCCAAATACATAGACTCAGCGGTCTGATGTAACCAGTAATTCCCTAAAACGGACGCGTGGTCCGGATAGGAGACTCGGGATGACTATTGGGCGCCGCGTCACCGGACACCGAGTCTCACCCGCAGCCAGCAGGCGTCAGCGCCGCCGCGTGCTCGGCGCCGGAACCGCCGCCGGGGCCTTCCTGGCGTTCGGAACCGCACCGCTGGCCAGCGCGCCGCCGGCGCGCGCGGACCTGGACTTCAGCTGGCTGACCGACCTGTTCGATCCGGGACTGGCGCCCGATGTCGATGGCGGCCTGCTGACCGGAGCGGTTGACCTGCAGGAGTGGTTCGACTCGGCGGTGTGGACCGATCAGCTCCCCGGCCTGGCCCTGAGCTCCCCGGCCGAATGGGGCTCGACCGACTGGACCGCGCTCTTCGACCAGTGGATCTACACCCCGCTGCACGCCGGACTGCAGGACTGGATCAACAGTCCGTTCGGCACCCAGGTCGACACCGCGATCAACAGTGTGCTGGGTTCCTTCGTGATCGGCAACGGGGCCGCCGGCGACGCGACCAACCCGGACGGCGGCGCGGGTGGCTGGCTCTTCGGCGACGGTGGTGCCGGCTACGACGGCAGTGCCGACGGCGCCGCCGGCGGCGCGGGCGGCGACGCTGGCTTCCTTGGCAACGGTGGGGCGGGCGGCGACAGCGGCGGCGGCTTCACCGGTGGCGCCGGTGGAGTCGGTGGCTCGTTCATGGGTGTCGGTGGCAACGGCGGCGCCGGCGGCGACGGGGGCGCGGGCGCTTCCGGGGGCAACGGTGGCGCCGGCGGCGCCGGAATCGGTTGGCTGTTCGGCAGCGGCGGCGCCGGCGGTCTCGGCGGTGACGGTGGACTGGGCATCGCCGGAGTCACCGGGGCCCAGGGCGTCTGGGCGGCGGGCGGCGTCGGTGGGCTGGGCGGCGTCGGTGGCAGCGGTGGTGCCGGCGGAAACGGCGGAGCGGGCGGTTCGAGTTCGGCGCTGCTGTTCGGCGACGGCGGGCGGGGCGGCAGCGCCGGGAGCGGAGCCGCCGGTGGCAACGGCGGTGTCGGTGGGCTGGGCGCGGCCGGTGATTTCGCTGCTCACTCCACCGGTGCCGGCGGCGATGGTGGCGACGGGGGTAACGGTGGCGCCGGCGGCGCCGGCGGGCTGGCCGGCGCCGGTGGCCACGGCGCCCACTTCGGTAGTGCGGGGCTGGCCGGCGACGGCGGTAGCGGCGGGATCGGTGGCAACTCCGGAGCAGCCGGCGATGGCGGGGCAGGGGCCGCCGGCACCGCCGATCACGTCGACGGCGGCGCCGGCGGCAACGGCGGTGAGGTCGGTAAGGCCGGTGCCGGTGGGCTGGGCGCGACCGGGCTCGCGGCCGCCGGGCGGGCGGCCACCAGCGGTGGTGACGGCGGCGCCGGTGGAGCGGGCTGGACGTCGACCGATTCCACCCTCGACGGTGGCAGCGGCGGGGCCGGTGGCAACGGCGGCAGCTACGGAAACGGCGGAAACGGTGGCGCCGGTGGAGCCGGGGCGGCCGGAGACGACGGCGGTGATGGGGCAGCAGCGACCACGGCGGGGCAGCCCAGTACCTCGGGCGAGGTCGGCGGTGCCGGCAGCAACGGCGGAACCGGCGGCAACGGTGGGCTGGGTGGATCGGTCGCCGGCGACGGCGGCCAAGGCGGCGCCGGAGGCGCGGGCGGCGCCGGAGGCCGAGGTGGGCTGGGCGGCGACGGCTACGACGCCGCGACCGATGCCCATGCCGCCGGCGGCGCCAACGGCGGTGACGCCGCACTCGGCGGCAACGGCGGACACGGTGGTAACGGCGGCGCGGGCGGCAACGGCGGTGGTGTGGCGGCCGGCGGGTCCGGCAGCACCGGGGCCAACGGTGACGGTGGCGCCGGGGGCGCCGGGGGTGACGCCGGTTCCGGTGGTAATGGCGGCAACGCTGCCGACGGCACCGCCGGCCACGTCGACGGCGGTAACGGCGGGGCCGGCGCCAATGCCGGTGTGGTCGGCGCCGGCGGCCTCGGGGGCGCGGCCGGTACCGGCGGGTTGGCCGGCACCGGGATGGCCGGATCTGACGGCGCCGACGGCGTCAAGGGTCTGCTGGGCGGCAACGGGGGTGACGGCGGTGACGGATTCAACCGGTCACCGGTGTCGTCGCCGGTTCTCCAGGGTGGCTTCGCCGGACAGGCTGCCACCACCATGTCCGACGGCGCCCCGACCGGCCTGGCCGGCGGCAACGGTGGGTTGGGCGGTAGCGCGGCCTTCGACGCCGGTGTCGGCGGCGACGGCGGCAACGGTGGTTCCGGTGGCGCCGGCGGTGCCGGCGGATCCGGTGGCTGGGCGGCCGGCAACGGCGGTACCGGCGGGAACGGCGGCAAGGGCGGAGCCGGCGGGGAGGGCAGCTCCATTGCTGCCGGTGGCAAGGGCGGGGCGGGCGGTGCCGGGGGCAACGGCGGCGCTGGCGGCAATTGGACCGGCGACCAGTCCAGTCTTGACGCGGGCGCGCCGGGCACCGCCGGCAACGGTGGCAACGCCGGTGAAGGCGGCCACGGCGGCCAGGGTGGCGTCGGCTACATCGGTCAGCAGGGCGTGCTGTCCACCAACGACGGCGCCGGTCAGGCCGGTGGGCAGGCCGGTGACGGTGGGCAGGGCGGCGCGGGTGGCACCGGTGGCAATGCCGGCACCGGGGCCCACGACTCGGTGGGAATCAACGGCAATGGCGGGAACGGCGGCCAGGGCGGCAACGGCGGTACGGCCGGCTCCGGCGGTGAGGGTGCGACCGGCGACGCGACGCTGGCGATCAACGGGGGCGCCGGCGGCAACGGCGGCGCGGCCGGAACCGCCGGGGCGGGCGGTCACGGCGGCGACGGCGGCGCAGGTGGTTCGACCGCCGGCGGCAGCGCCGGCAACAACGGCTCCGGCGGCCAGGGCGGTAACGGCGGTGCCGGGGCCGGCGGCGGCGACGGCGGAGAAGGGGCGCAGGGGCTGGCCGGCATCGCGGGCTCGAACGGTGAATTCGGTGCCGGCGGCGACGGCGGGAACGGCGGCGACTCAGTGCAAGGCGGGGCCGCCGGCATCGGCGGCAACGCCGGCTCCGGCGGCACCGGCACTGCCGGCGCGGCCGGGGGATCCGGCAGCGCCGGTCAGAGCCTTTCGGCACCGGCGGGCAATGGTGGTGCTGGTGGTGCTGGTTATGACCCGTCGGCGGTGGGTTCTGGTGCGGCGGCCGGGGTTTCGGGCGGCAATGGTGGGGCCGGTGGTCATGGCGGCAATATCGGCAAGGGCGGTGACGGTGGTGCCGGCGGTTCGGGCACCGCGGGTGCCGATAACTCCGGGTCGGCCGGTGGAGCCGACGTTGATGGTGTGGCGCAGGCCGGTGGTGTGAATGGTTTGGCCGGTGGGAACGGCGGTGCCGGTGGTAACGGTGGGCTCGGCGGTAATGGCGGGTCGATCTCGGGTGCTGCGGGCAGTGGTGGTAGCGCCGGCAGTGGTGCCGCTGGTGGTGGCGGTGGTGCCGGCCTGGACGGGACGGCGGGTGCCGGTGGCGGTGATGCCGGAACGGTGCTGGGTAATGGTGGTGCCGGGACTGCTGGTGGTGTGGGTGGTCGTGGCGGTGATGGTGGCCTCGGCGGTAGTGGTGGTGCGGCGGGCAGTGCCACCAATGGGGCGGCCGGTTCGGTCGGCGCGAATGGTTCGGGCGGTTCCGGCGGTTCCGGTGGCGATGGTGGTGACGCCGGTGCCGGTGGCCAGGGTGCGCTGGGGGTGGCCGGGGTTGCCGGTGGCGGTGACGACGGTGCGGCGCTGGGTGGCGGTGGCAATGGTGGTGCTGCCGGCGTTGCGGGCACCGGTGGTGCCGGCGGTAACGGCGGTGCGGGTGGTTCGACTGGCGGCGCCGCGGCCGGTGCTGACGGTGCCGGCGGCAAGGGTGGTGCTGGCGGCGACGGGGCTGCCGGTGGTGGTGGCGGTCAGGGTGCTGCCGGTACCGCCGCTGATGCTGGTTTCGATGGTGTTGTCGGTTCTGGTGGGCATGGCGGTAATGGCGGGGATTCGGCTGGTGGCGGTGTCGGTGGTGTGGCCGGTCAGAACGGGGATGGCAGTACCACTCCGGGCAATGGGGGCAGTGACGGCGCTTCGGTGACCGGGCCGGCGGGCAATGGTGGTGATGGTGGTGCTGGTTATGACCCGTCGGCGGCGGGTTCCGGTGCGGCGGCGGGGACCAACGGCGGCAATGGTGGTGCTGCCGGCAACGGCGGCAATATCGGTAAGGGCGGTGACGGCGGCGCCGGTGGCTCCGGCACCGTGGGGGCCGATAACTCTGGGTCCACGGGCGGCGCCGGCATTGGCAACGTCGACGGTTTGGCCGGCGGACATGGTGGCGCCGGTGGTAACGGCGGCGTCGGCGGCAATGGCGGATCGACCTCGGGTGCTGCGGGCAGTGGTGGTAACGCCGGCAGTGGCGCCGCTGGTGGTGGCGGTGGTGCCGGCCTGGACGGGACGGCGGGTGCCAACGGTGGTGCTGCCGGGACGACGCTCGGCAATGGTGGTGCCGGCACCGCCGGTGGCCTGGGTGGTCGTGGCGGCGACGGTGGCACCGGCGGTAATGGTGGTGCGGCGGGCAGTGCCACTAACGGGGCGGCCGGTTCGGTGGGCACCAACGGCACGGGTGGCTCCGGTGGCCAAGGCGGTGATGGCGGTAACGCCTCTGCCGGCGGGACCGGCGCGCTGGGCGTGGCCGGGATTGCCGGTGGCGGTGACAGTGGTGCGGCGCTCGGTGGCGGTGGCAATGGTGGTGCCGCGGGCACCGCGGGCGTCGGGGGTGCCGGCGGCAACGGTGGTGCGGGTGGCTCGACTGCCGGTACTGCTGAGGGTGCCGACGGTGCCGGCGGCAAGGGTGGTGCTGGCGGCGACGGGGCTGCCGGTGGTGGCGGCGGTCAGGGTGCTGCCGGTACCGCCGCTGATGCTGGTTTCGATGGTGTTGTCGGTTCTGGTGGGCACGGCGGTAACGGCGGGGATTCGGCTGGTGCCGGTGCCGGTGGTGCCGCCGGCCAGAACGCGGATGGCAGTACCACTCCGGGCAACGCGGGCAGTGCGGGCACCGGGGTGAGCGGACCGGCCGGCAACGGCGGTGACGGCGGTGCCGGTTATGACCCGTCGGCCGCGGGTTCCGGTGCGGCGGCGGGCACCAGCGGCGGCAACGGTGGTGCTGCCGGCAACGGCGGCAATATCGGTAAGGGCGGCGACGGCGGTGCCGGCGGTTCGGGCACGGCGGGAACCAACGGTGCCGCGGGGACGTCGGCCAGCGTCGACGGCGGCTCGGGCGTCAACGGCGGCTCGGGCGGCGCGGGCGGCAACGGCGGACTCGGCGGTTCGATCTCCGGCGACGGCGGTATCGGCGGCGCCGGCGGTAACGGGGCGGTCGGCGGTAATGCCGGCGCCGGCTACAGCTTCGCCGGTACCACCGGCGGGACCGGCGTCAATGACATGGACGGCCAGGCCGGCGGCGACGCCGGCGGCGTCGGGAACGGTGGCAACGGCGGCCAGGGCGGTAACGGCGGCGGCACCGCGGGCGGGAGCGGCGCTCTCGGGGCGAACGGTGATGGTGGCAACGCCGGAGCCGGTGGCAACGGTGCTACCGGTGGTGACGGTGGAGCCGGTAAAGCCGGGGTAGCCGGCCAGACCATCCACGGCAGCGCCGGCGGCGGCGGCAACGGCGGTGCCGGCGGCGATTCCACCCAGGGCGGCGCCGCCGGCACCGCGGGCGCGGCCGGCGCCGGCGGGGCGGCAGGCACCGGCAGCGCCGGCGACACGGCTTCCGCCGGCACCGGCGTGGCCGGGCCGGCCGGCAACGGTGGTGACGGCGGCGCCGGGTATGACCCGTCAGCGGGCGGTGCGCCGGCGGGAACTTCCGGCGGTAACGGCGGTGCCGGCGGCGACGGCGGCAACATCGGTAAGGGCGGCAACGGCGGCGAGGGCGGCTCCGGAACCGCGGGCACCGACAACTCCGCGAACACCACCGGGTTGGCCGGCGGCGAGGGCGGCTCCGGCGGTGATGGCGGTCAAGGCGGCAACGGCGGCTCGATCTCCGGCGCTGCCGGGATCGGCGGCAACGGCGGTACCGGTGCGGCCGGCGGCGGCGGCGGAACCGGCACCGCCGGCTCGGTAGGCACCTCGAGCGTTGTCGCGGGCACCCAGGGCGGCGGCGGTGGCGACGGCGGCGACGGCGGCCACGGTGGCAATGGCGGCGCCGGCGGAAAAACATTGGGCGGCACCGGCGCCCAGGCGGCCACCGGCTCCGGCGGCGACGCCGGCCTCGGCGGGACCGGGGGCCAGGGCGGCACCGGCGGCGCCGGCTACGCCGGCAACGACGGCGTCAACACCGGCGCCACCACCGCCAACGGCGAATCCGGAAGTGCCGGCGGCACCGGCGGGATCGGCGGCCGGGGCGGCACCGGCGGCAACGGCGGGACCGGCAGCACCGTCGGCGCCAACGGAAACGGCGGCCAAGGCGGCCAGGGCGGTACCGGCGGCAACGCCGGGGCCGGCGGCGACGGCGGTAACGGCCAATCGGGCATCGCCGGCGGGACCGACACCGGCTCCGCCAGGGGCGGGGGCGGTACCGGCGGCAATGCCGGCACCGCCGGTGTGGGCGGTACCGGTGGCGCCGGCGGCGGTGGCGGCACCACCGCCGGTGCCGGAGGCACCAACGGCAGCGGCGGCGTCGGCGGTGCCGGCGGCAACGGAGCCCTCGCCGGCGACGGCGGTGACGGGGCGCAGGGCGTCGCCGGAGTGGCCGGCGGCGGCGTCGGTGCCGCCACCGGCGACAACGAAGGTGCCGGCGGCAACGGCGGCAACGGCGGTACCACCAGTTTGCGGGGCGCCGGTGGTTCCGGCGGCGCAGCCGGTACCGGTGGCGCCGGCGGCGGGGGGACGGCAGGCGGTGCCGGCACGGTCGGTAGTAACCCGGCGCCGCTGCCGGCCGGCAACGGTGGCGACGGCGGCGACGGCTACGACCCGTCGGGGACCAACAGCGGCGCCTCCGGCGGCAACGGCGGTAACGGCGGAAACGGCGGCAACCTCGGCCGAGGCGGTGAAGGTGGTGCCGGCGGCAGCGGTGCCAGCAACGGCTCGCCCGGCTGATCGGTAGCGGCGGTGCTTATTTTCGGCAGTCGGCGCAGGTTCCGAAGATCTCGATGGTGTGGCTGACATCGGAGAAGCCGTGCTCGGCGGCGATCTGGGCCGCCCACTCCTCGACCTCGTGATCGCCCACCTCGACGGTGGCGCCGCAGTGGCGGCAGACCAGGTGGTGGTGATGGTGCTCTGAGCAGCGTCGGTAGACCGACTCGCCGGTGTCGGCGCGCAACGTGTCGACCTGCCCGGCCGACGCCATCGCCTGCAGCGTGCGATAGACCGTCGTCAGTCCGATGTTCTCCCCGCGCTCGCGCAGCACGTCGTGCAGCTCCTGGGCCGAACGGAAATCGTCGATGGTCTCCAACAAGGCCGAAATCGCCGCGCGCTGCCGGGTGGAGCGCACCCCCGGGGCGGTCAACGTTCCTCGCCGGCGTGGGCGACCGCGTCGATGACGATGTGCGCCAGGTGGTGGTCGGCCAACCGGTAGAGCACCTCGCGGCCCGACCGTTCCCCGGTGACCACCCCGGCCGACTTGAGGATTTTCAGATGTTGGCTGACCAGCGGCTGGGGCACCCCCAGCGCGTCGACGAGTTCGTGGACGCAGCGGTGGGATTCCTGCAGCTGCAAGACGATCGCGATGCGCACCGGAGCGGCCAGTGCCCGCAGCAGCTCGCCTGCGGCGTCGAGGATCTCCCGCGGCGGAGTGGCGGGGAAGGCGGGCCCGGCGTGTTGGTGATCGTCGGCCACCAGACCGGATGCTGCGGGCGGCATGCAACCACCTCCGCCCATGTTGGAAACCGTTTTCAGCTGACTCCACTGTTTCATGCGTGATGATGCATGTCAAAGAAGCCAGGCGGTGTCGATACGATGTCTGGTGCTCTGCGTGTCGGCGTTGCCGACGCGGCCTCGACTAGAAGGAGTACACCCCCTCGTGGCGTCCGTCATCGACACCGTCGTCAATCTGGCCAAGCGCCGCGGACTGGTCTTCCCGGCCGGCGAAATCTATGGAGGCACCAAGTCCGCGTGGGACTACGGCCCGCTCGGCGTGGAGTTCAAGGAGAACATCAAGCGACAGTGGTGGCGCTCGGTCGTGACCGCTCGCGACGATGTCGTCGGGCTGGACTCGTCGATCATCCTGCCGCGAGACGTGTGGGTGGCCTCCGGTCACGTCGAGGTGTTCAACGACCCGCTGGTCGAGTGCCTGTCCTGCCACAAGCGACACCGCCAGGACCACATGCAGGAGGCTGCTGCGGCCAAGAGACTGGCCAAGGGCGAGCAGGTCGATCCGGACGACATCCCGATGAGCGAGATCGCCTGCCCGGACTGCGGCACCAAGGGCCAGTGGACCGAGCCGCGTGAGTTCAACATGATGCTCAAGACCTACCTCGGTCCCATCGAAAGCGAGGAGGGGCTGCACTACCTGCGCCCGGAGACCGCCCAGGGCATCTTCGTCAACTTCGCCAACGTCGTCACCACCGCGCGCCGAAAGCCGCCGTTCGGAATCGCCCAGACCGGCAAGAGCTTCCGCAACGAG
This sequence comes from Mycolicibacter terrae, assembly GCF_010727125.1. NCBI lineage: Bacteria > Bacillati > Actinomycetota > Actinomycetes > Mycobacteriales > Mycobacteriaceae > Mycobacterium > Mycobacterium terrae. The sequence goes on along the minus strand of NZ_AP022564.1, from coordinate 2,664,688 downwards.
ATCACCCCCGGCAACTTCATCTTCCGGACCCGCGAGTTCGAGCAGATGGAGATGGAGTTCTTCGTCGAACCGTCTACTGCGCCCGAGTGGCACCGGTACTGGATCGACACCCGGCTGGCCTGGTACGTCGACCTGGGTATCGACGCCGACAACCTACGGCTGTTCGAGCACCCGCTGGAGAAGCTGTCGCACTACAGCGCCGGCACCACCGACATCGAGTACAAGTTCGGTTTCCAGAACAACCCGTGGGGCGAGCTGGAGGGGATCGCCAACCGCACCGACTTCGACCTGTCCACCCACACCAAGCACTCCGGCGTCGACCTGTCGTTCTACGACCAGGCAACTGACACCCGCTACACGCCGTACGTGATCGAGCCCGCCGCCGGGCTGACCCGTTCGTTCATGGCGTTCCTGATCGACGCCTACCACGAGGACGAGGCCCCCAACGCCAAGGGCGGGGTGGACAAGCGCACCGTGCTGCGGCTGGATCCCCGGCTGGCGCCGATCAAAGCCGCCGTGCTGCCGCTGAGCCGCAACGCCGACCTGTCGCCCAAGGCCCGGGACCTGGCCGCCGAGTTGCGGCAGTCCTGGAACGTCGAGTTCGACGACGCCGGTGCGGTCGGTCGGCGTTACCGGCGTCAGGACGAGATCGGCACCCCGTTCTGCATCACCGTCGACTTCGACTCACTCGAAGACCACGCCGTCACCGTGCGGGAACGCGACAGCATGGCCCAGGAACGGGTGGCCATCGACTCGGTCGCCGACTACCTGGCGGTTCGACTCAAGGGCTGCTGAGAGCTGCTCGCAGGACCCGGGGCGTAGCTGCCCGGTGCCGTCCTGTGACATTTCGGGGCGGCGCTGTCCGCAGCGGTGCGGGGTCACAGGCTGCCCGTGGTCTGCCCGCCGACGTGGTCCGGTTTCATGGCACACACGGCACTCCGGGGGACTGTCGCGCAGGTACAGGCACCTATGTTCCGGGCCTTCCCTGAGAGTCTGGGCCCTCGGTTTGAGGCACCGGCGCCGTTGCCGTTAACTAAGCAAAGCCTTTACTGCCGTAAGGCTTTCGGACAACCGCGGATTAGTCCACACCTGGGAGGTAGGTAGATGACTATCAGCAAGCGCACCACGAAGCACCATGCATTCGGCACGAAGACGCGCCGTCGGGTGGTCGCGGCGGGGGGCTCGGCGGCCGCGTTCTTGGCGCTCGGGATGGCCCCGTTGGCGGCCGCGCCGGACGCACACGCCGACGGACTCGACTGGCTGATGGACCTGTTCGACCCCAGCGCGCTCGCCGGCCCGGCAGTGGACACCACCGGCGTTGACGACGTGTTCGGCGACTCGCCGTTCTGGGACCAGCTGCTGCTGGCCAACCCCGATCTCGACCCCGCCGGCGTGGTCGAGCAGTGGATGTACGACCCGTGGCACACGGCCATGGAGGCGTGGATCACCAGCGACCTCGGCCAGCAGATCGACAGCGCCATCAACACCGCCTACATCCAGATGAACGGGGTGGACAGCCTCGATGGCGCGTGCGGCCTGATCTGCAACGGTATCGACGGCACCCAGTCCGACCCCGACGGTGGGGCCGGCGGGTTGTGGTTCGGCGACGGCGGCGACGGCTGGGACTCGACCGTACAGGGCCTGGACGGCGGTGACGGTGGTGCCGCCGGGTTCTTCGGCAACGGCGGCGACGGTGGCGACGGCTGGACCTCCACCGTGGCCGGGGTCGACGGCACTGACGGCGGCAACGGCGGCACCGGAGGCACGGTCATGGGCGACGGCGGGGTCGGCGGTGCCGGTGGCGCCGGGTTCCACGCCACGGCCAACGGTGCCGGTGGCACCGCAGCCGGTTCCGACGGCGGCACCGGCGGTGTCGGCGGCGACGCGGTCGCTTCGATCTTCGGCAACGGTGGTGCCGGCGGTGTCGGTGGTGCCGGTGGTGCGGCCACGGCCAACGGTGCCACGGGCACCGTTGTCGGCGGCAACGGCGGGGCCGGCGGTACGGGTGGCAACTCCGCCGCCCCCATCGGCAACGGCGGGGAAGGCGGCGCCGGTGGCGCGGGCGGCGCCGGCGGAGAAGGCACCGCCAACGGCTTCAGCGGCGATTCGACCGGCGGCAGCGGCGGTATGGGCGGCACCGGCGGCACCGCCGAGAACGGCCACGGCGGCACCGGCGGGGTCGGCGGAGCCGGTGGCGAGGCCACTTCCAACGGCTCCGAGGGCATCGCCAACGGTGGTGACGGCGGTATCGGCGGTACCGGCGGCCAGGGCCTCATCGCCGGCACCGGCGGTGACGGCGGCGCCGGTGGCGACGCCAGGGCCAACGGCGCCGGCGGCACCGCCATCGGTGGCGTCGGCGGCGACGGCGGCGCGGGCGCCATCGGCGGTACCGGCGCCGACGGTGTTGTCGGCTCGCCCGGCGGCGCGGGTGGCAACGGCGGCGCCGGCGGCGATGCGACCACCCACGGCAAGGGTGGCGCGTCGACGGCCGGTGACGGCGGCAACGGCGGCGCCGGCGGCAACGGTGGTACCGGCGGCACCGGTGCGGCCGGTGGCGAGGGCGGTCCTGGCGGTCAGCCCGGGGCCGGCGGCACCGCGACGGCGACCGGCAACGACACCGTCGAGACCAACGGGACGGCCGGTGAGGACGGGCCCGACGGTCAGCCGGGTGCGACCGGACCGACCGCCACGCCCTGACTTCGGCATAAAAGTGCCCGCACGCCCTTGGCGTGCGGGCACTTTCGCCGTGCGAGGCTAGAACCGGCCGCCACCGCCGAAGAACCCTCCACCACCGGAGGAACCGCCGAATGAGGTCGGGCTCCAGCCGCCCCCGCCACCACCGCCGAGGCCGCCGCCCATCCGGCCCCCGCTGAGGATGTTGCCGATGATGATGCCGCCGAGCATGGCCCCGGTGTCGTTGCCACCGCCGGGGCCGCCGCCGTAGCGGCCGTAGTACTCCCGCTGCGCGGATTGCACGTCCGCCTTGGCCAGTGACTGCGCCGCGGCCGCCAGCGTGGCCGCCCCGTTGGCCTGGGTGATGGCGCCGGCGACGTCGGTGGTGCGTTTGTCCTGAGCGGCGTCGAGCCGGCGTCGCGCCTCGGCCAACCGGGTGCGCGCCTCCGGCCCGACGCTGCCGCGGCGGGTGTCGATGTAGTCCGACACGGCGCGGATCCGCGACGACGCGGTGAACAGCGCCTGTTCCAGGGTGCGGGCAAGTCGCTCGGCGGCGGCGCGTTCCTCGGCCACGGTGTCCAATAGTCGGTCCAGGTCGGAGTCGGCCTTGGTCAATACGGTGAACGCCCCCAGCGGATCGCCGGTCGTCCGGGCGGCGGCGACGGCCTTGACCGCGGCGTCGCGGGCAGCGGTGAGACCGGACTTGTGGGTCCCCGCCCCGCGCTGCAGCTGCGCGTCGGCCTGCGCGATCCCGGCCTCGGCGTCGGTGATGGCCTCCGGCAGCGTGGCGACCGCGTGGCGGATGTCGCGGGCGGCGTTGTCCACCGCGTCGAGCAGGGCCCGGCCCTGGGCCAGCCCAGACTCGGCGGCCCGCAGCGCGTCCACCAGTTCGCTCTGCCCGCCGGTCACCGGGTGGTCGGCCAGCCCGCGCGCCCGGGTGATGTTGCGTTCGGCGAAGGCCGCCCGGTCCTGCGCGGTCTTGACATTGCCGGACACCGAACTGAGTGCGGTGGCGTCGAATTCGCGGTGCAAGTCGACCAGATGCTGTTCGGAGGCCGGAATGCGCCCGGTCAGCTCGACGAGCTGTCGGGTCAGGTCGTCGAGGCGTGCCGGAGCGTTGAGGACCAGGTCGCGCAATTCCTCGAAGGACGCACGCTGGGTCTCCAGTTCGCGGTCGGCTTTGGAGGCGGTGACGATCACCCCGGTCAGCAGATCGCGCTGCTGGGCAGGTGTCTCGGGGATGTCGTCGTCGAGCTGCTGGCGCACCGTGAAGGCCTGCTCCATGGCGGCCTTGGCGCTCGCGACCGCCTGCGCGAACGGCCGGGTGCGTTCCTCGCCGAACTCATCGACGGCCAGCTGCAACTCGTTGGCGCTGGTGCGCACCGCATTGTCGACCTCGACCACCTTCTCCCGCGACAGCGTGTCCAGGGCGAACACCGGCACGTCGGCCAGCGCATTCGGATCAGTCGAATCGGCCCGTCGGGCCGCTGCCAGCTCCGCGTTGTGCCGGCGCCGCCGCAGATGGCGTGCCACCAGCAGGACCACCACGCCGGCGGCCGCCACCGCGCCCAGCGCGATCAGGATCGGCGCCCAGCTCACCTCGGCCGGTGCCGCCGCTGCGTCCAGCCCGCCGGCGGCGACAGTGGCCGCCCCGGCCCAATCGCCACGGTGCAGCGCCGGCTCGATCTGGTTGCGCCGCAGCGCATCAACCTTGCCGGCGTCGATCTCGGAGATGCTGTCGGACACCAGGAACGCATAGCCCCGGTCGGCGATGGCCACCGCCAGCATGGCGTCGCTGTTGCCCAGGTCGCTGAGCCGTGCCGTGCTGCGGCCCCAGTCATCAGCGGTCTGCCCGGAGAAGACGTCGACGTAGACCACCCACAGCCGGATGTGCCGGTCGGCGTAGAGCTTGTCGATCGCGGCCTGCACCCCGACACGATCGGATGGCGAGAGCGCCCCGGCGCTGTCGGTGATCGAGCTGGGCAGCCGCAGCGGTGGTTGCGCCGCGGCGCCCGGCGCCCCCAGCAGCATGGCGATGACCACCGCGAGGGCGGCGCTGAGCAGGCGAGTGATTCGCATGCTGGTCAATGTATATGCGGTCCGCGGGCGATCGCTGGAATTCTGCGACGGGCTGCGCAGCCGGTGCCCGGCGTTTCGGCCTGGCATGTCATCGATGCGGACGGGGCCAAAATAGACTGGCTGCGGTGGCCACAAACGAGTACGACAACTACGGCGCGCACGACCGCGACCGCATCATGGGGGAGTCGTCGAAGACCGCCGGCCTGCCCGGGACCGGCGGTCAGCACCGCACCGACTTCGCCCGGGACCGGGCCAGGGTGCTGCACAGTGCCGCGCTGCGCCGGCTGGCCGACAAGACCCAGGTCGTCGGCCCCCGCGACGGCGACACCCCGCGCACCCGGCTGACCCATTCGCTGGAGGTGGCGCAGATCGGGCGGGGGATGGCGATCGGGCTGGGCTGCGACCCCGACCTGGTCGACCTGGCCGGGCTGGCCCACGACATCGGACACCCCCCGTACGGCCACAACGGCGAGCAGGCGCTCAACGAAATCGCCTCGGACTGCGGCGGATTCGAAGGCAATGCGCAGAATTTCCGCATCCTGACCAGTCTGGAACCCAAAGTCCTGGGCCCCGACGGAGCAAGCGCGGGACTGAATCTGACCCGGGCGGCGCTGGACGCGGTCACCAAATATCCGTGGCTCCGCCGGTCGGGAGACGGGCCGGCCCGGCCCAAGTTCGGCTTCTACGACGACGACCGGGTCGCCGCCGAATGGATGCGTCAAGGCGCGCCGGAGGGCCGGGTCTGCCTGGAAGCGCAGATCATGGACTGGGCCGACGACGTCGCCTACTCGGTGCACGATGTCGAAGACGGTGTCATCGCCGGCCGTATCGACCTGCGGGTGCTCGCCGACGCCGCCACGGTGGCCGAACTGGCGCGCCTCGGCGACCCCGACGGGGTCCATGACCTGGCCGCGGCCGCTCACCGGCTCACCGAACTGCCGATGGTGGCCGCGGTCGCCGCCTACGGCAAATTCCCGATGACCCTGTCGGCGTCGGTGGCGCTGAAGCAACTGACCAGTGAGCTGGTCGGCCGGTTCGCCTCCGCGGCGATCTCCGCCACCCATGCCGTTGCCGGCCGGCGGCCACTGGCCCGATACCAGGCCGATCTGGTAGTGCCCGAACTGGTCCAGGCCGAAGTGGCCGTGCTGAAAACTCTTGCGGTGCAGTTCATCATGTCCGACGATCAGCACCGCAAAATTCAGGCCGTCCAGCGCGAGCAGGTTCACGCGGTGGCCCACCGGTTGCTCTCCGGGGCGCCGCAGAGCCTGGATCCGTTCTTCGTCCCGGCGTTCGCCGCTGCCGCCGATGACGGCGCGCGGCTGCGGGTCGTCATCGACCAGATCGCGTCGTGCACCGAGGGCCGACTGGAGCGCCTCGCGAAGGGCTAGGACACGGCGAGCTCAGCCGAGCTTGGTGACCTTGTCCATCATCGCCCGTACGGCCTCGATGCTGCTGGTCTGCGGGTCGCCGGAACCGGTGGCGTTCTCGGTGCCGGTGAACGCGATCAGCACCCCGACGATGCAGTTGTCCCGCACACCGACGGCCCGGGTGTCCGGCGCCTTGGGGCTCTTGTCGAGCACGATGGAGGCCGCCAGCACGTCATCGGTGACCCGGACGTCGGTGATGTGCATCTCGGTGCCGTGCAACTGGGGCTGTCCGCCGGAATCCGCGTCGGCGTTGACCGCATGCCCGTCGCAGCGTTTCCATTGCTCGGCGAACTTCGCGAACAGCGCTTGGGCGTCCGCCGCGCTGGGCAGTGCGACCACGGCCTCCTTGACGAACATCACCTGGGTGGTCAGCGGGGTGAAGCCGTCCCGGTGGGGTTCGGAGTCGATCCAGGTCTCCCGCGCGTAGCTCTGTACGTCGGCCGAGGCGTACACGCTCTTGGGCGCGACCTCCATCACGCCGACGCATTCACCGGGCGACGACGAGTCCTCCATCGCTTCCGGACCGCCGTAGGCCGGCGGGCCGGTGACGGTCGTGAAGGGCTGATCCAGCATCTTGGTCAGCTCGGCGCCGTCGAGCAGAACCTGCTTGACGGTCTCGCCGGTGATCCCCGATGCGGCACCGCGGGAGCGGTCCGGCAGTACCAGCCAGGCGGCCGCCCCCACCACGGCCAGCGCGGCGACGGCGATCACGAGCAGCAGGCGCGGTCGTTTGGATTTCGCCGCGTTTTGCTGCTCGGACAGACTCATGCGTGCTCCCTGACGTCGACGTTGACGAACCGAGCTTAAAACATGGCGGCTGGACGCCGGCTGTGCACTCTAGACTGACCCGGTGGCAGGCCGTATCTCCGATCGCGACATCGCCGCCATCCGCGAACGTGTCCGGATCGAGGATGTGGTGGGCGATTATGTGCAGCTCAGGCGCGCTGGGGCCGACTCGCTCAAGGGCCTGTGCCCGTTTCACAACGAGAAGTCGCCGTCGTTTCACGTCCGGCCCAACCACGGCCTGTTCCACTGCTTCGGTTGCGGGGAGGGCGGCGACGTCTATGCCTTCGTGCAGAAGATCGAGCACGCCAGCTTCGTCGAGGCGGTCGAGCTGCTGGCCGACCGGGTCGGCCACACCATCACCTACACCGGCGCATCGGCCACCAACATCCAGCGTGAGCGCGGCGGTCGCAGCCGGCTGATCGCCGCCAACGCGGCGGCAGCGGAGTTCTATGCCGCGGCGCTGGGCACCGCCGAGGCGGCACCGGCGCGCAAATATCTCACCGAACGCAACTTCGACGCCGCCGCCGCGCAGCGGTTCGGCTGCGGCTTTGCCCCGTCGGGTTGGGACGGCTTGACGAAACACCTGCTGCGCAAGGGCTTCGAGTTCAAGGAGCTGGAGGCCGCGGGCCTGTCCCGGGAGGGGCGCCGGGGTCCGATGGACCGGTTCCACCGCCGGCTGCTCTGGCCGATCCGGTCCTCGGCGGGGGAGGTGATCGGGTTCGGCGCCCGCCGGTTGTTCGACGATGACCCGATGGAGGCCAAGTACGTCAACACCCCCGAGACCACGCTCTACAAGAAGTCCAACGTGCTGTTCGGTCTGGACCTGGCCAAGCGGGACATCGCGCGCGGGCATCAGGCCATCGTCGTGGAGGGCTACACCGACGTGATGGCGATGCACCTGGCCGGGGTGACCACCGCGGTGGCATCGTGCGGCACCGCTTTCGGCGACGAGCACCTGGCGATGCTGCGCCGGCTGATGATGGACGACAAGTTCTTTCGGGGCGAGCTGATCTACGTCTTCGACGGCGACGCGGCCGGAAGACAAGCCGCGCTCAAGGCCCTTGAGGGCGAGCAGCAGCTGGCCGGCCAGTCGTTCGTGGCGGTGGCCGCCGACGGCATGGATCCCTGCGATCTGCGGTTGGCACAGGGCGACGAGGCGCTGCGCGATCTGGTGGCACGCCGAACTCCGTTGTTCGAGTTCGCCGTTCGCACCGCTCTCGCCGAAATGGATCTGGACACCGCCGAAGGGCGGGTCGCTGCGCTGCGCCGCTGCGTGCCGATGGTCGCCCAGATCAAGGACCCGACACTGCGTGACGAATACGCTCGCCAGCTGGCCGGCTGGGTGGGCTGGGACGACGTCCCACAGGTGATCGGCCGGGTGCGCGCTCAGGCCAAGGGGGCCAAGGACGCCAGAGGCGGCCCCGCTCGGGCGTCCACCGCGACCGCCGCGGCGGCCGCTCAAGCGCCGGTGGCGCGCCCCAACCCGGCCGATCCGACGCTGTGGCCGCAGCGGGAGGCGCTCAAGGCGGCACTGCAGTTCCCCGCGCTGGCCGGCCCGGTGTTCGACAGTCTGACGGTGGAGAGTTTCACCCACCCCGGCTACGCGGCGGTGCGCGCGGCGATCGACACGGCCGGGGGGACCGGCGGGTCCGCTGCCGCGGCCGCCGGTGCCCAGTGGATCGAGACGTTGCGCGAGCAGACGACCTCGCCGCTGACCGTCGGGCTCATCCACGAGTTGAGCGTGGAGTCCATCCGGGTCGACGACGACAAGTTGCCCCGCTATATCGGCGGGGTGCTGGCCCGGTTGCAGGAGGTGTGGGTGGGCCGCCAGATCGCCGAGGTCAAGTCCAAACTGCAGCGCATGTCACCGGTGGAGCACAGCGACGAATATCACGCGCTGTTCGGTGACCTGGTCGCAATGGAGGCCTATCGGCGCAGCCTGCTGGAGCAGGCCAGCGGCGACGATCTGACCGCCTGACCGCAAGCCCGGCCGGAGGTCGGGTGCAGCGGGTCAGGCGTTAGGGGAGAGCCTGACCGCAAGCCCGGCCGGAGGTCGGGTGCAGCGGGTCAGGCGTTAGGGGAGAGCCTGACCGCAAGCCCGGCCGGAGGCCGGATGCAGCGGGTCGGGCGCAAAGCGCCGACCTGATCAGCGGGGGCCGGGATCCTCGGGGTCTGCCGGCCGCATCACCGTGGTGCCGTCCTCGAGTTCGGTCAGCGTCACCATCTTCTGGTCGGGATGGATCCGGTTGGCGATGCTGCGCCGGCCCTTGTCGATCACCGCTTTGGCGATCGGACTGCTGGTCAGCGCGTGGTAGCTGCCGATGATCTGCTCGTAGCGCCGACGGCCGGCTTTCGTGCCCATCACGTAGCCGACGCCCATCACGACGACGTACCCGATCAATGCTGCTCCCTACAACAGGCGGTGCGGTGGTTCCATCCTGCCCCATCCGGCGGCGGGGCGATTCGGTGCGACCCCCGTGGGACGGAGGTGCTCTCGGGATGCGCTAGAGTCGTGCAAGTCCACGCGGACAGCGGTCCCCTGTAGCTCAATTGGCAGAGCATTCGGCTGTTAACCGGAGGGTTGGTGGTTCGAGTCCACCCGGGGGAGCCACGTTTTTCCGACGCGTCGGTCCAGCCCTCAGTCCAGCCTGGGAATCACTGAGGGACCGGACTGCTTCGGCTGGGCCTGCGGCGCATACATCTGCTGCGGTTGCTGGGCTCCGGACTGCTGCTGTTTGGCGGCGCGGGCCTGAGCGAGCGCATTGACCAGCGGGCTGGCGGCCATCAATTCGCGGCGCTCTTCCTCACTCAGCTCGTAGATCGCCCAGGCGCCCCAGGCGGCCGGACGCACGTACAAGGTGACCTGCTGGCGGCCGTTGTTGAAGACGGCGGGAACCGCCACCGCCTGATCGGTTGCGGCGAAGCTGGCCATCTCCCGGGTGATCCGCTCGATATCGGCGGATTCCTGCAGCTCATAGGTCGGCGCCTGGCCGCCCTTGGTCGGGGAGGCGTTCAGCGCGAGGAACCACGCCATGAGTGATACTCCTTCGTTTGGGCTCGATGCGGACAGCCTATAAAGCGGCGGGCCGCAGGGCGAACCGGCAGCTAGTCCAAGTGTTCGGGATGCAGCATCTCGGCATAGCGCAGCGGCTCGGGGATCCCGAATCCGTCGACCAGCGTCTGCGCATGCGGCCGCAGCTTCCGGCACCGGTCATTGATGCCTCGGGTGACGGCTTTGGCCCGCTCGGTGGACAGGTACCGGTGCTCGATGTACCACGCCTTGTCGTCCTCGATGACACTGAGTGCGTACAGGTCGCACACCAACTCCAGCAACTCGCGTGCCTGCGGGTCCGGGCATGAGTCGATGCCGGCGACGAACGCCTCCAGCACCACCCGGTCGATGTGGGCGGAGGCCGCGTGCAGCACGTGGTCCTGGACCGAGTTGAAGGCGTCGAAGTCGCTCATCTCCTCGGACTTGGCCCGCAGCCGGCGGGCCACCGAGGTCAGCAGATATTCCTCGCGGTCCTCGAACATGTGCACCTGGGTGCCGCGATTGAACAGGCTGCCCTCCTCCTCGCTGTCTTGGCGGGCGTCGACGATCCGCTGGATGATCGTTTCTGCCGCGGTACGTTTCAGCACCCGGTCACCGACCGTCTCGGCGGCGAACCGCACCCAGCCGACCGGGCTCATGCCGGCGATGTCGTCGGCGTAGGCGGTCAGCAGTTGCTTGGCCACCAGCTGGGTCAGCACGTGGTTGTCGCCCTCGAAGGTGGTGAACACGTCGGTGTCGGCGCGCAACGCGATCAGCCGGTTCTCGGCCATGTAGCCGGCGCCTCCGCAGGCTTCCCGCGCTTCCTGGATTGCCCGGGACGCGTGCCAGGTGTTGGCGGCTTTCAGCCCGGCTGCCCGGGCCTCGAGCTCACGCTGCTCTTCGGCGTCCGGGTCGTCGGCGGTCTGCAGGTCGTGGCACCTGCCCACCAACTCATTCTGGGCGAACTGCAGCGCATATGACCGTGCAATCAGCGGGAACAGCCGGCGCTGGTGCGCCAGGTAGTCCATGATCAGCACCTCGTGCTCGGCCCCGTCATCGCCGGGGGCACTGAACTGCCTGCGCTGCAACGCGTATCGGGTGGCGATGTCCAGGGCCACCCGAGCGGCCGCGCCCGCGCTCCCGCCCACCGAGACCCGGCCCCGGATCAGGGTGCCGATCATGGTGAAAAACCGCCGGCCGTCGCTTTCGATCGACGAGCGGTAGCTGCCGTCGGGATCGACGTCGGCGTATCTGTTCAACAGGTTCTCCCGCGGAACCCGAACGTGGTCGAAGACGATGCGACCGTTGTCCACCCCGGGCAGGCCGCCCTTGTAGTGGCAGTCCGAGGTGGTGACACCAGGCAGGTCATTGCCTTCGGCGTCCCGGATCGGCACCAGGAAGCAGTGCACCCCATGGCTTTTGCCGCCGGTGATCAGCGCAGCGAAGACCGCGGCGACGGTGGCGGTTTCGGCTGCGCCACCGATGTAGTCCTTGCGCGCGGTACCGGTGGTGGAATCGATGACGAACTCGTTCGTCGTCGGATCGTAGGTGGCGGTCGTCTCCAGCGACTGCACATCACTGCCGTGGCCGGTCTCGGTCATCGCGAAACAGCCGAGCACCTCGAGGTCGATGATCTTCTGGACGTAGGCGCGATGGTGGCGCTCGGTGCCCAGGTTCTCCACGGCTCCGCCGAACAACCCCCACTGCACTCCGGCCTTGACCATCAGGGACAGATCGGACATCGCCAGCATCTCGATCATGCTGACCGCCGCGCCCACGTCGCCGGTTCCGCCGTGCTCCTTGCGGAAACTGTCGGCGGCCACGCCGGTGCCGGCCATGATCCGGAGCTGTTCGGTGACCTTGGCACGGGCGATCGCGGTGTTGGGGGTGTAGTGCGGCCGGAATTTCTCGTCGGAGAGGGTGGCCCGGACTCGGTTCTTCACCGCGCGCCAGCGTCCGTCCAAGGTGTCGCAGAGAGCTTCGGAGGTGGTCACTCCTGCACGGTATCCGGGCGGGGCGGCTGGTAAACCGGGTTTAAAGTGCGGTGTGCGTTCCACGTTGGCCCGGCTGCTGTCGCTGTGTGGGCTACTGGTCGCCGGCTGCACACCGTGCGAGGCCCCGGTGGCGGCGCCGGGGCTGGAATATCTCGGCCAGATCCAGCTGCCGGCGAACACCACATTCGGCGGCACGGCGGTGGGTGGTCTGTCGGGAATCAGTTATGACTCCGGCCGCGACTGCTACTACGTGATCAGCGATGACCGGTCGGCCAGCGGGCCGGCCCGGTTCTACACGGTTCGGCTCTCGGTGTCGGACCGCGGCGTCGACGATGCGACGATCAGCGCCGTCCACCCGCTGCTGGACGAGAGCGGGCGCCCGTACGGGCCGCCGTCCTTCGCCGGTTCACCGCCGGTCGTGCCGCCCGACCCGGAAGGTATCGCGTTCGACCGCGGCCGACAGCGGCTGTACTGGACGTCGGAGGGTGAGCGGCTCATTGGCGGGCCGCACGGTCCGGTGCTGGCCGACCCCTGGGTCAGGATCGCCGGGCTCGACGGCAGCTACCTCGGTCAGTTCGCCCTGCCGCCGGAACAGGCGATGTCGGCACGGCGCACCGGACCGCGCCGCAACAAGACGCTCGAAGGCCTCACCGTGACCGCCGAGGGCCGGCTGCTGTTCGCCGCGATGGAGGGGCCGGGCTACGACGACGGCGCCCTGCCGGATCAGGCTCACGGTGCGCTGACCCGCATCACCGCCTACCGTCTGGACGCGAGCGGAGAACCCGGCGCCCCGGCCGCCCAGTACGCCTACCCGCTGCAGCCGGCGACCGCGCCGGCCGAAACCAACGGCCTCACCGACCTGGTGGCACTGTCGGAGAACGCCTTCCTGGTCATCGAGCGGGCGTTCAGCGCCCGCCCCACGGTGCGGCTGTATCGGGCCGAGATCGGTGACGCCACCGACGTGCTGGGTCTGCCCGCGCTGGCCGGGCACGCCGTGACCCCGATGACCAAGACGCTGCTGGCCGACCTGTCGACCACACCGGGTCTGGACCCACTGGACAACATCGAGGGGATCACTCTGGGGCCGCGATTGCCCGACGGCCGGCAAACGGTGGTGCTGGTCAGCGACGACAATTTCGCACCGCGCGAGGTGACCCAGTTCGTGGTCTTTGCCCTACCCGCGACCTGACCCGGACCTGCGGAGACTGAAGGCCGCCCAACGTCGGTAAATTGAGGTTTTCCGGATGCCACCGGTTGTTACCGACGATTCCGAGTATAGAAAAGAGTCCACTTCAACAACGCCCTGCTAGCGTTAGCGCAATGCGGTACGACTCCCGGTCAGTGACGAGGCTGAGATCGCGCCTTGGCTGAACCCACCGACCGGCGCGCCGATGCCACGCGCCAGCAGATCATCCGCGCCGCTGCGCATCAGTTCGCTCAGCGGCCCTATCACGACGTCGGCCTTGACGACATCCTCGCGGAAGCGGAATTGACCAAGGGCGCAATGTATTTCCATTTCCGCTCCAAGCATGCGCTGGCTCTGGCCGTCATCGACGAACAATTGGCCAGGGCCGGGGCGGCGGTACAGGCGCTGGTCGACCGGAACCTCTCCGGCCTGGAGACCCTGATCGACGTCGGCTATCTGATGGCGGTCGAGGATATCTGCAGTGACTCCGCGCGCGCGGTGCTGCATCTGTTGCCGGTGGTCGGCCGTGCCGAGGGCCTGCAGACCACGGTGCTCAGCAACGCGGTCCAAGCGCTGAGCGTGGTCGCCGAACGGGCGATCGCCGATGGCGATGTCGTCGACAGCGATCCGCAGGACGTCGCCCGGGTGCTGATGACGCTGTACCTGGGGTTGCGACAAGCCAGCAACCTCGACGAACCCGAGCGGTTCCTGAATCAGATCGAGCGGGCCCTGATCGTTGTGCTCCCCGGCATGGTGCCCGCCGACCGGCTGGACTACTTCCTTCAGTTCCTCCGGCGGCGCACAGCGCTGGCCGTCAAGACCACGTCGGCGACCGCGGCGGTGGCCGGAGATCGGGTGGGCTGATGGCACGCCAGGTTCGATCCGAGGCGACTCGGCGCAAACTGCTCGACGCCGCCATCGACGTCTTCGGCGAGGTCGGCTACGTCGCCGCCGGACGAACCGCGATCATCGAGCGCGCCGGGGTGACCAAAGGCGCCCTCTACCACCACTTCGACTCGATGGAATCCCTGGTGGTTGCCATCATCGAGGGCGGATTCGCCACCATGTTGCACACCTTCCGGGGGATGTGCCAGCCGTCGTCGCCCGCGCTCGAGGGCATGATCCACGGCATGTTCGCCGTTACCGCGGTGTTGGCGACCGACAAGGAGGCGCGCGCTGCGGGCCATCTGGTCTTCGCGCTGTCGGAGTCCAACGACCTCGGCGGTGACGTCGCCGCAGAATGGGCGGCCGCGGTGGCCGCCCAGACCGCACGAGCGATCGCCGAGGGCGACCTGCGCGAGGACCTCGACCCCGCTCAGGTCGCCGAGTCGATCACCGGAGCCATGCTGGGAACATGGCTGCTGTCGCGCTCCGGCGACGGTGTCGGGCGCCTGACCCGGATGTGGGAGCTGCTGCTGCCCGCGATAGTGGCGGCGGACTCGCTGTCCTACTTTCAGCAATTCCTGGCCCGCGAGGCGCTGCGTTATCAGGCCAGCCCGGGCCCTGAGGTCGGCGATGCGGACTCAGCCGTCGAGCGCTGAGGCGTTACCGCTCATCTAGCCACAGCTGTTCGGTGAGGTCCTGGAACGTCGCGAGCGCAACCCGGTCGTCGGCGCGTTCGAGAGCCGACTTGCTCATTAACGCACGCACCGTTGAGCCGTCCCGATGTTCCAGGGAGACAACGAGATTGGCCAACGAGTGCATCACCGACAGGGCGGACTCCTCAGCGGGCGGGACGTCGCCGAAGATCTGCCGGAATTCCAGGGCCAGCACCTCTTCCTGGGTGTAGCCGAGCATGCCGGCGAAACCGGTGTTGGCGAACAAGATGGTGCCGTCGTCGGCGATCGCGAGCACCGGCACCGGGATGCGTTCGAGAGCGACCAAAGCCGGCAGTTGCCGCAAAGTCTCCATCGGGGTCTGGGGGGTTTGCGTGTTCCGGCGTCGCTCCATGCCTCTGATTATGACGGGCGGTGCCCGCGACGCGGGTGTCCTTCCCGGTGCCGGAGAGTCGGCCGGTGTGGGCGGCACCCCCGCCGCCACACGGCGCCTGACTAATAGTCTCGTGTGGGTTGGACGACATCCGAAAGGTATGTATTATCTCCATTTATGCGAGGGACTGGTTTGCACGGCTCGGGGGCGCAGCAGCGCGCCTCGTGGCCGACACCGGTGAGTTCCTCCCAGCGCTTCGCCCGGGGCACCTCGAGGGGTCCGCACCGCCGATTGCCGCCGCACGCCGAGCCGAGTTGGTGCACCGCACCGACTGCCGCGCTCGCCGGCAGGCAGCCGGGGGTGCGGTTGTGTGCCGGTTTGTACCGGGCGATGTTCTTGTCAGATCACCAGAGCCTGGCTGTCGGCCAGGAACGGCATCGCCATCCAGCGCGACGCCAGCATTGATTCGGCGGCCGGACCCGGTACCGGTCGCGAGAACAGGAATCCCTGCGCCCGGTGACAGCCGTGCCGCATCAAGGTGAGCGCGGCCGCTGACGTTTCCACGCCCTCGGCGACCACCTGCAGTCCGAATGCCTCGGCAAGGGCGATGATCGCTCGGACGATCGCCAGATCGCCCGGGTTGACGCCCAATTCCCGCACGAACACGGTGTCGATCTTCAACGTGTCGACCGGCAGGTCCTTCAGGTGTGACAGCACGGCGTAGCCGGTGCCGAAATCGTCGATCGCGATCTGCACGCCGGCTTCGCGCAGTTCGGCCAGGGTGCGCCGGGTGCTCTCGATGTTCTGCACCACCGCGCGCTCGGTGATCTCCAGACACAGCGACCCCGGTCGCAGGCCGAACTCCTCGACGGTCTCCACCACGTTCTGAACGAATCCACGGGCGCCCAACTGCACCGGGGACACGTTGACGCGCAGGGTGGCGTTGGTCCGGACGCCGTTGGCCTGCCATGAGCTGAATTCCGCGCACGCACTGCGCATCACCCACCGGCCCAGATCATCGGCCAGGTTGGCCGATTCGGCGATGCTGATGAACGAGCCGGGCAGCAGCAGCCCACGGGTCGGATGCCGCCAGCGGACCAGCGCCTCGACCGCCACGATCGCGCCACTCCACAGATCGACCTCGGGCTGGTAGTACAGCAGCAGTGATTCGTCATCGATCTTGCCCTGCAGGTGCAGTTCGATGTCCTTGCGGAACAGACTCTTCAGTGACATGTCGTCGGTGGAGCTGACGGTCTGGTTGCCCCCGCCGCGTTTGGCGGCCAGCACCGCCTCGTCGGCGCGGTGCAGCAGACCGGCGCTGGTGTCCTCGCCGGGCAGCCCCACCGTCACGCCCACGCTGACCGTGCTGGTGACGGTGTGGCCCTGGATCTCCACCTTGTCGCGCAGCGCACCTTGCAGCCGGTCGGCGAACGTCTCCGCGCTGGCCATCGACATCGGCCAATCCGGAATGACGACGAATTCGTCACCACCGATCCGGGCCGTCATGGTCCGGTTCCCGGCGTACGCCCGAAGCCGGCGGGCGAAGTCCTGGATGAACCAGTCGCCGGCCGAGTGCCCGAGGTAGTCATTGATCGGCTTGAGCCGGTCCAGGTCGATATAGAAGACACCGACGGGGCCGGGATTGCCTGCGACCAGCCGATCGGAGAGGTGCGCGACCAGGGCACGCCGGTTGTGCAGGCCGGTCAAGTCGTCGTGGTCGGCCAGATAGCGCAGCCGTTCCTCGGCGACGACTCGGGCCTGCAACTGTGCGAACAGCGACGCGATCGCTTCGATCGTGTTGAGTTCCTCCGGGCGCCACTTGGGCCGGCGGAACTTGACCAGCCCGAGCATGCCGGTGGTCACCGGGCCCGAGATCAGCGGCGCGGTGGCCACCGACAGGGACTCGATGGCGTGATCCCTCGCCATCTGGCGCACATAGCCGGATTCGGCCGGCTCCGGCCGGATGATGGCCACCTGCTTGCCGTGCGCGCAGGTGGTGAAGACCGGATCGGCGGTGGTGAACGACACGACCGCCAGGGGATCGGGCTCCGGCGGATCGGTGCGCGGGGGCCATTCGGCGACCAGCTTCGATGCCCTGATCTCGTGGTCGTTGTGCCGCAGGAACCCGGCGTCGACGTTGAGCTGCTCCACCAGCGTCTGCAGCACCCGCTCGCTGACCGCGGGCGCCGTGGACGGTGTGGTGGCCATCAGCTGGGCGGCGATCGAGGTGACCAGCGCCAATCTATCCGCCACAATGTCCTTCCCCCGAAGACCGCGGGCCCATTGCAGGAGCCGCAGGGGCCGCGGGAGGCCAGGGATCGCTTCGGGCCGATACCGCACTGAGCATATTCGACAAACCGATCAGGCCGGAAACATCTCCGCCGAATTCCCGCTGGTCCGATGGCACCGGCGCCGCCGCGCTCGCGGTCGGCGCTAGCGGACCGGTCTTGCCGGAGCGGTGTCGGCCAGGAACCGGCGCAGCACCTCGACCGCCTCGGCGAGCGTCCGGCGGTCGTCGGCGGAGAGGCGGTCCAGCTCCGGATCGATCGCCGCGGCCCGGTCCCGGCGAACCCGGTCCAGGGTGTGCACCCCTTTGTCGGTGATCCGGATCAGCACCGCGCGGGCGTCCTGCGGGTCGGCCGTACGCGTGGTCAGGCCGGCGTCCTCGAGCCGGCGCACCTGGGTGGTCATCGTCGGCTGCGAGCAGTGGTCGACCGCGGCCAGCTCGGAGATGCGGGCTTCGTCCATATCCTCGATGGTCGACAGCAATCGCGCCTGCGCACCGGGGATCGGCAGGGCGACCCGCTGGGTGGCCAGCCGGTTGAGTCGAGCGACGACGCTGAGCAGGTCTGCTCCCAGGCTGGCGTGGACGGGGGCTACCATCGCGCGAGTATTGCACAACAGTGGACAGAAGTGGATCACCTCGGGCAACGGCGCGTAACGGGTGCTGTCCGGATCGGCTGGCAGAATCAACGGGTGACGAAGACCGGCCAGGGCCACACCCGAGTCCGGGCTCGGTCTATGCAACCCGTCGAGATCGCGCAGGCCGCGGTGATGGCCGCGCTGTGCGCGGCAACGGCGATCATCGCCGTCGTGGTGCCCTTTGCCGGCGGATTGGCGCTGCTGGGCACGGTGCCGATGGGCCTGCTGGCCTACCGCTACCGGATCCGGGTGCTGATCGCCGCCACAGTGGCCGCCGCGACCATCGCATTCCTGATCGCCGGCATGGGCGGCTTCATGACCGTGGTGAACTGCGCCTACATCGGCGGCCTGACCGGCGTCATCAAACGCCACCGTCGCGGTCTGCCGACCGTGATCGTGGCCTCGGCAGTGGCCGGCGGCATCTTCGGCGCCGGCGTGGTGGCGTCGTTGGCCGTGCTGTCGCGGCTGCGCCACCTGATCTTCGATGCGATCACCGCCAATGTGCACGGCGTCGCCGCTGCCATGGCCAAGGTGCCGTTGCCGGAGTTCCAGCGGGCCGCCGCCGACCTCACCGGATTTCTCGGCGTGCTGTTGCGCTACTGGCAGTGGCTTCTCCTGGCGCAGACGACGGTCGGGGTGATGATCGTCTCGCTGCTGGGCTGGTGGGCGTTGTCGCGGGTGCTCGACCGGCTGCGCGGGGTGCCCGACGTGCACAAACTGGACCTGCCGGCCGAGAGCGGTCCGGTCGCGCCGGTCCCGGTGCGGCTGGATCAGGTGCGTTTCCGTTATCCGCAGACCGGCAACGACGCCCTGGGGCCGGTGAGCCTGGAAGTCCACGCGGGCGAACACGTCGCGGTCACCGGCGCCAACGGGTCGGGTAAGACCACTTTGATGCTGCTGCTGGCCGGGCGCGCTCCCACCGCGGGCACCGTCGAACGGCCCGGCGCGGTGGGCCTGGGCGCCCCCGGCGGCACCGCGGTCGTCATGCAACACCCGGAGAGCCAGGTGCTGGGCACCCGGGTCGCCGATGATGTGGTGTGGGGCCTGCCGCCGGGCACCACCACCGACATCGACCGGTTGCTGGGTGAGGTCGGCCTGTCCGGTTTCGCCGAGCGTGACACCGGCGGCCTGTCCGGCGGTGAGCTGCAGCGGCTGGCGGTGGCCGCGGCGCTGGCCCGCGAACCGGCGCTGCTGATCGCCGACGAGGTCACCAGCATGGTCGACCCGCAGGGGCGTGAAGTCCTGCTGGGGGTGCTCTCCGGGCTCGCCGAGCGCCACAGCACCGCGCTGGTGCACATCACCCACTACAACGATGAGGTCGGCAGCGCCGACCGGATCATCGACCTCAGCGGCTCGCGCGACAACACCGCCATGGTGGAGACGGCCGAGGTGCCCACCGCGCCGCCTCACGTCACCGCCCCCGGCCGGGCCGCCCCGCCGGTGCTGGAACTGTCCGGTGTTGGACACGAGTACGCCAGCGGCACTCCGTGGGCCAAGACCGCACTGCGCGACATCAGCTTCACCGTCGAGGAGGGCGACGGCCTGCTGATCCACGGCGGCAACGGCTCGGGCAAGTCCACGTTGGCCTGGATCATGGCCGGACTGACGACACCGACCGCCGGCCGCTGCCTGCTCGGTGGCCGGCCCGCCGACGAACAGGTCGGGGCGGTCGCCTTGTCCTTCCAGGCCGCCCGGCTGCAGCTGATGCGCAGTCACGTCGGCCTGGAGGTGGCCTCGGCGGCCGGCTTCTCGCCTCACGACCACGCCCGGATCGGCACCGCACTGGCGGCCGTCGGCCTGGATGGGGCACTGGCGGGTCGGCGTATCGACCAACTCAGCGGCGGTCAGATGCGCCGGCTGGTGTTGGCGGGCCTGTTGGCCCGCTCGCCGCGGGCCCTGATCCTCGACGAACCGCTCGCCGGTCTGGACGCCGCCAGCCGGCACGGGCTGCTACGGCTGCTGGAGGACCTGCGGCGCGAGACCGGCCTGACGGTGGTGGTGATCTCGCATGATTTCGCCGGGCTGGGGGAGTTGTGCCCCAGGACCCTGCACCTGCAGAACGGCGTATTGGTGCCGGCACCGGCGGGTGCGGCATGACCAACGAGACGCGTCGAACCCCGCGGCCGGTGGTGCTGCTGCGTCCGGTGCCCGGCGACTCCGCCGTGCACCGATGGTGGGCCGGCACCAAACTGATCGTCGTCTTCGGCATTTCGGTGCTGTTGACCTTCTATCCGGGCTGGGTGCCGATCGGCGCAGTGGCGCTGCTGGTGTTCACCGCGGCCCGGGTCGCCCGGATTCCGCGAGGTGCGCTGCCGTCGGTACCGCGCTGGTTGTGGGTGCTGCTGGTGGTCGGCGGTGCCACCGCTGCCATGGCCGGCGGCGAACCGGCCGGCCTGGGTGGACTGCTGAACTTCCTGCGGATCACCGCCCTGTCGATCGTGCTGCTGGGGCTGGGTGCGATGGTGTCGTGGACCACCAACGTCGCTGAAATCGCGCCTGCGGTAGCCACTCTGGGCCGGCCGCTGCGCCTGCTGCGAATCCCGGTGGACGAGTGGGCTGTTGCGCTGGCCCTGGCGCTGCGTGCCTTTCCGATGCTGATCGACGAGTTCCGGGTGCTCTATGCCGCCCGCGGGCTACGGCCCCGGACGCGGCCGCGTACCCGCCGGGAGCGTCGCCGCCGCTGGGCGCGCGAGGCGATCGACCTGATCACCGCGGCCATCACCGTCACGCTGCGCCGGGCCGACGAGATGGGCGATGCGATCACCGCTCGCGGTGGCGTGGGCCAGATTTCGGCGTCACCGGCGCGCCCGAAGTTCGCCGACGCGCTGGCCCTGACGCTGGTCGCCCTGGTGTGCGGCGTGGCCCTGGCCCTCGAGCTGACGGTGCTGTCCACCACCGGATAGATGGCGTTTCGCCTTTCGTCTCCCGCTTTGTCCCCGAGATTGCACTCACGCAGGCTTTTCGCGGCTTTTCCCTGCATAGTTGCAATCTCGTCGTTCTGTCGGTGCCGCGGTGCATCCTCGCCGGGTATGAAGGCGTTTCTTGGCAGCGAAGCGGTCGCCGAGGGCACGATCTCTCGACACCGGTTGGGACGGTGCCGGCGCATCTACCCCGACGTCTACCTCCCCGCTGATCGGCCGGCGCCTGCACTGTGCGACCGGATCGGTGGAGCGTGGCTGTGGTCGCGTCGGCGCGGGGTCATCGCGGGCGTCGCCGCCTCTGCAGTGCACGGAGCGCGCTGGGTCGACGACGACGCGGTGGTCGAGATGCTGTTGCGTAACGGCCGACCGCCTATAGGCGTGATTGCACGCAACGAGATGGTTGCCGATGATGAGCTGACGTTCGTCGGCCGCCTTCCGGTCACCACTCCTGCCCGTACCGCCTTCGATCTGGCACGCCACCTGCCGCGCGGGCAGTCAGTCGCCCGGCTCGATGCCCTGACGCGAGCGACTCCGTTTGAGGTTGAGCGGGTTTTGATGCTCGCGCAACGCTATCCCGGTGCGAGGGGCCTGCGGCAGCTCCGGGAACTGCTGCCGCTGGTCGACGGCGGGGCGGCATCGCCGAAGGAGAGCTGGTTGCGACTGCTGCTCATCGATGCTGGGTTCCCGGTTCCGACGACGCAGATCCCGGTGCACATCAACCAGCGGCTGTTCGCCATGCTCGACATGGGGTGGGAAGAGTTCCGCGTCGCAACCGAGTACGACGGCGACCAGCACCGTACCGATCGCCGCGAGTACGTCCGTGGTGAGCGCCGGCAGCGCACGTTGCCCCAGCTGGGCTGGCTCAACATCAAGGTAATCGCCGAGGATCGGGCGGACGACGTGATCAGACGTGTCCACGGCGCACTGAGGTCCCGCGGATGGTGCGGCGAGCTCACCCCGAGATTGCGTAGGTGCGGCCGATTCCCGACTTTTTCCGGCGTAGCTGCAATCTCGGGAGGTAGGTAAGTTATCGCCATGCCGCTGTTCGGAAAACGGAAGCGTCCGTCCACCGATTCCAGCCCCTACGAGGCGCCGCCGATCGAAGACGCGCCGACCGACAAGGTGGGTTCACTGGGGCCGCCGGCGTCGCCGGCGGCCTATGGCAGGCTAACCGCCGACGACGTCCGCAACGTGCAGTTCGGCAAGCCCCGCACCGGGAAGCGCGGCTACGACGATCTGGAGGTCGATGCCTTCCTCGACCTGGTGGAAGTGGAGCTGGAGCGACCTTCGGCGCCGCCGGGAGCCGCCGAGGACGGGCTGCGCCCCGAGGACGTCGAGACCTGGGTTTTCTCCAAGCCGCCCCTCGGGAAGCGCGGCTACAACGAAGAGCAGGTCGACGCGTTTCTGCAGCGCATCGCCGCGGAATTGCGCCAGCGCGGCACCTAGCGATAACTCGGTGTGCGGCTATCGGCGGGCTGCCGCGTTGGCGGCGTCTTGGGCCTTGCGCAGGGTGGTGGCGACGTCGGCGCGGCCCAGGAACATCTCGTCGAAATAGGGTTTGATCGCCTGGTTGCCGGCCGGAAACCCCTCGAACCCGCCGGGAGCGGGGATACGTGCGCCGGCGAGCACCGCGAAGAACGGCGTGACGTCGACCCCGCGGTGCGCCCAGTAGTCGAAGTAGACCCGCTGTGCGCTCAGCACGGCGGGGATCGCCGCCCCGTGACGGGCTAGGTATTGGTTGCCTTCGCGGCTACCGAGCCAGGCCAACACCTTTCGTACCGCCTCGGGGTGAGGTGAGGCGGCGTTGCCGGCGGCGGCGATACCGTTGGTGACGCTGACGCGGCTGCCTTCCGGCCCGCGGGGCAGCATCGCCACCCCCCAGTCGAACGCGGCCTGCTCGGCGACGGCCGCCAGGTTGTAGGTGCCGGACTGGAACAGCGCCATCTTTCCGGCCAGGAACTGGTTGCGGGAGAAGTCGCCGTTGGTGTTGGTCTCGGAGGCCGGCGGTGCCACGTGGTCGACATTGATCAAGCCCACCAGGTACTCGAAGGCGGCCACGGCCGCCGGGTTGTCGAAGGCGAACTCGTCGCCGCGCTGGAACACCCCGCCGGCCGAGCCGATGTAGTTCAGGTAGATACCCTGTGGATCGTTGGCGGCGTTGTAGCCCCACTGTTTGATGCGGCGGTGGTCGAAACCTGGTGTGCCCGCGCTGCGCCCGGCAGCGTCGCGAGTGAGCTCGGCCACTAGTGGCCGCAGGGTGTCGCCGCTGCCGTGCGGATCCCAGCGCAGTTGTGCCAACCCCGCGGGATCGACCCCGGCGGCGGCCAGTAGTTCCGCGTTGTAGTACACCGCGATCCCGGCGTCGGTCAGCTGCGGCACCCCCCACAGCGTCCCGCCCCGGGTGAACTGGCCGACCACGGACGGCTCCCAATCCGCACCGTCGGCATCGATCGCCATCAGCCGCCCGCTGCCGGCATACCCGGCCAGGTAGGCGTCGGAGAGCCAGAAGATGTCGTCGGCGCCGCCGCCGGCGACGTCGGTGCGCAGCGTGTCGAAGTACGTGGCGTAGGAGACGACGTTGGCGCGCACCTCGATGCCGGGGTGCGCCCGGTTGAAGGCGGCGAACGACTGCCGGTAGGCGGCGGCTACCTGCTCGTCCCACAGTCGCACCGTCACCACCGTCTTGCCGGCGGCCGAGCGGGTCGAGACGTCGTCGAGCAGTACCGCCGCGACACCGAGCAGCGCGGCCAGTGCGGCCACCCCCACCGCGAACAGGGTGGAGAATCGCGGCCGGCTCATTTGATCCCCGTGACGACGATCGACTGCACGATCCGGCGCTGGAACACCACGAACAGCACCACCAGTGGGATCATCGCGACCGTGGTCGCCGCCATCACCAGCGTCCACTGCGCGTTGTAGCGGGACTGCAGGGCCGCAGTCGCCACCGTCAGCACCCGCCACTTGTCGCCGCTGGTGATCACCAACGGCCACATGAAGTTGTTCCACTGTGAGACCACGGTGATCAACCCGAGGGTCACCAGAATCGGCCTGCTGGCCGGCACCATCACGTGCACGATCACGTCCAGGGTGTTCGCGCCGTCGATGCGCGCGGCGTTCACCAGGTCGTCGGGGACGGTACGAAAGTACTGGCGCAACAGGAAGATCGCATACGGCGAGCCGAACACGAACGGCAACACCAACGCCCAGAAGGTGTTCCGCAAGCCCAGTTGCGCCATCATCAGATACAGCGGCACCACCGTCACGGTGGCCGGCACCATCAGCGTGGCCACGTACACCCAGAACAGCGCGTCTCGTCCCGGGAAATCCAGCCGGGCGAACGCATACGCCGCCAGCACCGAAAAACTCAGCTGCCCCACCACGATCACCGCCGTCATCAACGTGGTGACCGCGGCCGCCCGGCCGAACCCGGCACCACCCAGATCGTGAAAGTTGTCCAGGGTCGGCGGGTGCGGCCAGGACAGCGGGGCTCCGGTGGCGAATTGGCGTGCGGGGGTGAACGACGTCAACAGCCCCAGCCCGAAGGGCGCCAAGGTGATCAGCGCGCCGAGCGTCAGCAGCGCGTAGATGGCCGAGGCGCGAATGCGCTGGTTCGGACGAAGTAGGTTGCTGGTCAACATGGTTTGGGATGACTCACCGGGGTTGTCGGTAGGCGTAGGCGGCAGCCTGGGTGCGGTTGTGGACGCCGAGTTTGGCCATGATCGCGCATACGTGGGTGTTGGCGGTTTTGGTGCTGATGTACAAAGCGGTGGCGATTTCGGCGTCGCTGTGCCCGGCGGCAAGCAGTTCGAGGACGTCGCGTTGGCGCTTGGTGAGGCCATGTGGGTCAGCGCTGGTGTCTTTGCGGCGGCGGTCGGGATCGCGACCGCGCAATTGGGCGAGGCGTTGCTGGGCGCGACGGGCCGCGGTGCGGGCACCGAGCTGGCGGAAGGTTCCCAGCGCGGTCTCGACGGCCTCGATGTCGCCGCCGAGTTGAGCGATCGCGGCATCATAGGGGCAGCCGCGGAGGATCCACTCCCGCGCGGCCGTGCACCAATCCCCGTTGATTTCACGTTCATAGGGTGTGGCGGCGATGACGTCGCTACCGGATCGGGCCCCGGCCAGATGAGCCCAGCGCCGCGGGGCACCCCCTAGCCACTCGTGGGCCGTGCCGGACGCCGTGAGGTGTGCGGTGGCGCAGCGGCGGGCCGCCTCGTCGCCGTCGGCCAGCCAGGCGGCCTCGGCGCGTGCGGCGCAGACCGACAGGCGCAGCACGCTGCCCGTCGCGCACTCGAGGGCCTCATCGAGTAGTGGCCAAACGGGTTCCTCGCCACGGCGTGCCCGGATCAAGGCGACGGTGATCAACGGCGCGATCCGGTGCTGGGGGGTGAGTCCACGCTGGGTCAGGACCTGTTCGGCCGTGAGGGCGGCAGACGTCCAGTCGCCGCACGCCAGGGCGGTCAGCGCCTGCAGCCCCGCCACCAGGGTCGCGAACATGCCGAGCTCGCGGTTGTCTAGGTGGGCGGCGGCTTCGGCGAGATAACGCTCCGCGCGACCGAATTCGCCGCGGGCGACAGCGAACATGCCGAGGAGGACGCCCAAAATTCCGCAGTGTTCTTCGAGCCCGGGGGCAGCGCACGCGTCGGCCCATACCCCCTCGAATTCGTCCCAGCCGGTGTCGCTGCGCAACACGTCGGCGAGCGCCGCGTATCCGCGGGCGCGGATCACCACGGCAGGGTCTCGGAACCGGGAACCGAGGGCCATCGCCCGGGCCGCATACCGGCTGCCGGCCGGGTCCAGGGCAAGGGTGGCGAAGTGAGCCATGTTGATCAGCGACCAGGCCAGCTGCGGGGACGGGCCGAGGTCTTCGAGCAGCCGCAATGACGCGCACGCCGCCTGCATGGCTTCGGCAGGGCGTCCCAACAGCTGCAGAAGGTGCGACAACCCGCGCAGATCCTCGGCCTCGTGGGCAGAGTCCCCCATCGCGTGGCGCAACGTGATCGCCGCTCGCCACGACGACACCGCAGCGTCGGCTTCCCCGATCAGGTAGCTGCTGTACGCGTGCCGTTCGAGCCATATCACCTTTTGCTCGTCGGGGATGGTGCCGGCGTGGCGCAGCACCAGTGCATACAGGTCGGTGGCTTGCCGATTGGCGCCACTTGCTGCGGCACGTTCGGCGGCCGCCGGGCCATAGCCGATGACTGCGTCGGTGTCGCCGGCCTGTTCGGCGTGAAATGTCAGCGCCGCCAAGGTGTCCGGGTCGATCGGCGGTTCCGACAGTGCGGTCAGTGCTCGCTTGTGGAGCACTCGGCGCTGATAATCCGGGATCTGCTCGACGGCGACTCGGCGAGCCACTTCGTGGGAAAATCCCACCGCGTCGGCGTTGGCGAACAGCACTCCTGCGTCGAGGCATTCGCTCAGCGTGGCCGCCGCGCCCGGCGACACCGCTTCGAGAAGGGCGGGGTGCGCCCGTGGTCCGCAGATGGCGGCGGCCTGCGCGGTTTCGCGGCCGGCCGCCGACAGCCTCGCGAGCCGGCCCCGCACCGCCTCGGAAATACTGCACGGCAGGCCGCCATCAGCGAGCGCGTCGGGCCCGGCGGCCAACAACTCCGTGACGAAGAACGCGTTGCCGCCGGTGAGCCGATACAGCGCGTGGGCGTTGATGCCGCTACCGGCGGCCAAGACCGCTACCGCCGCGGCGCTGAGCGGGGCCAGCGCCATTCGAGTCACGGTCGCCCAGGTCGCCACATCACCCAGCAGCACGGCCAGCGGGTGGGTGGGGCCGATCTGGTCGTCGCGGTAGGACGCCAGCACCAGCATCGGCAGCGTGTCGAGTCGCCGGGCCACATAACGCAGCAGATCCAAGGCGGCGCCGTCGGCCCAGTGCAGGTCCTCGATCACCCACACCGAGGGGTTGCCATCGCGGACGATGCCGACCAGGCGGGCGTAGATGTCCTCGGTGTCCTGGGCGTCGACGGCCGCCCGGTTCGAGATCGCCTGATCCGCGGGGAGGTCGGAGAGCATGTCGATGAACGGGCCTAACGGCCGTGGGGTGGCCGATCCGTCGCACCAACCCCGCAACACCCGGGTGCCCGGGTCGAGCCCGGCGAGAAACCGGGCGATCACCGTGGTCTTGCCCGCGCCGGCCTCCCCGCGCAGCAACACCAGCTGCCCGTGCCCTCGGGTGACGGCCCGATGGCACCGATGAAGGTCGGCCAGCGTCGTTTCGCGTTCGAGCAGACGACCAACCACGGGCACCCCCCGCCTCGGGTCCGGAACCGCGCCTCCCGGAGCAAATATCAGGTAATTACCTGATGCGCCGAGGTCGGCCCGCCCAGCACACTCGCCAAGTGAGCGTGGCGGGCGGTCTGCCACGGGCATCAGCACACCGCCATCGGATCAGGATGCGGGGTAAAGCCTAGCCCGCCAGCCCCCGCCCGCGCCCAGCAAATAGCACGAAACCAGGCACGTGAGCACCAACAACAAAGGAGTACCGGTGAAGCGTTCAGTAACGGTTGCCGCAGCAGCGGCAGCAATCGCGATCGTAGGTCTGTCCGGGTGCTCCAGCGACAAGAAGACGGAAAGCACCCCGGAAAGCACGCACGTGTCCTCCTCGACTTCCTCGAGTGGATCCAGCCCGTCGGTGAGCGTCGAGGGTGCTGCCGCAAACACCAAAGTCACCATCGACGGCCAAGACCAGAACGTCAGCGGCACGACCGTGTGTACGACGATGGCCGGCGATGTCAACATCGCGATCGGCGGAGCGGCCACCGGTATCGCCGCGGTGCTCACCGAAGCCGACCCCCCGGAGGTGAAGTCGGTCGGGCTGGGCAACGTCAACGGTGTGACGCTGGCATACACCGCGGGTACCGGTCAGGGCAACGCCGAGGCGACCAAGGACGGCAACCAATACAAGATCACCGGCACCGCGACCGGGGTCGACATGGCCAACCCGATGCAGCCGGTGAACAAGCCCTTCGAAATTGACGTGACTTGTTCCTAACCCGGTACGGCGTGTTGTAGACCGCTGCGCCGGTCGGGCCGCGTTCAATGATGGACTCGGACCGTCCAGCTAGGAGCACCATGCCAATTCCGGCGTCCAGCCTGCCACGGCAGATGTTGCGGCGCCGGCCGGTGAGCGGAGCGCAGGTAGCCGGCGGGACCTCAAACCACCTGCGACGCAGTCTCGGCGGGTTTCACCTCACCATGTTCGGCGTCGGCGCCACCGTGGGCACAGGCATCTTCGTCGTCTTCCCGCAGGCGGTACCACAAGCCGGTCCGGCTGTGGTCGTATCGTTCATCCTGGCGGGGGCCGCAGCGGGCCTGGCCGCGCTGTGTTACGCCGAATTGGCTTCGGCGGTGCCGATGTCGGGGTCGGCATACTCGTACTCCTATGCGACCCTCGGCGAAGTCGGGGCCGTGGTTGTCGGGGCATGCCTGGTGCTCGAATACGGGGTGTCCACCGCCGCGGTGTCGGTCGGGTGGAGTCAGTACCTGAGCAAGCTGTCGCTCAACGTCTTCGGACTCGCGATCCCGCAGGCTATTTCATCGGCGCCGGGGGAGTCCGAGGGCGGCGTGGTCAACCTGCCGGCCATTATCTTGGTGGCAATCTGCGCGGCTATGCTGATCGGCGGCACCAGTGAATCGGCCAAGGTCAATGCCGTCATGGTGGTGATCAAACTCGGTGTGCTGCTGGTTTTCGCGGTCATTGCGTCAACTGCGTTCAGAGCGGACCGCTTCGCTGACTTCACACCTTTCGGCTTTTCGGGAATCAGCTGGGCCGCGGGCACGATCTTCTTCTCCTACGTCGGTCTTGATGCGGTATCCACCGCCGGCGAGGAGGTCAGAGACCCGCAACGCACGATCCCGCGGGCGATCATCGCGGCACTATTGATCGTGACCGGTGTCTATGTGGTCGTCGCGGTCGCTGCGATGGGCAGCCAGCCTTGGCAGGACTTCGAGGGGCAGAACGCGGGGCTGGCCGTGATTGTGGACAACATCACCGGGAATCGCATCGGCAGCACTGTCTTGGCCGCGGGCGCGGTGATATCGATCTTCACGGTCACGTTGGTGACGATGTACGGCCAGACCCGCATCCTGTTCGCGATGGGTCGCGACGGTCTGCTGCCGGCGTCGTTGGCCAAGGTCAACCGGCGTACCGGGACACCGGTAACCAACACCGTGATCGTCGCGGTCGTGGTGGCGATCCTCGCCGGCCTGGTACCGCTCCAGCGTCTGGCCGAAATGGTCTCCATCGGCGCTTTGACCGCGTTCATCGCGGTGTCGGTGGCCGTCGTTGTACTGCGGGTCCGGGAACCGGATTTGCCTCGCGGTTTCAGGGCGCCCGGCTATCCGGTCACACCGATCTTGGCCGTGGCAGTGTGTGGATGGATCCTGTACAACCTGCACCGGTACACCTGGATGGCGTTCACCGCCTGGATGGCGATCGCGCTGATCTTCTACCTGGCGTGGGGCCGCCGGCACAGCGCACTCGATGGCGGCCAGAACGGCAGCGGCGCAGGCTCAGGTGAGGTCATAGCTGACCCGCCGTCCGAATGAAAGCTGCTGTATCACGGTGACACCGACCAGCACGGCGAACAGCACCAGCGCCATCACCGCCGCCCGGCCGATCGCCGCCGCCCCGAACGCCTCGTCGTAGATGCGGTGCGCGATCAGATCGGTGCGACCGGCGGGGCCGCCCCCGGTGAGCGCGTAGACGGTGTCGAACACCTGCGCCGCGCTGACCACCCCGGTGACCAGGACGAAGAACATGGTGGGCCGCAGCATCGGCAAGGTGACCCGCCAGAACCGCTGCCAGCCGTTGGCGCCGTCGATGCGTGCCGCCGACAGCACCTGGGCGGGGATGGCCAGGATGCCGGCCAGAAAGAACAGGGCGACGTAGCCGACGTTGGTCCACACCACCACCGCCGAGGTCACCGGCAGGGCCAGTCCGGGGTCGGTCAGCCACTCGATGCGCCTGCCCGCCAGGGCGCTCACCGCGCCGCCGGTGGGGCTCAGGATCCAGCGCCACAGCACCGCGATGGCCAGCGGCGCGCAGATCCACGGCAGCACGTAGATGGTGCGGAATGCGCCGCTGCCGGGCAGTTCGCGGGCCAGCAGCACCGCCACGCCCAGCCCCAGCACGGTCTGGACCGGGACGACGATCGCCACGAAAAGCACCGTCACCACAAGGGAATTGCCGAATGCCCGATCGGTCAGCACCGATCGCCAGTTGTCGGCGCCGGCGTAGTTGATCGGGCCCAGTAGGTCCCAGCGGTGCAGACTCAGCCACACCACCACCAGCATCGGAAGCAGCAAGAACGCCATCACCCCGAACAGGCTCGGGGCGAGCAGTGCGTAGCCGAGCGTGGTGGAGCGCCGCTGGGCGGTGCGCGGCGAGTCTGCCATGCAGCAATTAAAACCGGTCGATACCGTGGTCGGGTGACACCGAACCGGGGGATCGATGCCGAGTTTCTGGCCCTGCCCCGCCACGAGTTGGCCGATGCCGCGCTGTCGGCGGCCAGGGCGGCCGGCGCCGAGCACGCCGACCTGCGTATTCACCGGATCGCCACCGAGATCGTCCGGATGCGCGACGGCGAGTTGGAGACCGCCGTCGTCAACCGCGAACTCGGGTGCGCGGTACGGGTGATCGTCGACGGCACCTGGGGCTTCGCCTCCCATGCCGAGCTGTCGCCCGGCGTCGCCGCCGACACCGCGCGGCGGGCCGTGCAGGTCGCCACGACGCTGGCCGCCCTCAACGGCGAACGCGTCGAGCTGGCGGCCGAGCCGGTGTACCGCGACGCCAGCTGGGTATCGGACTATGCGATCGACCCGTTCGATGTGCCCACCGCCGACAAGATCGACGTGCTGGAGGACTACTCCGGCCGGCTGCTCGCCGCCGATGGGGTGAACCACGTGACGGCGGCGTTGACCGCGGTCAAGGAACAGAACTTCTACGCCGACACGTTCGGGTCGTCGATCACCCAGCAGCGGGTCCGGCTGATGCCGGTCTTTGAGGCGGTCACCGTCGGGCCGGAGGGCTTCGACTCCATGCGCACCCTGGCGCCGCCGACCGCACGGGGCTGGGAGGCGGTGGCCGGCGACGACGTGTGGGACTGGTCGGGTGAGCTGGCGCAGCTGCCGGTGCTGCTGGCCGAGAAGATGAAGGCCCCCAGTGTGCGGCCCGGGCCGACCGACCTGGTGATCGACCCGACCAACCTGTGGCTGACCATCCATGAATCCATCGGGCACGCAACCGAATACGACCGCGCCATCGGCTACGAGGCAGCCTACGCCGGGACCTCGTTCGCCACCCCGGACAAACTCGGCACGTTGCGCTACGGCTCCCCGGTGATGAACGTGACCGCCGACCGGACAGTGCCCTTCGGTCTGGCCAGCATCGGCTACGACGACGAGGGGGTGGCCGCCCAGAGCTGGGATCTGGTGCGCGACGGCATGTTCGTCGGCTACCAGCTGGACCGGGTGTTCGGCCCCCGGCTGGGGCAGGCGCGCTCCAACGGGTGCTCGTATGCCGACTCGCCGCACCATGTTCCGATCCAGCGGATGGCCAATGTGTCGCTGCAACCGGGTCCTGCGGACCTTTCCACGGCTGACCTGATCGCCCGGGTGGACGACGGCATCTACATCGTCGGGGATCGATCATGGTCGATCGACATGCAGCGCTACAACTTTCAATTCACCGGGCAGCGGTTCTTCCGGATCCGGGACGGCCGGCTCGACGGTCAGCTGCGTGACGTGGCCTATCAGGCCACCACCACCGACTTCTGGAACGCGATGGAGGCCGCCGGCGGCGCCTCGACGTGGCGGCTGGGCGGGGCGTTCAACTGCGGCAAGGCCCAGCCCGGTCAGGTGGCCGCGGTCAGTCACGGCTGCCCGTCGGCGCTGTTCCGGGGGATCAACGTGCTCAACACACGGGCCGAGGGGGGCAGGGGATGATTCCGGCGCAGCAGGTCGTCGACCTGGCCCTGAACGCCGCGGGCAGCGGCCGCCGTGCCGGAACCGATACCGAGACCATCGTGCTGGTCACCGATAGAGCCGAGGCATCGCTGCGCTGGGCGGGCAACTCGATGACCACCAACGGGGTGTCGAGCAGCCGGACCACCACGGTGATCACGATCGCCCGCGACGACGAGGGGTCCCGGGTCGGATCGCTGTGCTCGGCGGAGGTGGACCCCACGCTGATCCCCGAGCTGGTGGCGGCCTCCGCGGAGGCGGCTGCGGGCGCCCCGGAAGCCCGCGACGCTGCGGAGCTGGTGGGCGGCGCCGGTGTGCCGGATGACTGGGACGCCGACGCGCCGGAAACCGGCGCCGAGGTCTTCGCCGACCTGGCGGCGTCGTTGAGCCGCGGCTTTCGCGGCGCCGACCAGTTGTACGGCTTCGCCCGGCATGAGATGGCGACGACGTTCCTGGCGTCCTCGACCGGACTGCGGCGCCGTTTCACCCAGCCCACCGGAACGGTGGAGATCAACGCCAAACGCGACGGTGCCAGTGCCTGGGCCGGCGTCAGCGCCCCGGACTTCACTGACGTGCGATGTGATTCCTTGCTGGAGCAGCTGTCGACGCGGTTGGGCTGGGCGGCGCGCACCGTCGACCTGCCTGCCGGGCGGTACGAGACGTTGATGCCGCCGTCCACGGTGGCCGACATGATGATCTACCTGGGCTGGACGATGAGCGGCCGGGGCGCCCAGGAGGGCCGCACCGCGCTGTCGGCGCCCGGCGGCGGCACCCGGGTGGGGGAGCGTTTATCCGAACTGCCGCTGACGCTGTACTCCGACCCGCACGCCTTCGGGCTCGAGTGCGCGCCGTTCGTGGCGACCGGCACCTCCTCGGAGACGGCGTCGGTGTTCGACAACGGTCTGGACATCGGCTGCGTGGACTGGATCCGCGGCGGGGTGATCAACGCGCTGGCCTACCCGCGGGCCACCGCCGCGGAGTTCGGTGTCCCGGTCGCCCTGCCCGCCGACAACCTGTTGATGACGGGCGGTTCGGCCAGCATGGACGAGATGATCGCCTCGACCGAGCGTGGGTTGCTGCTGACCACGCTGTGGTACATCCGCGAGGTGGACCCGACGACGCTGCTGCTGACCGGGTTGACCCGTGACGGCGTTTATCTGGTCGAGGACGGCCGGGTGAGCGCGGCGGTGAACAACTTCCGGTTCAACGAGAGCCCACTGGACCTGCTGCGCCGGGCCACCCAGGCCGGTATCGCCGAGCCGACGCTGCCGCGGGAGTGGGGCGACTGGGCGACCCGCGCGGTGATGCCCTCGCTGCGGATACCCGATTTCCACATGTCGTCGGTGAGTCAGGCGCAGTGACGCCGCGGGTTCAGACCAGATCGGTGGCGTCGAACACCCAGGACATGTCGTCGGCGGCGAAGCTCTCAAAGTAGTTGGGCGGCGCGAACGCCAACAGGCTGGAGAAGTCCCAATAGTCTTTCCACACCGTAATTTTCCCGTCGGCAACCCGGTGCACCGTGGCGAACCGCAGGGTGCCCTGCTCCCCGGAGGGGAAGTGCCAGGTCTCGGAGTGCTCATACATGACATCCGCACCGTCGGCCACCAACCGGCCGCCGTGGTGCTCGTAGCCGGCCAGCCGGTCGAACAACAACCGCAGCCGTTTGACGATGTCTTCGGGGCCGCGTGCCGCCGCCGCCGGCATCGGCATGTCGACATAGAGGCAGTCCGCCGCCAGATGTGTCTTGAGTGCATCCCAATCGTGCCGTGCCAGTGCCTGCCACAAGCCCAGGACGACCTCGCTCGTCGCGGTGGCTGTATCCGAGGCGGAGGCATCCATCATGATGGTTACTGAACTGTGTCGCCGAGCCGGTTGTCAATCAGTCGAGGAGGGAAGATGTCAATGAGCGCGCGTGTGGAGCAGCTGGAGTTTCAGGCTGAGGCCCGTCAGCTGCTGGATTTGATGGTCCACTCGGTCTACTCCAACAAAGACGCGTTCCTGCGGGAGTTGATCTCCAACGCCTCCGACGCCTTGGACAAGCTGCGGCTTGAGGCGTTCCGCAACAAGGACCTCGAGGTAGACACCTCCGACCTGCACATCGAGATCGAAGTCGACAAACAAGCCCGCACGCTGACGGTCCGCGACAACGGCATCGGCATGTCGCGCGACGAGGTGGTGGACCTGATCGGCACCCTGGCCAAATCCGGCACCGCGCAGCTTCGGGAGCAACTGCGCGACGCGCAGAACGCCGAGAACGAAGCAGCGTCTGAGGAGCTGATCGGCCAGTTCGGGATCGGGTTCTACTCGGTGTTCATGGTCGCCGACCGGGTCGAGATGGTCACCCACAAGGCCGGCCAGAGCGAAGCCATCCGGTGGGAGTCCAGCGGTGATGGCACCTACACCATCGCACCCGTCGAGTCCGCGCCACAGGGGACGTCGATCACCTTGCACCTCAAGCCCGAAGACGCTGAGGATGCGCTGCACGACTACACCGCGGAGTGGACGATCCGGGGCCTGATCAAGAAGTACTCCGACTTCATCGCCTGGCCGATCCGGATGCAGGTGGAGCGCCGGACGCCGCCGGCCGAGGAGGGCGGCGAGGAGACGGTCACTGTCGAAACCCAGACCCTGAACTCGATGAAGGCGCTGTGGGCGCGCCCCAAAGACGAGGTGTCACAAGAGGAATACCAGGAGTTCTACAAACACATCGCGCACGCCTGGGACGAACCGCTCGAGGTCATCGCGATGAAGGCCGAGGGCACCTTCGAATACCAGGCGCTGCTGTTCATCCCCTCGCACGCCCCGTTCGATCTGTTCAACCGGGACGCGCAGGTCGGAGTGCAGCTCTACGTCAAACGGGTGTTCATCATGGGCGACTGCGATCAGTTGATGCCCGAGTACCTGCGCTTCATCAAGGGCGTGGTCGACGCGGCGGACATGTCGCTCAACGTTTCCCGCGAAATCCTGCAGCAGGACCGGCAGATCAACGCGATTCGCCGGCGGCTGACCAAGAGGGTGCTCTCGACCATCAAGGAGCTGCAGTCGCAGCGGCCCGAGGACTACCGCACCTTCTGGACGGAGTTCGGCCGGGTCGTCAAGGAGGGACTGCTCTCCGACTTCGACAACCAGGAGGCATTGCTCGCGATCAGCTCATTCGCCTCGACACACAGCGACTCTGAGCCGACCACCCTGGCCGAGTACGTCGAGCGCATGAAAGACGGCCAGGAAAAGATTTTCTACGCCACCGGTGAGTCGCGTCAGCAGCTGCTGAAATCGCCGCACCTGGAGGCGTTCAAGGCCAAGGGGTACGAGGTGTTGTTGCTGACCGATCCGGTCGACGAGCTTTGGGTGAACACGGTAGCCGAGTTCGACGGGAAGCCTCTGCAGTCCACGGCCAAGGGTGAGGTGGATCTGGACTCCGAGGAGGACAAGACCGCGCACGAGGCACAGCGCAAGGAGCAGGAAAAGGATTTCGCCGAGCTGATCGCCTGGCTGGAACAGACTCTGACCGAGCAGGTCAAAGAGGTGCGGCTGTCCACCCGGCTGACCGAGTCACCGGCCTGTCTGATCACCGACACCTTCGAGATGACCCCGGCGTTGGCACGCATTTACCGAGCCAACGGCCAGGAGGTTCCGGTCGGCAAGCGCATCCTTGAACTCAACCCGAACCATCCGCTGATCGCCGGCCTGCGCCAGGCGCTCAGCCAGCGGGGCGAAGACGACGGCGAATTGGCCGAGACCGCGGAGTTGCTCTACGGCACAGCGCTGTTGGCCGAGGGTGGGGCGCTGGAGGATCCGGCGCGGTTCGCCGAACTGCTGGCGCAGCGGCTGGCGCGGACGGTCTGACCTCTAGGGCACCAGCACCACCTTGCCGACGTTTTCCCGCGCGGCCAGAATGCGGTGGGCCTCCGGGGCGTTAGCGAACGGCACCGCCGCATGCACCACCGGGGCGGCGATCCCGTCGGACAACGCCGCAGACAGCGGGGCGATCCAGGGTCCGAGCGTGCCGCGATCGTCCCAGAGCCGCAGCATGTTCAGGCCGACGACGGTCTTGGACTGCTCCATCTGCGTGATCAGACTGAAGCCGCGCAGCATCGCCAGGGCTTGCGGCGCCGCCCGGCGCAGCGATCGCTTCTCGCCCTGCTGCAGTGACGAAAGGCCGTAGGCGATAAGGCGTCCGCCGGGACGCAACATCTCAAACGAGCGCCGCAACGAGGTGCCGCCGAGCCCGTCGAGCACGATGTCATAGGGCGGCAGGCCATCCCACCAGCCTTTGCGACGGTAATCGATGGCGCGGTCGATGCCCAGTGCATCGAGCTGGTCGTGCTTGCCCGGTGAGGCGGTGCCGTGCACGACCGCCCCGGCGGCCTTGGCGAGCTGGATCGCCGCGATTCCGACGCCGCCGGCCGCGGCGTGCACCAGCACCCGCTCGCCGGGCTGCAGCGAGCCGTAGCCGTGCAGCGCGGCCCAGGCCGTCGCGTAGTTCACCGGTATCGCCGCGCCCTGCTCGAAGCTCATCGATGGTGGCAGCGCGACCGTGTCGGCGGCGTTGGCGTTGACGATCTCTGCATAGCCGCCGAAACGAGTGCCGGCCAAGACCCGCTCACCGATGCGGGCCGCCTCGACACCCTCACCGACTGCCTCGATGGTCCCGGCGACCTCGTAGCCGACCACGGCGGGCAGCTTCGGCGCATCCGGATACAGCCCGACACGGGCGAGGTGATCGGCGAAGTTCACCCCCGCCGCGCGCACCGCGATGCGCACCTGGCCGGCGGACGGTGGCGGAGGGTCCGGGCGATCCTGCACCTGCAGCACCGATGGGGGGCCGTGTTTGGTGATGACGACGACGCGCATGGGTTTCAGCCTATTGCCACGGCGTACATAATCCTTGACATGGGCGTTCTTGATGAACTGAATCGGTTGGTGGCGTGCTCGAGTGACCGGTTGGGTGCTGTGGTCCGCCAGGTGTGCGGCCGGACGCTGGGGCTGCCGCCGTTGCCGGCTGAGGTCAGCGCCGATGCGTCGGAGGCCGATCCGGTGGTGGTCGAGTTCGCCGAACAGTTCAGTGTCGACGTCTCGATGATCAGCGACGCCCAGCGCGACCGGCTGCGGGCGGCGTTGGGGGATAGGGCCTTCGACACGGTCGTGCAGATGTACATCGGTGATTTCGTGCCGCGGGTGCGTGCCGGCCTGGACGCGGTCGGTGTCGCGGTGTCATGGCCGGACCCGATCGTGTGGGATCACTCGGGCCACCCGGCCGACGCGCTGTTCAACGGATTCATGCCCGCCGTGGCGCGGCTGCGATCCCTGGACGCGGTGACCTCCGAGGTGGTGCGGCTGCGCGGTGCGGCCCAGCACAATTGCCGGCTGTGCAAGTCGCTGCGGGAGACGACCGCCCTGGAGGCCGGTGGTTCGGAGTCGCTCTACGACGATATCGAGCGGTTCGAGGGTTCCGGGCTGCTGAACGAGCCGCAGAAGGCGGCGCTGCGCTACGTCGACGCCCTGATCTGGACGCCGGCGCACATCGACGCCGACGTCGCCGCCGGGGTACGCCGGCACTTCACCGACGACCAGGCCGTGGAGCTCACCCTGGATGTGATGCGCAACGCCGGTAACAAGATCGCGGTGTCACTGGCCGCCGACGCACCGCGGGTCGCCGACGGCACCGAGCACTACCTGCTCGATGCCGACGGCCAGACCGTGTTCAGCTGA
Organism: Mycolicibacter terrae; assembly: GCF_010727125.1. Lineage (NCBI taxonomy): Bacteria > Bacillati > Actinomycetota > Actinomycetes > Mycobacteriales > Mycobacteriaceae > Mycobacterium > Mycobacterium terrae. The sequence continues at coordinate 2,627,057 of NZ_AP022564.1, read as the reverse complement.
TCTCAGGCGGAGTGCCGTGCCAAAAACCCCAGGATGGCGTCGGCGAAGATGTCGTTGCGGTCGCCGGCGACCATGTGACCGGCCCCGGCGACGTCGACGAACTCCACCTGCGGGAACCGGGTCAGGAACTCCTCGGCGTTCGCGGCGCTGACCAGGTCGCTGAGCTGACCGCGGACCAGCAGCATCGGCACGCCGCCGTCGAGGATGGTCTGCACCGCGGCGTTGAGCCGCTCGACGTCGTGGATCTCCATCGGGCCCTGGTGCTCGGGGCCGCTGATGAACAACGGGTCCCAGTGCCAGTACCAGCGATCGCCGCGGCGGCGCAGGTTGGCGGCGAGCCCGCCCAAGTCGCTGGGGCGGGGCCGGTGCGGGTTGTAGGCGGCGATCGCATCGGCGACCTGGTCGAGGGAGTCGAACCCGGACTCCATGTTCTCTGCCATGAACGCCTGGACGCGCTGCGCGCCTGAGGGATCCATGTTGGGCACGATGTCGACCAACACCACCGCACTGGCGACCCGGGGAGCCAGCTCGCCGCCGAGCAGCATCGCGGCGCACCCACCCAGCGAGGCGCCGACCAGCACCGGGTCCGGCGGCAGGGTGCGCAGCACCTCGTGGACGTCGGCGGCGAAACTCACCAGTCGGTAGTCACCCCCGCTCGCCCAGTCCGATTCGCCGTGGCCGCGCAGGTCGACGGTGACCGCCTGCCAGCCGCGCTCGGCTACCGCCGCGGCGGCCCGCCCCCAGGATCGGCGGGTTTGGCCGCCGCCGTGCAGGAACACCACTGCGCGGGCGCCGGGATCACCGTGGCGGTCGGCGATGATGCGCACCTCGCCGGGCGCGTGGGTGACGAACGTTTCCGCGGTCATCCTCGGATCGTAAGCCGGTGTCGTTGGGCGGCGATCACTCGCCCGGGTGAAAATCCTATTGACCTGCGGATTATCCGAGTTACGATGACGTATTCATCATGTCGGGAGGGCATCATGGCCCGCTTTCTCGCACTCGTCTACGGGGTGCTCAACTATCTGGTCTTTCTCGTCGTCTTCCTCTATGCCGTCGGCTTCGTCGGCGACCTCGTGGTGCCGCGCAGCGTTGACCGCGGCCCGCCGGCGTCCGCCGGTGCGGCGATCGTGGTCGACGTGCTGCTGTTGGGTCTGTTCGCGGTGCAGCACAGCGTGATGGCGCGGCCGGCGTTCAAGCGGTGGCTGACGCGAGTGGTGCCCGTCGACCTCGAACGCAGCACCTATGTGTTGGCGTCGAATGTCGTTCTGGTTCTGTTGTTTTGGCTGTGGCGACCGATCCCGATGGTCATCTGGGATGTGACGGCGTCTGCCGGGCGGACGGTGTTGTGGGCACTGTTCTGGATCGGCTGGGTGATCGCCCTGGCGTCGACGTTCATGGTCAGCCATCTCGACCTGTTCGGGTTGCGCCAGGTGTACTCGACCTGGCGGGCACAGCCCTACACCCCGGTCGGGTTTCGTGCCACGTTGCTCTACCGGGTGGTGCGGCACCCGCTGATGCTGGGTTTCGTGATCGCGTTCTGGGCCACGCCCACCATGACCGCCGGCCATCTGCTTTTCGCGGTGGCGACCACCGGCTACATCCTGATCGCGGTGCACCTCGAGGAGCGGGACCTGGTCGGGATCCTCGGGGACCAATACCGGCAGTACCGAGCCGATGTGCCGATGCTCGTGCCCGGCAAAATCAGGCGAAGGGCTGCAGGCCGAATCGGCCCCACGCCAGAAGCGCAAACACCGCGATAAACACGATGTCGCCGGCCAGGTAGGACCACTCGCTGCGGCGGAATCTGGTGGTGGCGGCGCCGGCCATGAACAGCATCAGGCCGCAGGCGGCCAGCGGCACCAGCAGCGGTGCCACACCGAGAGCGGCCGGGACGACGAGCCCGGCCGCGCCGATCAGCTTGATCGTGCCGATGGCCTTGAGATGGCCGTCGCCGAAGTCGTCGACCCAGTGCTGATTGGCGCCCAGGGACCGGTACTTCGCCCTCGACAGCAGCAGCAGGGCGGCGCCGCCGGCGACAAACCCGGCGGCGACGACGCCGGCGATGATCCACAAGGTGGTGTTCATGGCGCACTCCTTCGTGTTCGTGGTTACCTCGGTCGGGTGGGGTTCGTCATCACCTATGACGGACCGACACCACGAGAGGTAACCGATGACGACCGAATCGCAGCTGGCCGAGGACTTCGAACAGCAGCGCCCTCGCCTGCTGGCGTTGGCTTATCGGGTTCTGGGTTCGGGGTCCGACGCCGAAGATGCCGTCCAGGAGGCGTGGCTGCGACTGTCCCGCCAGGACGTTGACACGATCGACAACCTGCCCGGGTGGTTGACGACCGTGATCAGCCGCATCTGCATCGACACCTTGCGCTCGCGCGCCGCGCGGCCGGAGATCTCGACCGATCTAGACCTTCCCGACCTCGTTGTGACCGATGACCGCGACACCCCAGAAGACGCTGCGGTGCTGTCGGATTCGGTCGGGCTGGCACTGCTGGTCGTGCTGGGGTCGCTGCGACCGGATGAACGGCTCGCGTTCGTGCTGCACGACATGTTCGCCGTCCCGTTCGCCGAGATCGGACCGATCGTCGGCAAATCGGCGGATGCCGCCAAGATGTTGGCCAGCCGGGCACGTCGAAAGGTCCAGGACGTCCCCACGCCGGCGGGGGACCGGCGTGCCCAGCGTGAGGTCGTCGACGCCTTTCTGGCCGCCGCGCAGGACGGTGACTTCGATGCCTTGGTGCGGGTGCTCGACCCCGAGGTCACCTGGCGCCGGCACACGGTCCGCGGCCTGAGTGTCACGACCGGAGCCGGCGACGTCATCGAGGCGGTCCGCCGCGGCCGGGGGGCGCGGGTCACCGCTCGTCGTGTCCTGGTCAACGGCGAGCCCGGCATCCTGGGCTGGGGTCCGACCGGGCGGCCCCTGAGTCTGATGGCGTGCACGGTGCGAAACGGCCGCCTGGTGGGCATCGTGTCGATCACCGACCCGGTCCGGCTGGGCGGCATGGAGCTGCCCGAACCTCCCGACGGGGTCTAGGCGTGCGCATCGAGCCCCCGCCGTGTCGTCGGCGGCGACCGCGAGCGCTAGTGTCATGGTCGCCAGTCAGCACCGGGGGCGGTAGCTCAGTCGGTTAGAGCCGCGGACTCATAATCCGTTGGTCGCGGGTTCGAGCCCCGCCCGCCCCACTACGTTTGATGTATTACGTCGGGTGATGGTTGACGTTTCGGCTTCGGGTGATGCCTGACAGTGTTTCGGCTGATGGTTGACGGTTACTTCGGTTGATCCTTGACACTCCCTGGATGAGGGAGTTGAGCGTGGCTGAGCAGCGGTATCAAGCGGTGTTGTCGGTGATCGCCGACGGGCTTTCGGTGGCGCAGGCCGCTGAAAAGGCGAATGTGTCGCGCCAGACGATGCATGGCTGGCTGGCCCGGTATGAAGCCGAGGGCTTCGAAGGGCTCAAGGACCGGTCGCATCGGCCGGTGCACTGTCCGCATCAGATGCCGGCCGAGGTTGAGGCGGTGGTGTTGGAGTTGCGGCGGTCGCGGCCGTATTGGGGGCCGCGGCGGTTGGTGTTCGAGCTGGATAAGCGGGAGGTGAGGCCGCTGCCGTCGGAGTCGGCGGTCTATCGGGCGCTGGTGCGGGCCGCCATGATCGATGCGCAGGCGCGGCAGCGGCGGTCGCGGAAATGGAAACGCTGGGAACGTAGCGCTCCGATGGAGCTGTGGCAGATGGATATCGTCGGCGGGTTCCCGCTGGCCGATGGCACCAGCGCCAAAGCATTGACCGGTATCGATGACCATTCCCGGATGTGCATCAGTGCGCACTTGATGACGCGGGAACGTACTCGCGCGGTCTGCGATGGGCTGCGTGCGGCACTGGATCGCTATGGGGCACCCGAGCAGATCTTGACCGATAACGGCAAGGTGTTCACCGGGCGGTTTCATCATCCGCCGGTGGAGGTGCTCTTCGATGCGATCTGTCGCCAACACGGTGTTGAGCATCTGCTGACTCAGCCGCGCAGTCCTACGACGACGGGCAAAATTGAGCGCTTCCACCGTAGTTTGCGTGCTGAGTTCCTCAGCGACCGAAAGCCTTTCGCTACTCTGAAACGTGCTCAGCAGGCCTTGGATGAGTGGGTTGGCTACTACAACACCGCCCGCCCCCACCAAGCCATCGCCATGGTGTGCCCTGCTGAGCGGTTCAGCGCGGGCGCGACCGACGCTGCGGTAGCGAGCCCCTCGAGCGCAGCCGGTACCGACCGCGGCGGTGATGACTGGGTGTCGCGCCGGGTCACCACCAACGGCGTCGTCAGCGTGGCATGGCAGCAAGTCAGCGTGGGAGCCCATCACGCCGGCTCCCGCTGCGACGTGCATGTCGACGGGGATCTGCTGCGGTTTTTCATCGGCGACGACCTGGTCAAGACCGCCGCCCGCACCAGCCGCGGTGAGGTAAGAAACAAACGGGCCTTCCGCAGCCGCGAACAGGCCTAACCACTAACCTGAAGTGTCAAGGATCAACCGAAGACGATCCGTCAAGCATCACCCGAAGTCCAACAGCCCCACCCTGTTTGAACTGCGCAAACGGTGCGGGTGACTCGTGTTCGCGGTTACCGACTGTCCGCCGTGTCGGTGACGTGTCGGTAGTCGGCCGCAAACCGCGTCGGCGCGCGCATGACCCTACTGACGAAGGGAACTAGGCCGACAAGGTTAGCGGGGCACCGAAGCCAGCGGCAGTGGATATTCGCTCATGCCGCCGCAGAGCGATGCAGAAGCGAAATTGGTTATCTGTACCGCTTCTCGATAGGTGAAGCCGCCACCAGCGTCAAAAATCTCGTATGCAACATCGTTAGGGTTTGCACCGGCAACTACCTGCGTGCAGGCTGTGTAGCCCAGTTTGACGAACATCGACAGTTCCGCATCCGACGGCGAAGCGCTCGTGATCCCCTGCGTCTGGAGCATCTGTAAATAAATCTGCTCTTGTGATTGGTCTGCAGCGGCACTTTCCGCGAACGATATCGCCAAGCCGATCAAACTGGGACTTACCGCCAGCAACGCCAAACCGCGGGCCATTTTGCTGCACCCCTTCTCTGCCGCATTGGGTTGAAAGGGTACACACATACGGCCCGATGATTGCGGGGTTTGCTGACACCGATTCAGCCCGATTCCGCGCCGGGTGCGAAAAGGCGCGCGCCGGGCGCTGACGCGCCACGTTCTTCCTGTTGATCTTCTACCTGCCCCACGCAGCCACGCACCCAGCGCAGGGCCACCCCACCGGCGGATGCCTGCAACCGGATTTGTCCGCGCGGATCTACGAACCGGCTTCGGTCTACTTAATCCGACGGCCACCGGGTGCGCCCGCACGGGCTCTGTCCTGCACGCGCGCCCGGTATCGGCCGCCGTCAGCGGGGTCTTTGTCGCGATGGTCGCGGGGTTCCAAACCACCGCCCCAACCGAACTCAGACCAGCACTGGCTGCCACGGCGGGCGGCTGCCCCGAACGGGTTGGACCGGTCCGCTTGACTGCCACGCGGGTTTGGTTGGGTTCCAGTGCGGTCCGAGGTCATGGGTGTTCTCCTCTCGGTTGCGCCGAGACCGGGTGGAAGGACTCAAGCAAAACCACCCGGCCCCGGCTGTAAGGCGACGAAACCAATTCACGTACGGAGACACGTTGACTGATTTGTCTTCCGGGGTGCTGCCGGGCACCCCGAAGTCTCTACATGCTCAAGCTCGGCGGGGTGTACTCGGCGGCGTTGGTGATCTGGCAGATGACCACTGCGCCACGGTGCCGGGTGCCAACACCAACGCCCCTGGTGAAGAACGATTCGGTGAGCGGGTAACCGGGCACCGGCCCTGGAATCTGCCGCAGTCCCTGGTACGTGGCGTCGTGGTGCTGGCGAACACCGATGGCATTCATCGGGTTGTTGGGGCCAGCCGTGGCGACAACCGCAAACCAGTGCTCCGGAATGAAGTACGACTGCACCACGTACACCGGGCCGTAGCTGCCGGAAATCTCCACACCGAACAGCTCGGCGGGTGCCTGCGCGCCGACAATCGGGCCGGTCGCCTCAAACGGCGGTGCGCCCACGCTGGGCAGCGCGTCGTATTTGGCGATGGCGTCGTTGGCGTTCTCCATGCCCTTGGCCCAGCTGGCTACTGCTTCACCGTCGTTGGGGTGGCACAGCATGAGCAGCTTTTGGCCGCTCTCGGGGATACCGAAGCCCTTGCCGCGAACTATCCGGATGGCTTGCTCCACGTCGCCGCTGTCCAAGGCGGTGTTCCCGGTAGTCAGATAGTGGGTTTCGGTGCCGGTGAAGGTTTGGCCGGCAAACGGGGGCGGGACCACGCCGTCACCGTTGTAGAGGCCGTACACCGGGACGCCCTGTTCGTTGACGGTTTGCGTAGGGTCGAACAGCAGCCGGTTCAGGATCAAGTCGTTGACGAGCCGGTTGTCGGCCGCCAAGGCGTCGTTGAGTACCGCCCGCACCTGTTCGGCCGTAGCGTCCCTAAGGAACTTCCACGTGAAGCGGCTGGCGGTGTCGTAGTCCTCGAAGTCGTAGCCCAGCAGGTGGAACCACGGACCCCGGACACCTACGGGCTCACCGAACTCGGATGCCTTCTCGAACATGCCGCGCTCCACCTGGTCGGGGATGGCGTCGGCAACGTTGGTGTGCCAGTACGACAGCAACGCGGCCAGGCTGGATGCCCGGTTGTTCCAGTTCTGCAGAACGATCGCGTATTCGTCCCACAGCGTGTTCAGGTTGATGCCATCCGCCGTGTTGAGAACACGCGGGTTGATGACGTCGCCCTCAGTTGTGTAGCCGTGCTCAAAACCAAACGGAGCAATCGGGAAAGCACCGACGCCCGACGGCAAGTTAGGGACTGCCCCCGGTTGGTTGACTCCTGACCTGTGAGGATTCGTCCTTGCTGGAAGGATCAATCTCGTGCCGAAGCCGTTTCCTGCCGAGTTCCGTGCTGACGTGATCGCTGTAGCCCGCAAGGGCGAGGCGCCGCTGCGCCAGATCGCGAAAGACTTCGGGATCTCCGAGGCCTGCCTACATCGCTGGCTCAAGATCGCCGACCGAGACGATGGCGTCGACCGGACCGGGTCTGCGGCAGCCGGTGATGATGTACTGGCGCAGCTGCGCGAAGCGCACAAGCGGATCAAGCTTTTCGAGCAGGAGGCCGAGGTGATGCGCCGCGCAATCGGCTACCTTTCCCGGGACGCCAACCCAAAATGATGTACCCGCTGGTCCTCGACCTTGCCGACGACGGCGTGCCCGTCACGGTGACCTGGCGGGTCCTGGGATTCTCCACCCAAGCGTTCTACAAGTGGCGCAAAGCACCGTTGACTCAGCGAGATTGGGACGATGCGCACCTGATCAACAGACGTGCACTCCAACCGGATTGTGGGCTATTCGATGGACTCGCGGATGAAGTCCTCGCTGGCGGTGGCCGCGCTCGATCATGCGGTCGCGTTGCGCTCACCTGTCGCGACGATCGTCCATTCCGACAGGGGCAGCCAATTCAGGTCACGGAAGTTCGTCCATGCCCTGTCGCGCAACGGGTTACATGGCTCGATGGGACGCGTCGGCGCGTGCGGGGACAACGCGGCGATGGAGTCGTTCTTCGCCCTTTTGCAACGCAACGTGCTCGACCGGCAACGCTGGTCCACCCGAGCCGAACTACGCCTGGCGATAGTGATCTGGATCGAGCGGACCTATCACCGACGCCGCCGGCAACGCACCCTCGGAAAACTCACCCCGATAGAGTTCGAACTGCTCCACACACCCGTCGCAACCGCGGCCTGAAATTCACACCCGCCGAGTCAACTGAACTCGGGGAAGTCCCCGCCTTTTTCAGCCGCCTGGAGTATGGCAGCATGCTTTGACATGACGTATTCCTTTCGCAACAGGATAGTGCTGAGTGGCGGCATGAGCACGAACGGGCTTGGCGAACCGGACGAGGTCACTCGCGTTGTTCTTGCCGATGAAGGATCTGACGGAGTTGTTGAGTTACTCGGGCCGAGCGAAGGTGAATCTATCTATGACGCTATTGAACTGGTGTTGAATGGACGTAATTTTTCGACGTTTGACGCAGCGCTCGCGGCTGCCCGATTGTGGCGAAACCACGTCACAGTCGCATTCGCGCACTACTTAGTTGGGATCAAAATTGGATCGGATAGTGACCCAACGGAGAAACAAACCAGTGGTTTCGGCAGCGCATATTATCCGAACCCCGAACGCCGCGTCCGGGAGGAACCGGGTCTGTTTGTTTGCGAGGACGGCAGGTCAGGCGGGCTGACAGTACAGATGCTCGCCGACGCCCGAGTTTTGCAAGGCTTAGACGGGTTGGTGAACTACGCGATGCGTTGGATCACGCAGCGCAGTTATCAGATAACCGACCAACAGTCGCTAGCCTATGCACTCGTACACGCTTCGTACTTTGAGGATAATCCGGAGACGAGCTACATACTACTGGCGACTGTGATCGAGGCGCTGTTACCGCCGCGAGATGAATGCCCACGCGATATTGCCGGTGTGATAGACACCCTAAAAGAAACGCTTGATGGGATGTCGGACATCGACGAGGAGCTGCGTCAGGATGTTGCGGAGGCGTTAGAGGACGACAAATTCGATCCGATCGGACGCAGGGGCCGTCAGCTAGTCGGTTGTCTTGGGACTGAGCGTTTCGCTGACAAGAAACCCAAGGATTATTTCATGCACTGCTATGACATACGCAGTAAGTTGGTGCATGGAAACGTTGAGCGCCTGACCGCCGCCGAACTCACAAGCGAGCTGCGTGACTTGCGGCGGTTTGTCCTGGCACTCCTGGGGGTTCAAGTTTTCGGCGAGCGCATGCCCGAACGTTGGACGCCCGAAACCGTTCCATGGCCCGACACTGACGGTAGCTAGGTTGCTCGCCGGTTCCGACTGTCCGCCGTGTCGGTGGCGTGTCGGTACTCGGGCGGCAAGTGCTACACAGCGAGCAAACAGCGAACTGGCCGCCACAGCCCACCTGTGGGCCGATTGTGGCTTGGAAGCCGAGCTGTTGCAACGGGTCTAGATGCCATCTGGAGTCATTCGGATGGGCTACGGTGCCAGCAGCAACGCATGACGGTCCGCCTCATAATCCGTTGGTCGCGGGTTCGAGCCCCGCCCGCCCCACTGTATTTCTGTGTTACCTCGGGTGATGCTTGCGTTTCGGCTGATCTGAGGTGAGCCCCTCGTAGTGGTCCAGTTGTTGTGCGACTCTGACGCCCGGTGTTCGGGCAGGAAGAATCGACGACGACATGGCAGCGAAGAAGCGCCGGCGGCACACGCCGGATCAGATCATCCGCAAGCTTGCCGAGGGCAACAAGCTCCTCGGCGCCGGCCAGGAGCTTTCCGCGGTGTGTCGGCACCTGGAGGTCACCGAGTCGACGTGGCATCGCTGGGTGGCCCAGTACGGCGGCATGAAGGCCAGCGACGCCAAACGCCTCAAAGAGCTCGAGGCCGAGAACGCCCGCCTGAAGAAGCTGGTCGCTAACCAGGCCCTGGACATCGACATGCTCAAGGAGATTTCGGCGGGAAACTTCTAGGCCCGAACCGCAAGCGCAGCGCCGCGGCGATGCTGCGCGAGCGGTTCGGGGTCTCCGAACGACGGGCCTGCACGGTGGTCGGCATCGACCGCTCCACGATGCGGTTGCAGCCGGCACCGATCAGCGATGAGGAAGCCGAGCTGCGGGATTGGCTTCGGAAGTTCTCCACCGACCGGCCCCGCTGGGGCTGGCGGCGAGCGGCGATCGCAGCCCGGAAAGCCGGCTGGAATGCCAACAACAAGCGCATCCGCCGTTTGTGGCGCGAGGAGGGCCTGCGGGTCCCGCAGCGCCGCAGGAAGAAACGGCTGACCGGCATCGGGACCGCGGTCGGGGCGATGTCACCAATCCGGCCGAACGTGATCTGGGCGATGGACTTTCAGTTCGACACCACCGTCGACGGCCGCACCTTGAAGATGCTCAACGTGATCGACGAGTTCACCCGCGAAGCCCTGGCGATCCACGTCGACCGGGCCATCAACGCCGACGGTGTCGTCGACGTCCTCGACCACCTGGCCCTGATGCACGGAGCACCGTGCTACGTGCGGTTCGACAACGGACCCGAGTTCGTCGCCCATGCCGTCAACGACTGGTGCCGGTTCAACGGCACCGGCTCACTGTTCATCGACCCCGGATCACCTTGGCAGAACGCCTGGGTCGAATCGTTCAACGGCCGACTCCGCGATGAACTGCTCAACTCGTGGCGCTTCGACTCGCTCCTGGAAGCCAAAGTGATCATCGAAGACTGGAGGTGCGACTACAACGCCAACCGACCCCACTCCGCCCACCGCGGGCTCACCCCAACCGAGTTCGCCCTACAGTGGACCACGACCCACCAACCCCTAGCCGCATAGCGACCGGACCAGAAACCGGGTCCCCCTCAGATCCTTGACAGTTCCTGGTTGAGGCCCAGCCGGGCATCACACGTGGAAGAACGAACTGAACAGCGCTGCGAACAACTCGGGGTAGCTGAGTTCGGGAATCTCGTTGAACGTAGTCAGGCCGTCGGTAACCGAATCCGCCGAGGCGATCTGGTCCGCCGTCAACCCGAGGTAGGCGTTGTGGACGGCCAGCCCGTACAGCACGTCCTGCCAATTCGTGTTCCCGAACAGCAGGTCTATCCAACTCCTGGTTAACGAGTTCGTCGCGTAGATGTCGCCTTCGATGTTGAAGACTTCGGTGGGGTACATGTCGGTGGGGACGGCGCCGGGGGTGGCGCCGAGCATCACGAAACGTAACGCGTCCTCGGGGACGCCGGCTTTCACGAGGTCGTCTTGGACGTTAACGGCTATCAGGCTGCTTTGGGAGTAGGTGAAAATGGTCAGCGGATCGCTGCACACACCTGCGGCGTCGCAGTCCATCGTGCCGGCGTGGTACTCGGCCAAGATCGCGTCGGTAAGGATCTTTTCGCCTTCCGGGACGCTGTCAAGGAAGTTGAAGGAGTTGGGGAGTGTCAGTGCGTGTGACGACGCAAGGTCCCCCTGGTACCCCAGCGGTTCGAGGTACAGGTCGATCCCGTTGCTGATGTAGTTGGCGCTCGGCGTCGGGATATTGGTCGGGCCCAGGACCAACGCGTCGTTGGAGCCGTAAAGGAAGTCGTACTTGTTCTCGTCGGCGGCGTTGGCCGCAGCGGCGAACGCCAGCGCGGCGCCAGCCAGCGCGGCGCCGAGGATCATTTTCTTCATGAGGTCCCCCTTGTTCGGAAGGTCACCGACTGAATGTCGACGCGCTCTGCTGGACGCGCGACGCTATGGGTCGACCTCTCCCGCGGGGAGGTCGATCACGAGCTGGCCACCGGTTGCCAACCTTTAGAATTATTACCGGTTACGTCAATTAAATCTCCGAAATCCAAATAATCGCCAAGAAATTCATTTGGCCGGCCTACACCGCCCACCGGCGGATGCCCGATTCCCGCCCGTGGTCCACGGCTCAGACAGAGGATTGATGGCGGTGGAGGCGCGGGTATGCGTTCGCCTGCGAACCAGGGCTGACGGTGAAAGGAGGGCTGCGAACCCATGGCTGACATCACCGGTTTATATAAGGCGCTACTCGGCCGCATCCTCGGTGACGATGCGGCAGCGCCGCTTGACCTGCGCCAGGCCGCCTTTGACAACGCCGGGCTCGACGAACCGATCAGCACCTTGATCGACAAGGTGGCCCTGCGCTCCTACCGGGTGACCGACGACGACGTCGCCGCCGCACGGTCCGCCGGCCTGAGCGAAGACCAGATCTTCGAGATCGTGGTGTGCGCCGCGGTCGGCCAGGCGACCCGCCAGTACACCGGTGCGCTGGAAACGCTCGGCGCCGCCGGCGAAGGGAACCCGACATGAGGCTCGCCGTTCTCGATCACGGGCACCGGCTGCGCACCAAGGCCCTGCTGGGGATGATTCGACTGGTGTCGCGCCAGCCGGTCGTCGACGCCGTCAAACTCGCGTTCTATCGCCCGGGGTTCTACGGCGGCGGACCGCTGACCAACGAGGCGATGCGCGGACCCTCGGCGTGGTCGATCGGGGAGCGGGAACTGATGGCCGCCTATGTCTCCCAGGTCAACCGGTGCCCGTTCTGCGTTGCGGCGCACACCGCCACCTCCAACCTCTGCTACGGCGACCACGCGACGGCCGCGGCCACCCTCGCCGATCTGGAGACCGCTCCCATCACCGAACCGCTGCGGGCAACGCTTGGCCTACTGGGCAAACTCACGCGCGAGCACAGCATCGATGCCGACGACGTGCGCGCCGTGCTGGTGACCGGCGTAACCGCCGAGCAGCTCAAGGACGCCCTGGCGGTGAGTCTGGTCTTCAATATCACCGACCGGTTGGCCAATGCATTCGGCTTCGAGGTGGCCGGCCCGGCTGCCATGCAGGCTGGTGCACGCCATCTGGTGAAGCGTGGTTACGGCTAGCGACCCGGACTACACTTCTGAGTTCATGGCAATCCGGCGCGCGGTACTCGTCATCGCCGACATCGGCGGTTATACCGCATACATGAACTGGAACCGCACCCACCTGGTGCACGCCCAGCTGGCGGTTGCCACCTTGCTGGAATCGGTCATCGACGCCGCCAAGGGCATGAAGCTCGCGAAGCTGGAGGGCGACGCGGCATTCTTCTGGGCGCCCGACGGCGACGCCCGAAGCCTCATCAGCGAGCGGCTGGCGCGGATGCATCAAGCGTTTCTCGACCGACGCGCGCGTATCGAGAACAGCCGCATGTGCGCCTGCAAGAGCTGCGAACAGCTGATGAACCTGTCGCTGAAGTTCGTCGCCCACCAGGGCGAGGTGGCCGAGCAGAAGGTCAAGCGCCACACCGAACTCGCCGGTGTCGACGTCATACTGGTGCACCGGATGCTGAAAAACCAAGTGCCGGTGCCCGAATACGTGTTGATGACCGATCCCGTCGCGCAGTGCCTCGACGAGCCGATCCGCCAGACCTGCCTGCCGCTGGTGCACGACTTCGAGGGGTTGGGCCAAACATCGACGTACTACCTGGATCTCGCCAACTCGGCGGTACCAGCACCCGGCGACGCCATGGGATGGCGCGACCGGATGAGATTCCGGCGGAATGGGCTGCCGTTCATGCTCGGCGTCAAGGAACCCTGCGCAGGATTCCGCAGCCTGGGCCGTGGCGAGCCGGAACTGTCGAAGGGCTGAGCGCAGTAGAGCGCTTTCACACCGGGCGGGGCGGGCTGATGGCCACCGGCTACAGCTTTCCGGCGACGAAGTCAGCTGCCTGGCCGACCATGCCCGACGAGATATAGGCGCCGGCCAGGTGTTGCGGCCAGTTGTCCTGCCAGGTGTTCGGATCGGCGGGGTTGCAGACCGGGTCGGCGCCATGACACTGCTCGATGGTCCGATCGTTGTAGATCGGGTTGAAGTTCGTGATGGGGCCGACCCATTGACTGCCGTTGCCGAAGAGCGCAACTGCGGCGATGTGCTCGTCGGCGCCCGGTGGCAGGGGATTGGTGAAACCGAACACCGAGAAGGGGACCGCAAGCACCACGTCGGTGACCGCCGCGCCCAGCGAGTAGCCGGCCGGCACAATACGGGTGTTCGGGCACCCGTTGATCGTCTTCTGGATGTGGGCGCTCATGTCGTTGGCGCCCTGGTCGATCTGATTGTCGGCGGGGTAATTCACCGCATACACACTGATGTTCTTCGAGCTTTTGGAGCGCAGCGCGCTGACGAACGCGTTGCCGACCGCGCCGGCCCCGGGCGATTCCAGGCGCCCGCGGGCGAACACCACTTCGGCGTCGGCACAGGCCGCGCCGGCCGGTGCGACAGCACCGGGTGTTCCGGCGGGGATGACGACCGGGGCGATCAGCAGGGCTGCCGCCAGCACAGCGCCGAACCCGGTGAGTCGCAGTCGGTGGGCCGAGGAATCGCTCACGAAGTGGATAGTAGTGGCCCGCAGTCGCCCTGTCGCTGCGACGGGGCACCGGTCCGGCCGGCCGTCATGGCCGGCCCGTTCGGCCACTACTCGGAGTCGGCAGGACCCAGCAGTCGTACTTCCTCCAGATCCATCGCCGCCTGCACCTCCCGTAACACGATGTCGTCTATCTGATTTCGGTCCCGAAGTTCGGTGACGGCCCGGCGCTTGTGCTCAAGGACGCCCAGATGTATTTGCCGCACCAGGTCCTCGCACCCGGCGGCGTCGTCGGCTTGATCGTCCGCCCTGACCACCGCGGCCTGATACTGGTACTCCTGGTGCAGACGGTCCAACACCTCCTGGCCGGCATTGAGCTGACCGGCCACCCGTGGCAACGCATCGAGAGCCGCCTCGGCGGCGCGGGTGTGCGCCAGACGCAATTCCTCGGCGCGCGCCGAATCCTCGGGCATCCGGGCCCAACGAACGACCGCGGGCAACGTGCTGCCTTGCAGCATCACGGTCACCAGGATCACGAACGACACCACGTAGATGATCAGGTTGCGATCCGGGAACGCCTCGCCGCTGTGGGTGGTTAGCGGGACGGCCAGCGCCGCGGCCAGCGACACCGCGCCGCGGAAGCCTGCCCAACTCGACACCGCGCGCTGCCGCCAGTCGACGCGACGGGTCCGCTGGACGGCGCGCCGGTCCACGGCACGAATGAGCAGGGTGGTGATCTCCGACCAGGCGATCCGGGTCACGATGACCACACCGGTGACCGCCAGGCCGAGCACCGTCGCATGGGCAAGGCCTTCGCCGACATTGACGATGCCGTGCACGGCACCGGGAAGCTGTACCCCGACGAACACCCACAGGGAACCGTTGATCAGAAACGTCGCCATGTCCCAGAACGCGAACGCCTGGAGCCGCGAACGGGCCGCGATGACCCGCGGGCCGACGTAGCTCAGGACCAGGGCCGACACCAGTACCGCAACGACCCCGCTGCAGTGAAACGTCTGGGCCAGCAGAAACGCCGCGAACGGCGTCAACACGCTCAGGGCGCCTTCCTCCAGCGGCGCGTCCAGCCGGCGGCGCGCCAGCGTGACCGCCCCACCGACCAGCAACCCGGCCGCGATACCGCCGAGGTAGGAGCCGACGAATCGGCCCACCAGGTCGACGGGCCCGATCGAGGGGCTGCCCGTCGCGACGGCGACCGTCACGGCGAACAGCACCAGCGCCGTCCCGTCGTTGATGATGCTCTCGGCGCGCAGCACGGTGAGGGGCCGGCGCGGCAATTTCTTCGCCAGGCCGGCCACCGCGGCGGCATCGGTGGGCGACAGTACGGCGCCCAGCACCGATGCCGCATGGGGTTCCATTCCCAGCGACCGCGCCGTCCACGACACCGCGACCGCGGTGGCGATCACCAGGCCCACGCTGACCAGGACGATCACGCGCAAATTCGCCCTGATCTCCCGAAAGCTGGTGTTCATGCTCTCCCAGTACAGGATCGCCGGCAGGAACAGCAGCAACACGATCTCACCGTCGAGGTGGATCTCGCCGAAGCGGGGGATCAGGCCCAGCATGCCGCCGAGCAGGATGAGCAATACCGGCGGGCCGACGCGATACCGCTTGCCCAGGATCGTGCCCGCGACCACGGTGGCGACGAGCGTGACAACGACGACGAGGCCAAACACCATCACATCCTGCCGTGTCCGCGCCGCGAGCGGTCAGCGCCCCGCCGCCTCCGAGCCTTCCAGATACGCCGCCAGGGCATTGGTCAGTCCCCGGCGCGCCTCGTCGAGGTCGGTGTAGGAACCCAGCTGGCGCTCGGAGACCAGCCCGCGCATCGCACCCGGGATGAGGGCGGCCACCTCGCGCACCCGCTGCGGGTCGACCCCGAGGTCGGCGAACGCGCCCTGGCAGGTAGCCAGCCAGCTCCTGCCCCAGGAGAACAACTCCGCCGCGGTGCGCGGATACAGCCGTTCCAGCTCGTGGTGGTCGCGGGGGAGTGCGGCCCGTAGGTTCTCGATCGCCCGGGAATCCTGCGACGCCAGGCCGTGATAGAGGGTGTCGATGATCGCCGCGACCCGATCTCGCAGCGGCGCATCCTTTTTCAGCCCGGCGAACGCCGATATCGTCGCATCCCGGCGCTCGGCGGTCCGGTGCAACACCGCCGCCCAGAAGCCGTCGACGTCACCGAACTGATACTGCACCGCACCCCAGGTGGCGCCGCTCTCCTTGGCGATCCGGCTGGCCGACACCGCCCCCGGGTCGCCGGTGGCCAGCGAGCGCACCGCGGCATCGAGCATCGCCTCGCGGGTCGCCTGTCCCCGCTTGTTGGTGCGTCGCGGCGCCGGTGGTGTCATCCCCGGAATCCTAGCAATATTTTCATAGCACCCACTATGATTCTGTCGCCGGGCGAACTATGCTGCGGACGTCGGCCCGCTCGAGACCACGGAGAGGACACGCACACATGGCTAAACCGCCGCTGTCGATGAAGCCGACCGGCTGGTTCCAGGTCGCCTGGTCCGACGAGATCGGCGTCGGCGACGTGCACACCATGAAGTACTTCGGCCAGGAGATGGTCGCCTGGCGCGCCGAATCCGGGCAGCTCACCGTGATGAACGCCTATTGTGAGCACCTCGGTGCGCACCTGGGCTACGGTGGCACCGTCTGTGGTGAGGTGCTGCAGTGCCCGTTTCACGGCTGGCAGTGGAACTCCCAGGGTCGCAACGTCTGTATTCCCTACCAGGACAAGCCCAACCGCGGCCGGCGGATCCGCACCTACTCGGTGGTGGAACGCAACGAGTCGGTCTACATCTGGCACGACGTACACGGACGCGAGCCGTTCTTCGACCCGCCGGACGTGTTCGCCGGCTTCGACGACCGCAGCGCAGCCGACTACTACCCGCAGCAGCGGCTCTACCGGCAGACCCTCGAGATGCACCCGCAGTACGTCCTGGAGAACGGGGTGGATTTCGCGCATTTCAAATACGTGCACCGGACCCCGATCGTGCCGGTGTTCACCCGTCACGATTTCGAGCAACCGGTGTCCTACGTCGACTTCACCATCACCTTCGAGGGCGATGACGGCCAGAAGATCGAGGACGTCAACAGCGGTGTCGAAGCCATCAACGGCGGCTTGGGCATCGCGGTGACCAAGAGCTGGGGGATGATCGACAACCGCACCATCTCGGCGATCACGCCCGTCGACGATTCCACCTCCGATGTCCGGTTCATGGTCTACATCGGCCGGACCCCGGGCGCCGATCCGGCCCGCGCCGAGGCAAGGGCGGCCGAGTTCGGGCGGGAAGTGATCCGTCAGTTCGAACAGGACATCCACATCTGGTCGCATCAGCGCTACTCGGATCCGCCGGCGCTGGCAACCGCCGAATATGAGGGCTTCACCGCGATCCGCCGGTGGGCCAAACAGTTCTACCCCGACGGCATCGGAGGCAGCGCCGCCGAGGTCGCTGAAGCCACTGCCCAGAAAGGCTCGACCGCATGAATACACCCGCCGCACCGATCCGCGTGTTCCAGGTCGCCACCGGCAACGTCGGCACCGAGATGATCAAGCGGATCGGCGTCCGCCCCGACCTCGAGCTCGTCGGCGTGCACTGCTATTCGCCGGAGAAGATCGGCAAGGACACCGGGGAGCTGGCCGGGATGGGTCCCAACGGGGTGAAGGCCACCGGCAGCGTCGAGGAGATCATCGCCGCCAAGCCGGACGTGCTGACCTTTCACGGGGTTTTTCCCGACGAAGATCTCTACGTCCAGGTTCTCGAGGCGGGCATCAACATCGTCACCACCGCCGACTGGATCACCGGCTGGCACCGCGACCACAACCACCCGCACCCGTCGGGAAAGCCGGTCACACAACTGCTTTCCGAAGCCTGCGCGAAGGGCGGCGCGACCTTCTACGGCACCGGGATGAACCCGGGCCTCAACCAGATCCTGGGCGTGGTGGCAGCAGCCGACGTGGCCGAGATCGAGAACGTCACCACCATCGAATCAGTCGACGTGTCGTGTCACCACTCCAAGGAGACCTGGATCGAGGTCGGCTACGGCCAGCCCGCCGATGACCCGGAGATCCCGGCCAAACTGGAGAAGTTCACCCGGGTCTTCGCCGACAGCGTGCTGATGATGGCCGACTGCTTCGACCTGACCCTCGACGAGGTCACCTTCGGCTACGAGTTGGGCGTGTGCACCAAGGACGTCGACCTGGGCTGGTACACCCTGCCCAAAGGATCGTTGGGCGGCAACTACATCAAATACCAGGGCATGGTCGACGGTGTGCCACGCGTCGAGACGCACCTGGAATGGCAGATGACCCCGTACACCGAACCGAACTGGAAGATCAAGGGCTGCTACATCACTCGGGTGACCGGCGACCCGTGCGTCTACAACAAACACATGATCTTGCCGAAGGCCGGTGTGGACCTGTCCAACCCGGAGAACTTCGCCTCGATCGGCATGACCGTGACTGGTCTGCCCGCCCTCAACGCGATCAGATCCGTGGTGGCCGCCCCGCCGGGCCTGTTGACCAGTGCCGATCTGCCGTTGCGGGGGTTCGCGGGACGATTCCGCACGTGACCGAACGCGGCAGCGTCGTCGCTTTGGCCCGCGGCATGCGCGAACTGGTGGCTGCCGAAGCGGCCGCATCCGAGCGGAGCCGCACGCTGACCGACCCCGTCGTCGACGAGATGTGGCGCACCGGACTGATGCCGGCGTTCAATCCGGCCCCCGCCGGTGGCCTCGAGCCGTCCTTTCCCGAGATGATCGAGACGTGGATCGAAATGGCCTGGCAGGACGGGTCGTTCGGCTGGGTTGGGATCGCCAACATGCCCTCGTCGTTCGCGGCGGCGGCGTACCTGCCCGACGACGGCTTCGTCGAGGTCTTCTCCGCCCACGACAACCGCGTCACGATGGGCGGGCAGTATTTCCCCAACGGGCAAGGCGTTGCCGTCGACGGCGGCTACCGGCTCAGCGGAGCGTGGAGCTTCGGCTCGGGCACCGGGCACTCGCAGTACATCGCGGCCGGCTTCTTCCCGATGGATGACGGCGAGATGCGCTGGGTCAGCGATGGTGTGCCCGACATGCGGGTAGCTGTCATCCCGCGTGACCAGATCTCGTTCAACGACGGCTGGCATGTCCAGGGGCTCAAGGGAACGGGCTCCTACGACTACACCGTGCAGGACGTATTCGTGCCGCACCGCCGCACATTTCCGCTGTTCTGCCGCCAGCCGTTTCGGGGTGGTTCGCCGGCGGCCCGAATGGGGCTGATGCCGGTGACGGCTGCCGGGCACGCATCCTGGGCGCTGGGTGTCGCCAAGAGCATGCTCGACGACGTCACCGAGCTGGCGGCCACCAAATACCGCATGAGTGATATGGCGGCGCTGGCCAGTCGCCCGACCTTCCAGAAGGGCCTGGCTCACCACGTCGCCGCCTGGCGGGCCGCCCGCCTGCTGGTACTTGATGCCTTCACCACGGCCGAGGCCGCCGTCGCCGCCGGCGAAGACCTGACGCCGGGACTGCGAGCCGACATGCGGGTGGCCGCCGTCTACGCGACCGACACCGCCAGAAATTGTGCCGAATGGGCACATCTGGTCGCCGGCACCACGGCGATCCGCGAAGGGGGCCGGCTCGAACGTGCGTTCCGCGACATCTACACCGGAACCCAGCACGCCTTCATCAGCGAGAAGGTCGCCATCGACGCCGCCCAGATCTGGCTCGGGCTGATCGACGACCAGTTCGGCCTGTGAGCAGCCGCTGAATCAGGGCGCCTCGGCCGGGAGCGGGGTGCCGGAGCTGCCTTCGGGCAGCGGGGTGCCCGAACTGCCCGCCGGCGGCGCAGCCGGGCCCGGACTGGCGGGGTGGGACGCCGGGCCTCGAGCGGGCGCGGGCGCCCGATGGCTGTTGCCGCCGCTGGCCGGAGCCTGCGCCGATCCACCGGCCGGAGCCTGCGGCTGTGGCGCGACCGGCCGGGCCTGCGGCTGCGGTGCCGGGGCCACCCACCGGATCAGGTCGGCGCCGCCGGCCTGATAGACCATGCTGTTCGGAGCGTCACCGGTGACATCGAAATAGACCTTGCCGCTGGTCTTCTGGCCCTGAGTCAGTCCGGTGGGCACGAGGCCCTGCGCCGTGGGCACGGTGAACAGGGACTGATAATTCTGGCCGCTGGCCGAACGGGCACTGAGGTTGGAAACGATCGGGAAAACGGTGCCCTGGATCGCCTCGTCGGTGGCGGTGGCCTCCCAGAGGGTGCCCTGCGGCTGATACGGGATGGTATCGGTGCTGGGCCGCAGGTCGTTGACCGTCCAGCCGTGCACTCCCGGGCCCTCGGGCAGCGTGCCCTGGGTGCCGAGCGGTTGGGTGGCCGGGGCCGGGTCCGGGTCGTCCGCGGTGGCGATCCCGGTGCTCAGTGCGCCGGCGACGGCCAGCGCCCCCGCTGCCAGGGCGGTCGAGATGGACTTCATGGGTCTGACTCCTCGGTTCGATGGCATCGGCGGTGATTGGTACTCAAGTACTGAATCGTAACGGCCCGGTAGTCGGGCCGCCGCGAAACGAGTCCGGCCCGACCCCGCAGGAGCGAGGCCGGGCCGGACCAACGATGGACACCGCGCCGGATGCTATCCGGTCGCGTTGCTCGCGCCGCTGGCCGTCGGGGTCCCTGCGCTGGGCGTGCCCTGGTTGCCGGCCCCGGTGCCCTGCGGGTTCGCCGGAGCGGTGCCCTCCGAACCTGCCGCCGAGGCACCGGCGGCCTCCGCCGGAAGCGGCGTGCCGGAGCTGCCGGCCGCCGCCGGGGTGTTTCCGGTAGCGCTGGAGTCGGCCGGTGCCGACGCCTCCGGGGTGCCCGCCGAAGTCGGCGTCTCCGAACCGCTCGCCGCTGCCGGGGTGCCCTCGGTGCCGCTCGCGGCTGCCGGCGTGCCGTCGGTCTCGGCCGGCAACGGGGTGCCCTGGCTGCCGGAGGCGAGCGGGGTGCCCTGGCTGCCGGTCGTACCGGCGGTGCTGTCCGTGGTCTGGTTGTCGGCCGCGGCCGGGTTGGTCTGGGTGCCCGACGGGGCCGTCTTGGGGCTGGTGGCCGCCGGGTTGGTCTGCGAGCCGGTCGCCGGGGCGGACGAACCGCCGCCGGTCGGGGCGGCCGGTGCGGCCGGGGTCCAGACCAGCTGGTCCTTTCCGGCGAACTGGTAGACCGCGCTGTTGGGCGCGTCGCCGGTGACGTCGAAGTAGACCTTGCCGCTCGTCTTCTGGCCCTGCGCCAGGTTGGAGGGGTTCACGCCCTGCGGGGTGGCCACCCCGAACAGCGCGGGGTAGGTCTGGCCGCT
This sequence comes from Mycolicibacter terrae, assembly GCF_010727125.1. NCBI lineage: Bacteria > Bacillati > Actinomycetota > Actinomycetes > Mycobacteriales > Mycobacteriaceae > Mycobacterium > Mycobacterium terrae. The sequence goes on along the minus strand of NZ_AP022564.1, from coordinate 2,605,791 downwards.
GGGGGAACGAGCACCGAGGTTGGCGATCACCGGCGTGACAGTGCCCTGGATGGCCACGTCGGTGGCGGTGGCCTCCCACAGCGTGCCGTGGGGCTGGTAGGGGATGGCATCGGTGCTGGGCCGCAGGTCGCTGACCGTCCAACCCTGGATCACCCCGCCGCTGTCCACGGTGCCCTGGGTGCCGATCGGCTGGGTCGTCGGGGCGGCGTCGCCGGCGTCCGCGCTGGCGGTCGCGAGGCTGACGGCTCCGGCAGTGGCCAACGCTCCGGCTGCGGCCACGGCGGTAGTGATCAACTTCATCGTTGTTGACTCCTCGGTTCGACTGGATCTCGGGGGGTGTGTCAGTCCAGACCGCAAATCCTAACGGATTTGACAGTGACGTTAGGTGACGTCTCAGGGTTGCGTCGCAAACAACGGCGATCAGGAATGCGAACTCCACCAGGTGTAGAGCTGCTCCAGGGACGGCGTGCTGTGTTCGGTGTGCAAACGGGCGATCACCAGGTTGGCATCGTTGGTCCACACCAGGGTGGGGGAACCCTGGCGCATACCGCAGAGCAGCATCCCGCTCGGTTTGTCCGGGGTGGCGGTCCGGTGCCAGGCGCCCGGCGACTGGATCCGGCCGGGGCAGGTGACGACCGTAGTGGCCTGCACCGTGTTGTCGAAGGCCAGGCGCAACGCCCCGGCGTCCGGGAACAGTGAGTAGGTCGCCGAGGGCGGGCCGTCCACGTCGATGTTGCGACCGCAGCTCACTTCCGCGATGGCGCCACCCATCGGTGTGGCCGGCCTGCAGGAATCCAGCGGATAACCGGGGGGCAGCAGCTTGAGCAACCGCGACTGGGCTTCGGTGGATGACATGGACGTCGCGGGTCCCTGCGTCGCCGTGGCGAGCCCCTGATCATCGGGGGCGGCGACGAGTTCATCCGAACCCGACCGGTTCGTCATCCAGATGATCAGCCCGAGGGCCACGGCCAGTAGCGCCGCAAGGCGCAGCAGTTGCTTGCGTTTACCGGGATCGCGGTAGCCGGGTGCGGGCCGCGCGGAGCTGAACCAGTCGTCGTCGGGGGTGGAAATGCGCGGAATGCTCGATTGCGGGGCCGGCCGTTCGGCGGCGCCGGCGGGTTCTGGCGGTGGAGCGGCTTCCTCTTGCGCAGGCGGGACCGGCGGGGGAGTCGGCGCAGACACCGGGGCGGGCGCCACCGGCGGTATCGGCTGCTCGGCGGGAGGCACCTGCGCAGCCGGCGGCACGCTCGGCTTCGGCTGCTCGATCAGCGGCGGGGTGGACTGTTGGCTGGCCTCGTAGATGTGCAACGTCCGGTGCTGATCGGGTGCACTCAACGCCTGATAGGCCGCGGTGGCCAGCTCGGCGGCGCTGGCGAAGCGCTCCTGCGGGTCCTTGGCCATGCCTTTGGCGATCACCGCGTCAAAGGTGGGCGGGATCGTCGAGCCGGCCTGGCTGGGCCGCGGAATCGGCTTGGTCTGGTGAGCACTGGCCAGCATCTTGACGCTGTCGGCCCGGTACGGCGGTGAACCCGTCAAGCACTGGTAGAGCACGCACGCCAGCGAGTAGACGTCCACGGCGGGACCGAAGTCACCGCCGGAGAAGAGCTCCGGTGCGGAGTACTTCCAGCGGGCGCCCGCATGGTCGGTGTCGGCCGCGTTCGCCCCGGGCGCACCGGCGATCCCGAAGTCCACCAGGTAGACGAAGTCATCACCGGTCAGCAGGATGTTGCGTGGCTTGACGCCCCGGTGGATCACCCCGGCGGCATGCGCGGCATCCAGTGCCGACGCGGCCTGCCACACGATGTTCACCGCCCGCGGCGGGGGCAGCACCCCGGTTCGCTTCAACAGCGCGGACAGGTCGGTGCCCGGCACCAGCGGCATATCGATGAACACGTGGCCGTCCAGCTCGCCGTAATCGCGGACCGGGACCACGTGCGGCTCCTGGACCCGCCCGACGGTGAGCGCCTCCCGCTGCAACCATTCTCGGAAAGCCGGATCCCGGCCCAACGCCGGTGAGAGCAGTTTGACCGCGGCGGCGCGGTCCTTCTGCGTGTCGACGGCCTCATAGACCGCACCGGTGGGGCCTCGGCCCAGCAGGCGTGTGAGGAGGTAGCGCCCAACCCGTGACCCAGCCCGCGAACCCGACGCGGTCTCGTCCATCATCGACTCCTCAAGTCAGACCCGTGGACACCGATCACCGAACCGGCGGCCCGACGACATCGCCGCCCATGATTTCATCATCGAAGGGGCCGGCTATCAGCCGGTAACGCGAACATCCCCCGAATCCGGTGCGGCTTTGCGATCAGCGCCCGGTCAGGTTGCTGATCGTCAGGATCTCCAGGTTGCGGTACGCGCGGCCGGTGGGCTGCACCAGATCGTGGAACCAGACCTGCGGCGCCGAGGTGTAGGGGCTGTCCCAGGAGTCCCACGGCAGGTAGGTCTGCGTCCTCCCGGCGACGAAACCCCAGTTGTAGGCGCCCACATTGTGACGCTTCATGATCGGCAGTATCCCGTCGATGGTGTTGCCCCGGGTGCGCGCCAGGTACTCGGTGCACAGGATCGGGCGGCCCAGCGGCGTCAGCTCAGCGATCCGCTCACTGAACGTCCCCGGCTTGTCATAGGAGTGGAACGTGATGATGTCGGAGCTGTTGAGCTGGGTGTTGACGATCGCGCTGCCCTGCCGCGAGCCCTCCCAGATCCCACTGGTCAGCGGCTGACGGGCATCGACCGCCCGCGCCCAGCTGAACACCTGGGGAAGGAGGTCACTGATGAGGTCGAGCTTGTCGGACCGCTCGACGCTGCTGTACTCGCGAGCCATGTTGTCCGGCTCGTTCCACAAATCCCAGGCCAGAACCCGTTCATCGTAACGGAATTGGGTCATCACGCCGGTGACGTAGTCATACAGGGTGCGGTAGTAGTTGCGGTCACCGAGGCGCTCGGCGCCCGGGCTCTGCACCCAGCGGGAATTGTGGATGCCGGGCCGCGGCGCGGGCTGCGCACCCGCCCTGGGGTGCGGGTCCCAGCAGGAGTCGAACAGCACGAACATCGGTTTGATGCGGTGGCGGGCGGCCACGGCGACGAACTGGGCCAGTCGGTACTGGAAGCCCTTACGGTCGGCCGCCCACAGCTGGTCGTGCAGGAAGACGCGCACGGTGTTGAAGCCGGCCGAGCGGGCCCACCCCAGTTCGGCATCGATGCGCCGCAGGTCGAAAGTTCCGGGCTGAAACATCTCGAGCTGGTTGACGGCCGTGGAGGTGATGTAGTTCGAGCCGACGGGCCAGCCCTGCGCCTGATACCAGCGGTTGGCCCGGTCGATCGACCACCGGCCGGGGTCCGCGACGGCCCGCGGGAGCCGGCTCAGTGTGGGACCCGCCGCCAACAGGAGCGGCAGCCCCAGCGCCGTTCGACGTTTCACGATGTGACCATAGCGTCCGGGACCCCTGCCACAGTGGTTGAACGCTCGGCCTGTCGCGGGGCAAATCGGGCGCACGTAACAGGGGTGACGGCGGCCACCTACACTGCACCGATACCTTCACTCCGATTCACGTTGTCGGGAGGCCGACTGTGTCGCAACACCTGCAGGACAAGGTCGTCGTCATCACCGGCGCCGGCGGCGGATTCGGCAAGCTCATCGCCGAGAAGTGCGCCGCCGGAGGCGCCCGCGTGGTCGGGGTGGACATCGGCGAGGCGAATCTGGCCGCCGTCTTCGACGGAATCCGCGCTGCCGGACATTCCGGCACCCACCACGTCGCCGACGTCACCGACATGGAGCAGATGAAAGCCGCCGTCGGGCACGCGGTGCAGACCTTTGGCGCGGTGGACGTCATCGTCAACAACGCCGGCGTCATGCCGCTGGCCTACTTCGCCGACCACGAGCGGGCCTGGCAGCAGTGGCACCGCGCGATCGACATCAACATCAAGGGCGTGGTGAACGGGATCTCGGCCGTCTACGACCAGATGATCGAGCAGGGCCGGGGCCACGTCGTCAACATCTCGTCGATCTACGGCAACGCCGGGGTAGCAGGCTCAGGCGTCTACAGCGCGACCAAGGCCGCGGTCACCGTGCTGTCGGACTCCCTGCGCAGCGAGGCCAAGGGCAAGATCAAGGTGACCACCGTCAAACCGACCGGCGTGCTGGGCACCAACCTGGCCAGCGGGGTGGTCAACGGAGCGGCGATCATGGGCATCGTCGGATCCCGCGCTGAGAGCTACACGCGCTCGCTCACCGCGTTCGCCGACGGCACCCTGAGCGCCGAGCAGACCGACGTCGACTCGGTGAAGTACTGGCTGATCACCCCGGAGGATCTGGCTGACGCCGTGGTCGGGGTGATCGACCAGCCGTGGGGCATCAGCATCAGTGACATCACCGTGCGGGCAAGCGGCGAAGACTACCTCTACTGACCGGAGCGGCACGTCACGATGTATCCCGGCGCTCACGCGGCGACCACGCCCGACAAGCCGGCGATCGTCGTCGCCGAAACCGGAGAGACAGTCACCTACGGCCAACTCGACACCCGCTCGCTGCGGTTCGCCCGCCATCTCTATGACGTCGGCGTCCGGCCGGGCGATCACATCGCGGTGCTGTCCGACAACCAGCCACGCGCATTGGAGATCTACTGGGCCGCTCTGCGTTCGGGACTCTACGTCACGTTCGTCAACTCGCAGCTGACCGCCGCAGAAGTCGCCTACATCGTCAACGACTGCGACGCGCAGGCGTTCGTGATCGCCGAGAGGTACGCCGGTATCGCCGCCACGGTGATCGCCCAGACACCCCGAGTCGGCCACCGGATCGCCTTGGGCGGTGCCGGTTGCGTCGACGGTTTCGACGACTACGAGACCCTGGTGGCAGCTGCTTCGACGCAACCCTTGCCGGCCCAGCCATGCGGTGCGGACATGCTGTATTCGTCGGGTACAACGGGGTTCCCCAAGGGTATCGAGGCACCGTTGCCCGGCTACGACGTCGACGAGTCGGGCGACCGGATAACGGGACTGTTCGCCCCGGTGCTGGGATTGGGCCCGGACTCGGTCTACCTGTCCCCGGCGCCGGTCTATCACGCCGCGCCGCTGCGGTTCATGGCGATGGCGCACCGAATCGGAGCAACGGTGGTGATGATGCGGCACTTCGACGCTGCGGACGCGCTGCTGTTCATCGAGCGGTACCGGGTTACCCACAGTCAATGGGTGCCGACGATGTTCGTCCGGATGCTCCGACTCGACCGGCAGATCCGTGACTCGTTTGACCTGTCATCGCACCGGTGCGCGGTACACGGCGCCGCGCCGTGCCCGGTGGAGGTCAAACGCGCGATGATCGACTGGTGGGGGCCGATCCTGCTGGAGTATTACTCGGCCACCGAAGCCGCCGGCACCACCATCATCGACAGCCAAGACTGGCTACGGCATCCCGGGTCGGTCGGCAAACCGGTGCTGGGCATTGCACACATCTGCGACGACAGCGGCGCCGAGGTCGCGACGGGCGAGACCGGAACCGTCTACTTCGAACGTGACGTCGCGCCGTTCGAATACCACAATGACCCGCAGCGCACCGCCGAAACCCGCCACCGGAGCCATCCGAACTGGACGACCACCGGTGACGTCGGGCGCTTGGACGCCGAGGGCTATCTGTATCTCACCGACCGCAAGTCGTTCACGATCATCTCCGGCGGGGTCAACATCTACCCGCAGGAGATCGAGAACGCGCTGGCGCTGCATCCGGCGGTGCTGGATGTGGCGGTCATCGGCGTACCCGACCCGGAGATGGGTCAATCGGTTGTGGCCGTGGTCCATCCGACTGTCGATCCCGGCCGATGTCACGACCTGCCGGCACTGCTGGATCGATTTCTGCGGGAGCGCATCGCGTCCTACAAGGTGCCCCGACGCTACGAGTTCAGCACCGACCTGCCGCGCACTCCGACCGGCAAGCTGATCAAGGGACGACTCCAGGAGCGTTATGCCTGAATGGGATTCGCCGGCGTTCAGCGCGGCCGAAGTGGCGCGTTATCATGACGCCGGCTGGTGGTCGCAGACCACGCTGTCGGACGCGGTTCGTCGCAACGCGCAACGCTTCTCCGACCGTGCCGCCTATGTCGACTACCTCGGCGCCGGACTGACCTGGCGGGAATTCGACGCCGCGGCAGATGCCCTGGCGGCACGGCTCGCCGGTGCGGGGGTAGTGCCGGCTGACCGGATCGCGGTGTGGCACGGTGATTCCGTCGCCATCCACGTGCTGTTCGTTGCGATCGAGCGGTGCGGCGCGGTGGTGGTCGGCATCGGTGCGCGCGCCGGAACCCGAGAGGTGACCGCGATCCTGGCCGCCGCGCGGGCCAAACTGCTGATCACCGACAAGCAGCGTCAGCCGCTCGCGGACGGTCTCGAGATCGAGACGCTGGGCATCGACGAGCTGAACTCGGCCACCGAAATCGCGCCGCCGGGACCGCAACTCGGTCCGGACGACATTTTCCTGATCAACTCCACCTCCGGCACCACCGGGTTACCCAAGTGTGTCGTCCACACCCAGAACCGCTGGCATTACTTTCACCAACTGGCCGTCGCCAACGGCCAATTGAGTGCGGACGATGTCTTTCTGCCGATCATCCCGACCCCGTTCGGCTTCGGGCTCTGGACCAGCCACACCACACCGATCCACCTCGGCACCACGGCGATCCTGTTGGACCGCTTCACCGCGGCGGCGACCTGCGCTGCGATAGCACAACACCGGGTCAACGTATTATGCTGCGTCAGCACACAATTGACGATGATGATGGCCGACCCTGCCAGTCGAGAATTCGACCTGAGCTCGCTGCGGGTGGTTTTCACCGGTGGTGAGGCATTGCCCTACCGGCCGGCCGCGGAGTTCGAGGCGCTCACCGGGGCGAAAATCTTGCAGTTCTACGGCTCCAACGAGACCGGACTGCTCAGCGCAACCACTCTCGACGACCCGCTGGAGCGGCGGTTGCGCACCGGGGGGCGGGTCGTGCCGGAGATGGCGGTCCGGCTCTTCGGGGGTGAGGACGGCGACACCGATGTGACCGACACCGGCCGGGGCCAGCCCGCCTGCCGGGGGCCGGCGACCAGCCTGGGTTATCTGGGCGGGGTCGATCACGACAAGCTGTTCACCGCCGACGGCTGGATGCGCATGGGGGACATCTGCGAGATCGACGCTGACGGCTATCTGAGCGTCACCGGCCGGACGTCGGACTTCATCCTGCGGGGCGGCAAGAATATCAGCGCCGCGCAGGTCGAGGATGCCGTCATGACCCACCCGAGGGTCGCGGTCGCCGCCGCGGTAGCGATGCCCGACGAGGTGTTCGGCGAGAAGGTCTGTGTCTTCGTCGAGCTCGGCGATGCCGAACTCGTCGGCGCCGGCGCCCTGGAGTTGCCCGAACTCCTCGAGCATCTACTGACGCTCGGGGTGTCCAAGGAGCTGTGGCCCGAAGGACTCGTCGTCGTCGATGAGCTGCCGCGGTCCTCCGGCGGCAAGATCGCCAAAGGGCAGCTGCGGCAGCAGGTCCGCGACAGTTCCGGCGCTCCCGATCATTCGTAGCCCTCGTACACCTGCGAAGGTCCGTCGGGAGTGATGAGATAGCCCACCGTGGCGACGTGCACGTCGCCGACCGGGTCGAGTTCGCGGTACCCGCCGAACAGTTCGACGTCGTCGTCTTGCAGGCCCACCCGGAAGCCCCCCCAGAGATAGGGAATCGGAAACCACAGTTGTTTTCCCGGCAGCTCGTGCAGCACGTCGACCGGCGGATAGCGGAACATCTGGCGCAGGTCGACACCGCGGAACAGCTGCTGGATCAAGTCATCGATGATTCCGGCGAGTTGTGCGTTGAGCGCGGCGATCCGGTCGCGGTCCAGCGACGGTGCCGGGGGCTTGAGCACGCCCAACAACTCGGCGGGCCGCTGGTGCTCGACGGCGATGTCGTAGGCAGTGCGGCCTGCGGCGTCGGGCTGGCTGCGCAGCGCACCCCGCTCGATCAGCCACGACGCGACGTCCGGGGGCGCCCCGTGCCAGCCGGCCTGGTGCAGCACGGTCAACCAGGTCTTGCCGCCGGGCCGCCAGGCTTTGACGTCGACGACGTGGTCGCCGCGGTCGAGTTCGCGGACCACCTTGCGCCACTTCCCCCGTTTGGCCGCGTCGGCCAGATACAGCGCGGCTTGAAGTTGCCGATTGCCCAGCAGCGAGCGGTCCATCACCCCCGGCCACAGCGGCGCATTGTTGCGGATCTCGTTGTAGGTGGTCACGGTGCCATCTTCTCGCGGTCCGGGCTTGGATACCTCACCGCCCACGGCCTATGGGTCCTCATCGTCGTCGAGGAGTTCGTCCGGATGTTGGAGATGGTTGATCCGCGGCGGGCTGGTGCCGTCGGTCCAGGCCAGGCGCCCTTGCTCGGTGACGTGAGTTTGTAGGTCGCCACGGGTGGCACCGCCGTGGTCGCCTCCGCAGGCGAAGTAGAGCTCGTCGGCATTGGTGCGGCCGTCGCGCGCCCAATCGGTCGAATGGTGAACTTCGCAGTGGTAGCCGGGTGCCGGACAGTTCGGTCTGGTGCAACCGCGGTCGCGGGCGTGGCAGATGATCCGGTGATCCAGGGTGGCGATCCGCTTGCTGCGGCCCAGATACAGCGGCCGCTCGGAGTGGTTGTCGAACACCGCGAGGTAGTGGATTGAGTTGGCCGCCATCCGGATCAGATCACGCATCGGAAGGCGGCTGCCGCCACCAGTGCGCGCCGCAGTCGGCATCGGGACGTCCGGGTCGGCCATGGCGCGGGCCGCCTGGTCGAGGTCGGCGAGTTTGGTGGTGACCACGACGGTTACCGGAACGCCGCGGTGGGTGCCCATGGCACCGGATTCGATGCCGTGGCGCAGGGCCAGCTTCAGTGCGTCGTGGTCTCGTTGTCCCGATGACCTGGAATCGCGTACTTGGGTGCTCTCGGGCTGGCGGTGGCCGGGGCGAACCGCAGCGACGGCTGCTTCGAGGTAGGCGCGGGTTTCGGGATCGATGCAGCCGGACAGTCGGCTCATCCCATCGGGGCCTTGACGGCCCAGGACCAGGTTGCGCCGCCGTGCCCGGTCTTCGTCGGTGAAGTTGCCATCGGGGTTGAGGTGATCTGCGATGGCGTGCCCGATTGCGGTCACGAAGACGGCGTCCTGCTCGGCGGCGTGGCGTACCAGGGTCCGTTCGGCGGCTTCACGATCGGCCGGTGCGACTTTCGCGGGCAGTTCGTCTAGGGCTTTGGTGACCGCTTTGATGTGATCTTCACCGATCTGGCCGTCCTCGACAGCGGCGGCGACTTCGGGAAGCTCAGGCGGAGCCGGCGGCCCGGTCAGGTTGCGCCGCGGTCGGATACGGGCGGCGATGCGGAGCCGGCGCCGGACTTCCGCGCGGGTGATACGCAAGCGCGACCACAGCAGGTCTGTGATCTTGGTATCGGCAGGCAGTCGCGGGTCCTCGGGACCGTCGGCGGGGTCGGCGATCTCGCCGAAGATGCGGTAGGACAGGCCGCGATTGACCCGGTGCTGGAGTTCGAGGTGTTCGGCGACTTCGACGCGAAACGCGTTGCCGACGATGTCGGTGTCAGTGCAGCGGAGCCGGGCTTGGGCGTCGTCGATCAGCGCCAGGTCCGCGCGGATGGCCGCACGGGCCGCCGCGGCGGGAGGAAGGACCTGATCGGGTTCGGACACCCCTCCAACGTATCGAACGTTTGTGCGAATATGAGGGCTCGAGGGCTGCCTGTGGATGAACCGGACAACTGTGGATGAAGGCGGCCGGAACTGCGGCGCGCCCGCCGGCGTGGATGTCACCGGTTCCGGTCCTGTCGGTAATGCCCTATATACAGTTCTGTTCAACCTCCGACGGCCGCAGACAGGTGGGTGCAGCAGTGATAACCGGTGAGCTCAAGGGCAAGATCGACCGGGTCTGGGATGCGTTTTGGTCGGGAGGCATCTCCAACCCGCTGGAGGTCATCGAGCAGATCACCTATCTGCTGTTCATCCGCCGGCTGGATGACCTGAACACGCTCGCCGAGAAGAAGGCTCGCATCACCGGTACCAGCGACGGCATGCTGTTCGGGGCGGGCCAGCAACATCTGCGCTGGTCCAAGCTCAAGCATGAAGACCCGACGCTGATGCACAAGATCGTCGCCGACGGGGTCTTCCCGTTCTTGCGCGGCCTCGGCGGCGACGGATCGACGTACTCGGAACACATGCGCGACGCTCGGTTCACCATTCCCACTCCGCAGTTGCTGTCGCGAGTGGTGGACCTGCTCGACGACATACCGATGGATGACCGCGACACCAACGGCGACCTGTACGAATATCTGCTGTCCAAGATCGCCGCTGCCGGTGTCAACGGGCAGTTCCGTACGCCACGGCACATCATCAAGGCGATGGTCGCGATGATGGCTCCGCGGCCGGGCGACGAGATCTGCGACCCGGCCTGTGGCACAGCCGGATTCCTGGTGGCTGCCTCCGAGTACGTCCGCGATCAGCACCCCGGCGTACTGACGAATGCCGAGCAGCGGCAGCACTTCCACGCCAGCATGTTCCACGGATACGACTTCGACGCCACCATGCTGCGCATCGGTAGCATGAACATGTTGCTGCACGGAGTGGAATCACCGGACATCCGTTACCGCGACTCACTATCCGAGGGCGCCAGCGAGGATGCCGAGAAATACACGCTGATCCTCGCCAACCCGCCGTTTGCCGGTTCGCTGGACTACGAGTCGACCTCGAAAGATCTGCAGCGAATGGTCAAGACCAAGAAGACCGAGCTGCTGTTCTTGGCACTGTTTTTGAAACTCCTGAAGCCAGGTGGGCGGGCGGCCGTGATCGTTCCGGACGGTGTGCTATTCGGATCATCCAAGGCACACAAGGAACTTCGCCGGGTGCTGGTGGAGGAGCAGAAACTCGACGGGGTGGTGAAACTGCCGTCAGGGGTGTTCAAGCCGTACGCGGGAGTGTCGACGGCGATCCTGCTGTTCACCAAGACCAATTCTGGCGGTACTGACAACGTATGGTTCTACGACGTGCAGGCCGACGGGTTCTCGTTGGACGACAAGCGCAACCCGGTGGAGGCAAACGACCTGCCGGATGTGGTGGCGCGGTGGGCCGTACGAGACGGTTCCGAACGTGAGCGAGCCCGCACCGCACAGTCATTCTGCGTGCCCAAGGACGACATCGTGGCCCAGGGCTACGACCTGTCGCTTAATCGGTACAAGGAGATCGTGCACGACGAGGTCGAGCACCGGCCGCCGCTGGAGATCATCGCCGAGATCGAGAAGCTGGAGGGCGAGATCGCTGCGGGGTTGGCGGAGTTGAAGGCGATGCTGTCGTGAAGATGGAGACGGTTTCGCTCTCGTCAGTTGCTGACGTGAACCTTGGTCGTCAGCGGTCTCCGCAAAACCATACAGGCCCATCAATGCGCAATTACTTGCGTGCTGCGAACGTTGGTTGGAATGGCCTGCTTTTAGACGATGTGAAGCGAATGAACTTCACTGATGCTGAGATGGCGGTTTTTCGTCTTGAGCTGGGTGACCTGCTGCTCAATGAAGCTTCGGGTTCGCCGCTGGAAGTTGGAAAGCCGGCTCTCTGGCAGGGTGAGATCGAGGATTGTGCCTATCAGAACACGCTTCTTCGAGTAAGGCCTGGACCCGAGATTGATCCTCGATACCTTCTTCATTTTTTCCGGTACGAAGCAGCCACAGGCGCCTTCGCGCGCGGTTCAAGGGGTGTCGGTATTCATCATCTGGGTAGGGCGGCGCTCTCTGAGTGGTCTGTGCCGCTTTGCTGTCTTGATGAGCAGCGTCGCATCGCCGCGATTCTCGATCAGGCCGATGCGCTCCGTGCCAGTCAGCGACAGGTGCTTGCTGAGTTCGAGCGCCTTGCGGAGGCCATCTTTACTGACCTGTTTGGCGACCCGGTCGGCGGAGGTTCATCGCTGCTCGGTGATATCGCCGATATCCAGATCGGCCCTTTCGGTTCGCTGCTTCACCGGGAAGACTATGTGGAATCTGGAGTCCCCTTGGTCAACCCCATGCATATTGTGGGCGGAGTTATACGCGCAGACCCGGCCTTTTCTGTCACTCCTGACAAGGCAGGATCGCTGAGTGATTATCGGCTTCATGCTGGTGACGTGATTATGGGCAGGCGAGGAGAGATGGGGCGCTGTGCAGTCGTTGCGCCCGAACATGAGGGATACCTCTGTGGCACGGGGTCTTTGATCCTTCGGCCGCGTCCGGATCGCTCCGTGGGTGGGTATCTGCACGCAGCACTGTCGCATCCCCGTGTCAAGGCAATGTTAAAGCGTGTTGCGCTTGGTTCGACGCTTCCAAATCTAAATGCCACAATTGTTAAAAGCCTACCGGTTTCGGCGCCGAGCCTCGCAGAGCAGCGGCATTTCGTGGCCATTTCTTCGCGAATTGCAGCCGTGCGAGGAGATCAGTCATCGGCTCTTTATGCACTCGACGCCCTCTTCGGCTCCCTCCAATCCCGCGCCTTCCGGGGGGAACTCTGATGGCCTTCGCGGTAATTGATTTCGAGACAACAGGGTTCGTGCCGGAGCGCGCCGACCGTGTTGTGGAGGTCGGGATTGTGCTCACCGACGACCAGGGTGCGATCGAAGACGAGTGGACAACCTTGATCAACCCGCGCCGCGACCTAGGTGCCCCGCACATTCACGGGATCACCGCCGGCGATCTACTGGACGCGCCCGAATTCGGTGACATCAGCGGTCACGTCCTCGACATGCTCAGCGGTCGCACGGTCGTTGCGCACAATGCCACCTTCGACATGCGTTTCCTGCTGTGCGAACTGCAACGGGCCAACTACGCCATCGTCGACCGCCCGGCAGCCCTGTGCTCGATGAAATGGGCCGGTCGGGTCCTCGGCGCCGCCAAGCTCGCCCACTGCTGTGAGGCGTTCGGAATCGCGCTGCCCGATGCGCATTCGGCGCTCTGCGATGCGCGCGCCACTGCGCAGCTGATGGCTCGGCTGATGGCTTCCTGTTGTGACACCGTCGACTGGCACGACGACATCAAGCGCTGCGCCGCCTACGCATGGCCAGCGCCGTCGGCGCCGACAAGGCACGTTGCCGCTGTCCTGCGTGGTCAGGCCAGTACGGATTCGCAGGAGTGGTTGCGCACGGTACTGCAAGCCTCCTGGATTCCCGGAGTTCCGGAAGACGAAGCTGCCTACCTGCTTGTCCTGGAAAGCGCCTTGTTGGACCGGGAGGTCTCCCGCACCGAGGCCAGACAGCTCGTCGATACCGCCGCTGCCGCGGGCCTCAGTCGAGGCACCCTGGAACGGCTGCACCGCGATTACCTGCGCAGCATCGCCCGGGAAGCGCTGGCCGACGGGGTCGTCACCGCGGCTGAGCGCGACGATCTCACGTGTGTTGCGGCTGCTGTCGGCCTCACTGCCCATGACGTCGCCGAAGCTCTGGAATGGGCGGCGGCCAACTCCGCTGAAGCGAAGCAGTCCAGGTTTGCCCTCAGGGCCGGAGATCGGGTGGTGTTCACCGGGGATATGAGGCGCAGTCGCGACGAATGGATCGCGGCAATCGTCGCTGCCGGCTTAACGAGCGGCGGGGTCACCAAGTCCACTCGTCTGGTGGTCGCCGCTGACCCCGATTCGCTGAGCGGCAAGGCGGCCAGGGCGCGCGCCTACGGGATTCCGGTGGTCGGGGAGGAAGCGTTTGAGCGGATGTTTGCGCAGTACAGAGCGGGTGCGGCCACGTGAACACGTAGGCCTGAACGCGATGTTCAAAAGTGACATGGATTCACCAACAATGTCACACAAGTACCACTAGAGTGACATTGTGGACCTGACAATGTTCGTAAACGAACATGCCGGCTCGCTCGTCGACATCGGGGGCGTCGATCCAGCCGGACGCGAGTGGCGACACAAGGCGTTCGTCCCAGCCCCGCTCGACGATCAGATGCCGGAGTTCACGCCGCCGACATTCCTCGCTGTTGCCGTTGCTCGCGCTGCCTTGGCGGCATTGGACAGCACCGCCGCCCAGCTTCCAGATCCCACGCTGTTACGGCTGCCGGTCTTGCGGCGGGAAGCCCAGAGCACCGCTGCGCTGGAGGGTACCTACGCCCCGCTGGATCAGGTGCTGACCGCTGACGAGGAAGAACCGACCTCGGCCGAGCTCGTCGAAATCCTCAACTACGTCCACATGGCAAGCCAGGGATTTGCCTGGGTCGCCGAAGGGCGGCCGATCTCGGCGACCCTGCTGCAGAACCTGCAGGGGCTCCTGATGCGCGGGACACCGCTCGAGCACGAATCGGGGCGGCTCCGTGACACTCAAGTCGTCATCGGCGTGCGCGACGGCGCCGAGCCCAGCACGTTGCCAGTGCACGCTGCTCGGTTCATCCCGCCGCCGCCCGGCGACCAACTGAATACTGGGTTGCAGGATCTGGTCGACTGGATGCGCCGCGACCACAGCACCACGATCGACCCCGTCGTCGCGGCTGCCATGTCTCACTATCAGCTGGAGACGCTGCACCCCTTCCGGGATGGCAACGGCCGACTTGGCCGATTGCTGATCGTCCTGCACCTGCGCGCTTTGGGCGTTTTGACCGAACCCACACTGACGGTGTCCCCGTGGTTCGAAGCCCGTCGCAGCCAGTACTACGACCGTCTGCTGGCTGTTAGCACCGCCGGAAATTGGGACGAGTTTGTGCGGTTCTTCAGCGTCGGCTTGCGTGACTCCGCAGATGCCACTCGCCTCCAAATGCTCGAACTGGTTGGAGTGCAAAACGAACTCAAAGAAGTCGTGCGTAACTCGCCATTGCGGGCTGACAGCGCCCAGTCCCTCGTTGATTTCGCGGTCGCGAATCCGTCGTTTACCGTCCGCAACGTCGAGTCGGTGCTGGGCATCTCCTACGGTCGGGCCAATAAACTCATCGGCCAGCTGATGGAACTCGGTATTCTCAACGTTCTCGATGCAGACGCCTACAAGCGCCGCTTCTTCGCGCCGCGTGTCCTTGACGTTTTGACCGGAAGGGCTGCCCGTTGACCAACTTCGCCTTCCTGAAAGTCGTTGATTGGCCCGAGATCTATGCCGACTGCGCCAAAGCGGAGAGCTACGCGACCAGCGACCCACGTTCGGCGTGTTTCTACGCCCGGCGCACAGCCGAACAACTGGTCGAATTTCTTTACGACATCATGAACCTTTCCGTCCCCTACAAGGACGACCTCTCGGCCCGGATCAACGACAGCGCATTTCGCGCGAAGGCCGGCCAGGGGATCACGCAGAAACTCAACTTGATTCGCAGGCTCGGCAACACCGCGGTGCACGATCCGCGCCCGATACCGCCGCGCGCCGCCCTGGACGCGCTCAAAGAACTGCATCACGTGATGGTGTGGGCGGCATTCCACTACTCCACCAACCCGAAGGCCGTGCCCCTCAAGGCTGTCTTTGACCCAGCACTGGCGGCCAGATCAGCTCCGCTGACCCGTGAGGATGTCGCCCGGCTCGCCGCCAAGTTCAAAGCCCAGGACGACGCACACGCCAAGGCGCTGGCCGAACGAGACGAATTAGCCGCGGCGAAGGACGCTGAGATCGCCGCTCTGCGTGCGCAGATCGAGCAAGTCCAGGCCGCGAACGCTCAGGTCGATGACCGCGACTACGCCGAGGATGAAACCCGCGACCGGTTCATCGACGTGCTGCTGCGGGAGGCCGGCTGGCCGCTGACCGACGCACGAGACCGTGAGTACGAAGTCACCGGGATGCCAAACAACAACGGCATCGGGTACGCCGACTACGTGTTGTGGGGCGCCGATGGACTACCGCTGGCCGTGGTCGAGGCCAAGCGCACCAGCAAGAGTCCCGAGATCGGGCAGCAACAGGCGAAGCTATACGCCGACTGCTTGGAGAAGATGACCGGACGTCGCCCAATCATCTTCTACACCAACGGCTATGAAAACTGGATCTGGGATGACGCGGCCGGCTATCCGCCCCGTCAAGTGCAGGGCTTCTACACCCGTGACGAATTGGAACTGGCGATTCATCGCCGCCATGCCCGGCAGCCCCTGGCTGACGCGACGATCGACACCGAGATCGTCGAACGCCATTACCAGCATCGCGCGATCCGGGCGGTGGACAAGGACTTCGCCGATAAGCGCCGTGAGGCCCTGTTAGTGATGGCGACGGGGTCCGGGAAGACCCGCACGGTCATCGCCTTGGTCGACCAGCTGATGAAGGCCGGCTGGGTCAAGCGATTGCTTTTCTTGGCCGACCGCACGGCGCTGGTCACCCAGGCCGCCAATGCGTTCAAGAAGCACCTTCCAGCGGTGACCACCGTCAACTTGGTCACGGAAAAGATCACCGATGGAAGGGTTTACGTCTCGACCTACCCGACGATGATGAACCTGATCAACGATACCGAGGGGGAGCTGCGAACCTTCGGTCCTGGCTACTTCGATCTGGTTGTCATCGACGAGGCGCACCGTTCGGTGTATCAGAAATACCGGGCGATCTTCGATTGGTTCGACTCCCTGCTGGTGGGTCTGACCGCGACACCCAAGGATGAGGTCGACCACAACACTTACCGGCTCTTTCACCTCGAAGACGGAGTACCCACGGATGCTTACAGCCTCGAAGACGCTGTTTCCGAGGGCTTCCTGGTCCCGCCGGTGGGGGTGTCGGTCGGCACCCGGTTCCTGCAGCATGGCATTCGCTACGCCGACTTGAGTGAAGAAGAGAAGGACGAGTGGGACGCCCTTGACTGGGGGGATGATGGCGTCGTCCCGGACGCTGTGACGTCGGAGGAGCTCAACAAGTTCTTGTTCAACGAGGACACTGTCGACAAGGTGCTCGCCGAGCTGATGGAAAAGGGCTGCAAGGTCGCCGGAGGAGACCGGCTGGGCAAGACCATCATCTTCGCCAAGAACCAGGATCACGCACAGTTCATCGCAGAGCGTTTCGACGTCCAATACCCAGAATATGCGGGGCAGTTTGCGCGCGTGATCACCCACAGTACCGAATACGTGCAAAACCTGATCGATGACTTCTCGATTGCGGAGAAGGCGCCGCACATCGCGATCTCAGTGGACATGCTCGACACCGGTATCGACGTCCCTGACGTGGTCAATCTGGTGTTCTTCAAGCTGGTGCGGTCGAAAACGAAGTTTTGGCAGATGATCGGCCGCGGCACCCGGCTGCGCCCCGACCTGTTCGGTCCCGGACAAGACAAGCAGAACTTCTACGTCTTCGACTTCTGCGGCAACCTCGAATATTTCAGCCAGGATCTGCCCGGATCGCAAGGGTCAATTCAGAAGTCATTGAACCAGCGGCTCTTCGAAACTCGGCTGGGCCTGATCACCGCATTGGATGCGGCAGTGCCGCCGGATGGGGTCGAGCCGGCCGAGGGAGCGGGCACTCAATCCGAACGGGGCCTGCGAGTCGATGCCGCGTGGTCGCTGCACCGAATCGTCGTTGGAATGAATCTAGAGAACTTCTTGGTCCGGCCACACCGCAAATGGGTGGAGCAATACGGAGACTGGGCGGCATGGACGGCGCTGACCGCCGAAAATGCGGGGGAGGTCGCCGAACATCTGGCCAGTCTGCCATCAGGGGCCACCGAGACCGACGAGGACGCAAAGCGTTTCGATCTACTCATCCTGCGCCGCCAGCTCGCGCAACTGGAGGGCGACACCCTGGCCGCCGAACGGCTGCGGGAACAGGTGCAAAACATCGCATCAGGGCTGCTCAATCAGACCGCGATCCCGTCGGTGGCAGCACAGCAAGAGCTGCTCGACGAAGTCTCTGGCGACCAGTGGTGGCTTGACGTCACGTTGCCGATGCTAGAACTTGCCCGGCGCCGGCTGCGCAGCCTGCTGAAGTTCCTGGAGAAGACCAAGAAGGTGCGGGTCTACACCGACTTCGAGGATGCGCTGACCGCGTCGACAGTGATCGAACTGCCCGGTATCACCCCAGGAACGAACTTGCCACGATTTCGGGCGAAGGCAGCGGTCTACCTCAAGGCGCATGAGGACCACGTCGCACTGCAGCGGCTCCGGCGCAACAAACAACTCACCGCCGCCGATCTGGAGGCGTTGGAGCAGATGCTGGTTGACAGCGGCGCGGGCGGCGCCGACGATATCGCGCTCGCCGGTGAGCAGGCGCACGGGTTGGGGTTGTTCATCCGGTCGCTGGTGGGGCTGGATCGGCAGGCGGCGGTCGAGGCCTTTGGTGCGTACTTGGACGGCACGAAATTCAACGTTGAGCAGATCCGGTTCGTCAACCTGATCATCGACGAGGTCACCGCTAACGGGGTGATGGAGCCCGGCCGCCTCTATGAATCGCCCTACACTGACCACGCACCGCGCGGGCCGGAAGGGGTGTTCGGCAACGCTGACGCGGGCGGCATCGTGGACATCCTGCGCGCGGTCAAAAGCCACGCCATCCCGGAGCCAGGAATCGTCAGCGGCTTTCGGTAGGGTCCGTCGGCGTGACCGAGAACGTAACGCTCAAACCGGTGAACGCCCGTCTTGCGCAGGAACTGGCAGTCGCGGAGCGGCAGGTCGCGGCCGCCGTCGCCCTGCTCGACGAGGGGGCGACGGTGCCGTTCATCGCCCGCTACCGCAAGGAGGTCACCGGCAGCCTGGACGACGGCCAGCTGCGCAGCCTCGAAGAGCGGCTGCGCTACCTGCGCGAGCTCGACGACCGTCGGGCCGCCGTCCTGGCCTCGATCCAGGAGCAGGGAAAGCTCACCGACCAGCTGCGGAACGCCTTGCTGGGCGCCGAGACCAAGGCTCGCGTCGAGGACATCTACCTGCCCTACAAGCCCAAGCGCCGCACCAAGGCGCAGATCGCCCGCGAAGCGGGCCTGGAACCGCTGGCCGACCGGCTGCTGGCCGACCCGACGCCGGACCCGCAGCGGATCGCGGCGGAGTTCACCGGCGAATCGGTGACCGACGCGGCCGCAGCGCTGGAAGGGGCGCGCGCCATCCTGGTGGAACGGGCCGCCGAGGACGCCGAACTGGTGGGCGCCATCCGGGAGAAATTCTGGTCGGCCGGTTGCCTGCGGACCGCGCCGCGGTCGCCCGAGGCCGCCCGAAATGCTGCGGCACAGAAGTTCCGGGATTATTTCGAGTTCAGCGAGGCGCTGGAATCCATGCCGTCGCACCGGGTGCTGGCGGTGTTGCGCGGTGAGAAGGAGGAGGCCCTGGCGCTGGCCTTCGACGGCGGCGACGGCGAGCCCTATCAGGCGATGGTCGCCCGGTCGCTGGGCGTGGACATGACCGCACCCGGCGAGGCGACGCCCTGGCTGGCCGAGACGGTGCGGTGGGCCTGGGAGACCCGGCTGGCGTTCTCCGCGGCGGTCGACGCCCGGATGCGGCTCAAACAACGCGCCGAATCCGATGCGGTCGTGGTGTTCGCCAAGAATCTCAAGGACCTGCTGCTGGCCGCGCCGGCCGGCAACCGCACCACGCTCGGGCTCGACCCGGGCTTTCGGACCGGGGTGAAGGTGGCCGTCGTCGACGGCACCGGCAAGGTGCTCGACACCTGCGCGATCTTCCCGCACCAACCCCAAAAGCAGTGGGACCAGGCCAAGGCGACGCTGGCGGCACTGATCGCCCGGCACGCCGTGGAGCTGATCACCGTCGGCAACGGCACCGCGTCACGGGAGACCGACGCCCTGGCCGGCGAGCTGATCGCCGACCTCACGTCCGCGGGCGCCGCCGCACCGGCCAAGGCGATGGTCAGCGAGGCCGGCGCCTCGGTGTATTCGGCCTCGGCCTACGCCGCACACGAACTGCCCGATCTCGACGTCACCCTCCGCGGAGCGGTGTCGATCGCCCGGCGACTGCAGGATCCGCTGGCCGAGCTGGTCAAGATCGAGCCGAAGTCCATCGGGGTCGGCCAGTACCAGCACGACGTGACACCGGGAAACCTGGCGCGCAGCCTCGACGCGGTCGTCGAAGACGCCGTGAACGCCGTGGGTGTGGACCTCAACACCGCCTCCGCGCCGCTGCTGGCCAAGGTGTCGGGGGTGTCGGAATCGTTGGCCGAAGCGATCGTGGCCCACCGCGACCAGGCCGGGCCGTTTCGCAATCGGGCCGCCCTGCTCGACGTGCCGCGGTTGGGGCCCAAGGCATTCGAACAGTGCGCCGGGTTTTTGCGCATCCGTGACGGCGACGACCCGCTGGACTCCTCCGGGGTGCATCCGGAGGCCTACCCGGTGGTCCGGCGCATCCTCGACCGCTCGGGAGTCGCGCTGGCCGAGATCATCGGCGACGAACGGCTGCTGCGGTCGCTGAAGCCCGGCGACTTCGCCGACGACCGGTTCGGGATCCCGACGGTGACCGACATCCTCGCCGAGCTGGAGAAGCCCGGGCGCGACCCGCGGCCGGCGTTCTCCACCGCGACGTTCGCCGCGGGCGTGGAGAAGGTGGCCGACCTCAAGGTGGGCATGGTTTTGGAGGGGGTGGTGACCAACGTGGCGGCCTTCGGCGCCTTCGTCGATGTCGGTGTGCACCAGGACGGCCTGGTGCACGTCTCGGCGATGTCGGACCGCTTCGTCTCCGATCCGCACGAGGTGGTCCGCTCCGGCCAGGTGGTGAAGGTGAAGGTCGTCGACGTCGACGTCGACCGCCAGCGGATCGGGCTGAGCCTGCGGCTGGGGGACAAGCCCGCCCGCGGCCCGGCCGCCAAACCGGCTGCGCGGCGCGACACCGGCAAGCAGAATCGGGGGGACCGGCGGAGTAACGCCCCCGGCCGTCGGGACGCGGCCCCGACCGGCGGGTCAATGGCCCAAGCGCTGCGTGACGCCGGATTTTAGAGAGTGAGGGCGGTTATGGGGATGGTGGACAGCGCACAGGCCGCGGTCGCGCAGGAGTTCGCCGACATCGTCGGCGACACCGGGCTGCTCACCGGCGACCAGATCGGTCCCGACTACGCCCACGACGAGGCGCTGGTCGGCGCACCGGTGACGCCGCGTTACGTCGCCCGCCCGCAGACCGCCGAACAGGTGGCGGCGCTGCTGGCCGCCGCCACGGAGGCCAAGGTCCCGGTGACCGCCCGCGGGTCGGGCACCGGGCTGTCTGCCGGCGCCCGGCCGTGTGCCGACGGGCTGCTGATCTCCTTCGAGAAGATGAACGCGATCTGCGAGATCGACACCGACAACCAGGTCGCGGTGGTGCAACCCGGGGTCACCCTGGCCGACCTCGACATCGCGACCGCCGAGGCCGGGTTGATGTACACCGTCTTTCCCGGGGAGCTGTCGGCCAGTGTCGGCGGCAATGTCGGCACCAACGCCGGCGGTATGCGTGCGGTCAAATACGGGGTGACCCGCCACAACGTGGTCGGGCTGCAGGCCGCCCTGCCGACCGGTGAACTGATCCGCACCGGAGGCCGGATCACCAAGCTGTCCACCGGATACGACCTGACCCAGCTGATCATCGGCTCGGAGGGCACCTGCGCGCTGGCCACCGAGGTCACCGTGCGGCTCTACCCGCGGCTGGCGCACTCGGCCACCCTGCTGGCCCCGTTCGCCGACCTGCCCGCGGTGATGCGCGCGGTGCCGACGGTGGTGCGCAGCGGTGTGGACCCGGTGATCCTCGAATACGTCGACAAGCTCACGCTGGCCGCGATCAGCTACTCGCAGAACCTCAACCTGGGCATCCCCGACGCCGTCCGCGAGACCGCCGAGGCGCACCTGGTGATCGGGGTGGAGAACCGTGACCGCGACCGCCTCGACGACGACGTGGCCATGCTGGGCGAGTTGCTGGGTTCGCTCGGGGCGGTCGATGTCTATGTGCTGGAGGGTAATTCGGCACACGCTTTGATCGAGGCCCGGGAGAGGGCGTTCTGGACGGCCAAGGCCGCCGGCGCCCACGACGTCATCGACGTGGTGGTCCCGCGCGCGGTCATGCATGAATTCTTCACCCGGGCACAGGGTTTCGCGCAGCAGGCGGGCGCCGGGGTGGTCGGCTGCGGACACGCCGGCGACGGCAACGTTCACCTGGCGGTGTTCTGCGCCGACGACGATGTCCGGCACCGGCTGCTGCACGACATCTTCGCCGCGGCGATGGCGCTGGGTGGCGCGATCTCCGGCGAGCACGGCCTGGGGCGGGTCAAGACGCAACATTTCCTGGAACTGGAGGATCCGGTCAAGATCGCCCTGATGCGCCGGATCAAGGAGGCCTTCGACCCGGCCGGGATCCTCAACCCCGGCGTGCTTGTATAGCCAGCAGATTGCGCGCGTCCCGCATTCCTCGGTGCCCGTCAAGAAAGGCAGCCACATGACCAACGGAGCACAGGCCCTGATCACCACCCTGGTCGACAGCGGCGTGCAGGTCTGTTTCGCCAACCCCGGCACCTCCGAGATGCACTTCGTGGCCGCCTTGGACGCGGTGCCGCAGATGCGCGGAGTGCTGTGCCTGTTCGAAGGCGTGGTGACCGGCGCGGCCGACGGCTACGCCCGCATCGCCGGGAAACCCGCCGCCACCCTGCTGCACCTGGGCCCCGGGCTGGGCAACGGCCTGGCCAACCTGCACAACGCCCGACGCGCGCACGTGCCGGTGGTCAACGTCATCGGCGATCACGCCACCTACCACAAGAAATACGACGCGCCGCTGGAATCCGACATCGAACCGCTGACCGACTGGACCCACGGCTGGGTGCGCCGCACCGGCACCGGGAGCGAGATCGGCCGGGATGCGGCCGAAGCGGTGGCCGCGTCGATGGCCAGCCCCGCGCAGGTGGCCAATCTGATCCTGCCCGCCGACATCTCCTGGGACGACGGGGCGCAAGCCGCGGGCCCGGTCGAACCGCTCGCCGCGTCCGCTCCCGACGCGCAGGCGGTCGCCGAGATCGCCGAGGTGTTGCGCAGCGGCGAGCCGGTGGCGCTGCTCATCGGCGGCCCCGCCGTGGCCGACGTCGGCGCACTGGAGGCCACCGATCGGATCGCTGCGGCGACCGGGGCCCGCGCGCTGGTCGAGACCTTCCCGGCCCGATTGGTCCGCGGTGCCGGGGTGCCGGCGATCGACCGGCTCGGCTACCTGGCCGAGCAGGCCGCGTTCCAACTCGACGGGATCAAACACCTGGTGGTCGCCGGAACCCGGGCCCCGGTGTCGTTCTTCGCCTACCCCGGAAAGCCCAGCGATCTGGTCCCCGAAGGCGCTGTGGTCCACAATCTGGCCGGCCTCGAGACCGACGTGGCCGCCACGCTCAAGCAGCTGGCCGAGGCGGTGGCACCCGGTGTGCAGCCGCGACCGGCACCCGCTGCCGCCCCGGAACTCCCGGCGGGACAACTGACCCCGCAGAACTGGGTGCAGGTGATCGGCGCGCTGCTGCCCGACAACGCGATCATCTCCGATGAGTCCAACACCTCTGGCCTGATGCTGCCGGCGGCCACCGCCGGGGCACCGCGTCACGATGTGCTCACCCTCACCGGCGGAGCGATCGGGCAGGGACTGCCGGTCGCGTTGGGCGCGGCCGTCGCCGCGCCGGATCGGCCGGTGATCGCGCTGCAGGCCGACGGCAGCGCCGTCTACACCATCTCCGCGTTGTGGTCGATGGCGCGGGAGAACGTCGACGTGACCACGGTGCTGATCAACAACAGCTCGTATGCCATCCTGCGCATGGAACTGGCCCGCGTGGGCGCCGAGGGCGAAGGGGGCCACGGCCCGAAAGCCGAAGCCCTGCTCGACCTGTCGCGGCCGAACATGGATTTCGCCAAGATCGCCGAGGGGTTCGGGGTGCCGGCGAGCGTAGCGACCACCTGCGAGGAACTCGCCGAACAGTTCCGCCGGGCCCTGGCCGAACCGGGACCGCACCTGATCGACGCGCGGGTCCCGAGTGTCTTCTGACCCCGCGGTCTAGCTGATCGTCAGGCGATTCGCGGCGAACGCGGCACCCTCGTCGGCCTTGCCGTCCTGCACATACATCAGGTGCGGGACCACGCTGCCGCTCTCTTCGCAGTAGATGTCACCGGCGAGGCAGAAGGTGATGCTCTTGGGGTGGTACGACGCGGCGAGCACCGGCAGCGGGCCACCCCACAGTGAGGTGGAGTACGGACTCGACGGCGTGCCGAAGAGCGCCACCGCGACGACATGGCGGGCGACCGCCGGCGGCAGCGAATTGCTCGACATCTCGATCACGCTCGCGCCCTGCGAGTAACCGCCGAGCACGAGTTTGGTGTTCGGGCAGTTGGCGATGGTGGCCTGGATGTGCGCGGTGGCGTCGTTCTCACCGAGCAGCGCGCTGTTGCGGTAGTCGGTGCTCGCCGGGTATTCGACCGGGTAGACCTGCACGTCGCGGCCGGACAGCTGCTCCTTGAGTGACGCGACGAAAGCCTCCCCGACGTCACCGAGACCGGGGGGCTGCCCCGAGCCACGGGCGAACACCACCTCGGTGTCCGGGCAGGGTTCGGCGGCGGCGCCCGGCGTGCCCGCCGGCGTACCCAGCAGCGCCCCCGCCAGCATCAGCGGGGCAGCGACGGTGCGAACGGTGTCACGCAGAGTCATCCTTGAATGCTGACATGCCGCCGCCCCGCGAGCCGCCCGCGGGTCGGTATTCCACCGTCGTCGAGGCCATCACCTGGGCCGTGCGAGCCGCCGCCGGCCGGCACGGACGGCGATGCCATCAGCAAACCGCAGCGCGGGTACCGGCCGGTGAACACGGTGGTTACAGCCGGTTTGCCGCGTAAGCGGCACCTTCGTCGGCGATCCCGTCGTAGGCGCCCGGTGCGTGGGCCGCAAAATTCATTCCCTCCGAGCAGACCGGGTCTTCCGGCGTGCACAGCTGGATGGTCTTGGCCATGTAGGCGGGACCGATGACCACAGGCGGCTGGCCCAGGAAGTTCATCGCCCGCTCGTTCGGGGTGCCGAAGAGGACTACGGCGGCGACATGGTCAGCCACCTCGGGGGGCATCGGCCGTGGTACATCGACCCCTTCCACCCCGTCCGGGATGGCATTGGCGGTGGAGAACCCCATCACCGCGGCGCCCTGCGAGAAGCCGCTGAGCACCATCTTGGTCTTGGGGCAATTCGCCGCGGTGGCCTCGATGTGGGCGGTGGCGTCGCGGATGCCCTGAATACCGGTCGGCCAGTCGTTGGTGGCGGGGTAGTCGACCGCGTAGACGTCCATGGAACGCTCACCGATACGGGGCCGGAGCGCGTCGACGAATGCTTGCCCGGTCTCGCCGATCCCGACGGCCTCGTCCGTGCCTCTAGCAAACAAGACTTGGACATCGGGACAGGGCTCGGCGGAGGCGGAGGGAGGGGTGACGGTGGTGCTCTGCAGCAGCCAGGTCAGCGCCAGCACCACACCGAGGGAGCGAAGGATCCGGGGTGTGTTCACCCGTACATGGTGGCATAAGTCGTGGCGCGATGTAGGCATACAATGCTGGGAATTCACGTAATAGCGGGTCCTCAGGCGACGGGTTCTCGCACCGCTGTGCAGATCATGTCGAAGGTCTGAACCACGACTGAGACCCGCTGCGGTTAGCGTGCGGTTACCGTCCCGTGTCCGGCTGGTTTCGACGGGCCGACCACCCGGTATCGGCGCTGGATCGGTCCTGGAGCAAACTCACCACGCGACAGCACCCCCCGGGTCTCCGGTGCCTGTCGCGGGCCTCACCGCGAGCCGTTCGGCGCACCAATGGCGCTGCAATGCCGGGTAAACCGAATGTTCATCGATAAAATTGCTGACGATCCGGTGCGTTCGACCGCCGGTGGACACCGTGGACGGGACAGCATGGCGCATGACACAGGCCCCGCGATGGGCATGTCCGTCGGAGCGACCACTCTGGCGGCGGTCACCGCCGATCGCGCTATCACCCGCCGGCCGGTGCTGACGCTGTTCCGCGATCGCCCCTCCCAGATCGGCATGCCGTCGGAGAATTCCGCGGTCAATGCCGCCCTCGACGAACGCGGTTTGGTGGTGACCGACTTCGTCGACCGGGTCGGCGGCGGCGGGCCGGTGGTGGCCGGTGACGGTTCCACCCACCGCGCCGAGCAACTGCTCGGCGACGGACTGCACGCGCTGGCCTACGCGGCGACCGAGGGACGGCCGATCCCTCCCGCGGTGGCGGTGACCCACCCCGCCCACTGGTCGCGGGAGGCCGTCGCGGCACTGCGTACGGCGTTGGGGCGGGTCTCGGAGTGGGCACAGCATCCGGTGACACTGATCTCGGACACCACGGCGGTGCTGACCGCTCTGCGGGCCAATCCGGGCCTGCCCGACCACGGCGTCATCGCGGTGTGCGACTTCGGCGGCAGCGGAACCAACATCAGCCTGGTCGACGCCGGGCGTGGTTGCGAACCGGTCGGCGCCACCCGCCGCATCACGACGTTCTCAGGCGATGTGATCGATCAGGCGCTGCTGGACCATGTGGTGGCCGATCTGGGCGGCAACGGCGACGGACCCCCGACGGTCGGGTCGCTGACCAGGTTGCGCAACCAGTGCCGCGATGCCAAGGAGCAACTGTCGACCGAGACGGTGGCCGAGCTCGCGGGATTTCACGGCGGTGTCTGGCTGACCCGCGCCGAACTCGACGAGGCGCTGCGCCAACCGCTCGACGGATTCTTCACGGTGTTGCAGAACACCTTGGACGACAACAGCATTACACCCGACGACCTGTCGGCGATCGTGTCTGTCGGTGGCGGGGCCAACATGCCGACCGTCACGAACGGGCTGTCGCAACGCTTCGGGGCCCCCGTCATCAGCTCGCCTCGACCACAGCTGACCGCAGCCATCGGCGCCGCGCTGAGCGTCGCCGGCAATGTGGTGGCCACCCCGAAGAAGACGCCGCCGCCGGCCGAGCCGCCACCGTTCCCCGAGACCGTCCCACCGCCGGTAGAACCCCCACCGCCGCCGGCCGACAACCCGCCGGACGCGGCGCTGAAACCTCTGATCACGCCGCCGCCGGCCCGGCCGGCCCCGGTACCGCCGCGCCAGCCTGCCGCGCCGGAACCCGAGGAGATCGGCGTCCGCGGTGGCGTCCAGTGGTATCGCCGGCCGGTGCCGGTGGTCATCCTGGCCGCACTGGTCGCGATGCTGTTGGGCACGCTGGCCGTGCTGGTGCTACGGCACGCCTCCGACGGCGAACCGGACTCCGGAGTGCCGACGATGGTGTCGGCCACGACCACCACCACCTCGCCGACCGTCGAGCCGCCACCGGCGTTCGCGCCCCGCCCCGAGCCGATTCCGCCTGCCACGCCGGGGATTCCGGAGGCCCCGGCAAGCCCCGCCTACCCGGCTCCGGAACCCACCGAGGCCCCGGCCGGCCCGTAGCTGTCACCCCGCTCGCTTGGCCAGCACCACCAGCGCCAGCGGAATCTGCACCTGCTGCGGGCTGTTCGCGAGCCGGGCGGCGACACCGGCTTCCAAACGCTGGACGAACTCGGCCGCCCGCGGGTCGCCGGGCCGGCTGGCCAGCGCGGCGGCCAGCGTCGGGAAGATCGCGGCGCTGGTGAAGGTGGCCCATTGGGTGCCGAGTGCGCCTGCGTCCCGGTCGAGCTGATAGCGGCTCCAGAACCGGTCCTCGGCGTCGAAGACCTCCAACTGCTCGATTGTCAGCGCTTCGAACCGCCCGGCCGGGGCGAACGGTGCGCGCAGCTCCTTCTCGCTGCGGCCGAGCACCGGGATCGTCATCCGGGCGAGCTCGTCGCGGCTCAGAAAGCCCTCGCGCACCTGCTCGTCGAGGACCGTGACGATCGCGTCGAGCACGGGCTGGTAGCCGGAACGGCCCGCCGCGTCGACCCCAGCGGTCAATACCAGCAGCTTGCCGCCGGGGGCCAGTTCCCGGCCGCGGAAGGCCAGGAAGTCATGCCAGTCCTGGGCGGCCCGGCGCAGATACTCCTGGCGCGCGGCGGCATCGTCGCTGTGGTCGACATGGACGTGGTCATCGAATTCGGGCAGCTCCTCGGCGGGCGGGCGCAACCACATCGTCGCCCAGGATGTCCAGCCCAGATTGACGCTCTGCGACGGCAGGATCTGGGCGTAGAAAGACCGGCCGATCGCGGAGGGGAAGCTGGCCGCGTCCTTGCGGGTGTAGCTGTCCGGATCGTCGGCCAGCGTCCTGAACAGCGCGGTGAAGTCGTTGTCGGGCAGGTCGGTGTGGGTCACCAGTACGGCGTGGTCGGGCCGGGTGCGCCGGCGGAAGGCCGCGATGGCGGCGCCGATCGGGAGCAAGGAGTTGTAACCGGTGGCCGCGCCGTAGTCGGCGACGACGATCGGGCGCGGGGCGGGGGGCAGTGGAACCGTCGCCGCCAGCTGCTCGAACACAGTGGTGGCATGGGCCAGCCCGGCAGCCTGCAATCGCCTCGAGGGGGTTCCGGCAGGCTCCGGACGGACGACGATGCTCGACTCTGGCATGTCCACCTCCGACCGCCGCAGGTTTTCGCCGACACCCCGACGGTAGCGAATGCGGCGGAAGCCGGTTCGGCGTCGACGGGATCTGCCCGGGTGCCGGCGTGGCACACTGCCCGAATGAGCGCTGCGCGGGCGATCCGACGGGTTGCGGTCCCGGTCTCGGTGGCCCTGATGATCGTCGGCGTCGTCGGTTTCGTGGTCGCGCTGGCCCTCAACGCGTTCGTGCTGGACCGCTACAACGCGTACGGCGAGGTGCCCATCCCGGGGACCGGCAGCGTCCGGTTGCCGGCGGGTGAGGTGACGGTGAGTCTGCATACCAAGGTGATCTCCAGTCCCAGCGGCGGCGGCCTGCCGGTGCCGCCGCTGAGCGTGGACGTGCAGTCGCCGGCCGGGGTGGCCGACCCGGAGTTCGAGGAGAGCATCGGGGGCACCACGACGGTCAACAACGACACCCGGCGACGGCTGTGGCGGATGCGGGTGGCGGCGGCGGGCGATTATCAGATCACCACCAATGGGGAGGTCGGCGGATTCATCGCCCCGCGGCTGGCCTTTGGAGCCCCCAGTGCCCACGGGTCGCTGGTGTGGGTGTTCCCGGTGGTGTTCGCGGTCGGCGTCGTGGGCGTGATCGGAGCACGGTTCCGCCCGGCCCCCCGCCGCCGCCCGGCGCCGGCCGGCGCGGAATTCTTTCCCGACGGCGAGGGCGTGCGTATCGAGCAGCTCAAAACGATTACGGCACTGCGTGATTGCGGGGCATTGACGCAAGCTGAGTTCGAGACCGAGAAGCGGCGAATCCTCGACGGACGCTGAGGATCAGTGGCTGTGTTGTGGGGCCGCTTCCTCTTCACCGCTCGTTCCTCGCGGTGCATCGTCAGTGGCCGCGGGCCACCCAGTCGTCGTAGTTGACCAGTTCGTCACCGATACGGGTGTTGTCCCCATGGCCGGTATAGACGACGGTGTCGGCCGGCAGCTTGCCGAGCTGCTCGGAGATCGACGCCAGGATCGTCGGGAAGTCCGAAAACGAGCGCCCGGTGGCTCCCGGACCACCGGAGAACAACGTGTCGCCGCTGAACACCGCGCCCAGATCCGGCGCGTACCAGCACACCGAGCCCGGCGAGTGACCCGGGGTGTGCAGTGCCCGTAGCTCGGTGCCGGCCACCCGCAGCGTCTGGTTCTCCGAGATCGGCTCGAAGTTGCTGTCCGGATGCGTCATCCGCCACAGCATCTCGTCGGCCGGATGCAGCAGCACCGGGGCATCGAGGGCTTCGCCCAGCTCCGGCGCCACCGTGATGTGGTCGTTGTGCCCGTGCGTACACACCACCGCCGTCACCCTGCGACCGCCGACCGCATCGAGGATCGGGGCCGCATCGTGGGCGGCGTCGAAGACCACCACCTCCGAGTCGTCACCGACGATCCAGATGTTGTTGTCGACTTCCCAACTGCCACCGTCGAGTTCGAAGGTGCCGTGGGTGACGACGCGCTCGATGCCGCTCACAGCACCACCACCGAACGCAGCACCTTGCCGTCGTGCATTTTGTGGAAGGCTTCCTCGATGTCGTCGAGACCGATGCGTTCGGAGACGAATCTCTCCAGCGGCAACCGGCCCTGCAGGTACAGGCTGATCAGGGTCGGGAAGTCGCGTTCGGGCAGGCAGTCGCCGTACCAGGACGACTTCAGCGACCCGCCGTGGGAGAAGAAGTCGACCAGCGGCATCTCCAGGCGCATGTCGGGCGTCGGAACACCCACCAGCACAACGGTTCCCGCCAGGTCGCGGGCGTAGAACGCCTGCTTCCAGGTCTCCGGGCGGCCCACCGCATCGATCACCACGTCGGCGCCGAAACCGTCGGTGAGCTGCTGGATCGTCTCGACCGGGTCCTGGGTGCGGGCGTTGACGGTGTCGGTGGCGCCGAAGTCGCGGGC
Source organism: Mycolicibacter terrae (assembly GCF_010727125.1). Lineage (NCBI taxonomy): Bacteria > Bacillati > Actinomycetota > Actinomycetes > Mycobacteriales > Mycobacteriaceae > Mycobacterium > Mycobacterium terrae. Next base: position 2,575,547 of record NZ_AP022564.1, on the reverse strand, counting down.
CCAGGCCAGCTTGGTCTCGTCGGTGTCGACGGCGATGATGCGCCGGGCACCCACCAGGGCCGCACCGGCGATCGCAGCATCGCCCACGCCGCCGCAGCCGATCACCGCCACGGTGTCGTCGCGGGTGACGCCGCCGGTGTTGATCGCCGCGCCCAGACCGGCCATCACCCCGCAGCCCAGCAGCCCGGCCACCGCGGGATCGGCGGCCGGATCGACCTTGGTGCACTGCCCTTCGTGCACCAGGGTCTTGTCGGCGAATGCTCCGATACCCAGCGCCGGGGTGAGTTCGGTGCCGTCGGCCAGCGTCATCGGGACCGACGCGTTGAAGGTGTCGAAGCACAGGTGCGGCCGGCCGCGCTTGCAGGCCCGGCACTGCCCGCACACCGCACGCCAGTTCAGGATCACGAAGTCTCCGGGCTCGACCGCGGTCACCGCCGAACCCACCGCCTCGACGGTGCCGGCGGCCTCGTGGCCCAGCAGGAACGGGTAGGAGTCGTTGATGCCGCCGTCCCGGTAGGTCAGGTCGGTGTGGCACACCCCGCAGGCGGTGATGGCCACGACGACGTCGTTAGGGCCCGGATCGGGGATCACGATATCGGTGACCTCGACCGGTTTGCCCTTTTCGCGGGAGATCACGCCGCGCACTGTCTGACTCATGGGGACAACCTTAGGTGCCCGGTGCGGCGCCCTGCGCTGTGGCTTGCGCCGCGACCGCGGGGGTGCGGGTATCGGCGCGCAGGAAACTTCCGGTGCGTTGCGTGCCGAGCACGTCGGTGGACCGGCCGTTCAGGAACACCGCGCGCCCGGAGACGAACACGGCCGTCACGGTCTGGTCGTTGCGGTTCACCATGCGCGACATTCCGCCGTACTGCGCGAAGGGTTCCTCGACGTAGGCGTCCAGCGTGGCGTCGAGGTGGGCGGGGTCGACGACCAGTACGTCGGCACGATCGCCGACCCGCAGGTGCCCTGCGTCGATGCGGTACCAGTCGGCCAGTTCGCCGGTCAGCCGGTGCACCGCCTGCTCGACGGTCAGGAACGGCTGCCCGGCCTGCTCGGCAGCGGTGACGTGGCGCAGCAACCGCAGGCCCATGTTGTAGAACGCCATGTTGCGCAGGTGTGCGCCCGCATCCGAAAAACCCATCTGGATCCCGGGCTCTCGGGCGATCTTCTTGAGTACCTCGGGCCGGTGGTTGGAGATCGTGGTGTGCCAACGCAGCGCGGTGCCGTGTTCGAGCACCAGGTCGAGGAACGCGTCGACCGGGTGCACCCCGCCGCGGTCCACCCCGACCTGACCGAACGACTTGCCGATCACCGACGCGTCGGGGCAGTCGACGATCTCGGCGTCGAAGAAGTCACGATGCCAGACCCGCGGACCGTACTTGTTCGCGTAGTCCTTGCGGAAGCGCCGCCGGTAACCCTCGTCGCGCATCAGCTCGTCGCGTTCGACGTACTCCCGCAGGTGCAGTGCCTCGGCGCCGGAGCCGAACTCTTCGAAGATCACCAGGTCGATGCCATCGGCGTACACCTCGAACGGCACCGGCAGGTGCTGCCAACGGAAGTCACCGCCCAGCTTGTTCAGCATGCGCGACGCCTTGATCATCGCCGGGATAGCCAGCGGATTGCTCTTGACGTCGGCGGCGGCCAGCAGGCTGGTCTTGAGCGGGCGGCGGAAGATCCCCAGGGCCTGGGCCAGTTGTGACAGCACGTCGAACGGGTTCTTGACGTCCGGGCCGGCCTGCAGAATCCGTCCGCTGCGGCGCAGCTTCGACTTGAGCCGGCGCAGTTCCTTCGGCTTGGCATACGTCGACGGCAGGGTGCGCGAGCGGCAGGTATCGCCATCGATCTTGTCGAAAAGCAGCTGCTGGGAAGACATTCCGACAAACCCCGCCTGCAGCGCCTCGTCGAGCATCTGCTCCATGCGGGCCTGCTCGGCCGCCGTGGGCCGCACGTCGGCGCGGGTGGCGCGGTCGAGTCCCATTGTCGCGGTGCGCATGTCCGAATGCCCGATGAACGCGGTCACGTTCGGGCCCAGCGGCAGCTGCTCGAGGCTGGCGATGTAGTCCGCACAGCTCGACCAGGTCTTGAACCGGTCAATGGTGTCGACCACGTACTGGCGCGGGATGGCCTCCACCCGTCCGAACAGGTCGCCGGCATCCTGACCGTCGACATGGATGATGGACAGTGAGCAGGAGCCCACCAGCACCGTCGTGACGCCGTGGCGTAACGACTCCGACAGCGACGGGGCGGCGAGAATCTCGACGTCGTAGTGGGTGTGGATGTCGATCAGCCCGGGCAGCACCCATTTGCCGGCGGCGTCGATCACCTGGCCGCAGCCCGCCTCGTCGAGAGGGTCGGCGGTGATCGCGGCGATGTGGCCGTCGCGGATACCGATGTTGCGGATCGCCGACGGGGCGCCGGTGCCGTCGAACCACCGGCCGTCGCGTATCACGGTGTCAAAGCTCACGGGTGGTCTTCCTTTCCACGGGGTGCCACTCCAGCATGGCCCGCGCTACCGCCGAAGTCTTGACATCTGCGGACTTACTTCGACCGGAACGGACCCTGCGCGGTGCGCGGCAGGAGCAGAGCCCGAAGCTAGGCTGGCTGCCGATGTCCGCAGCTGAAACCCTAGCCGTCCTCGATGACTGGCCCGTGGACCACGCGGCCGCCGCCGTCATCGGTCCGCAGGGGGTGCTGGCCAGCCACGGCGACACCTCGCGGCCGTTCTACCTGGCGTCGGTGACCAAGCCGCTGGTGGCTCGGGCGGTGCAGGTCGCGGTCGAGGAGGGGGCCGTCGAGCTGGACACCCCGGCCGGGCCGCCCGGCGCGACGGTGCGGCATCTGCTCGCACACGCGTCCGGGCTCTCCGCCGACTCCGACCGGGTCCTGGCCAAGCCGGGCACCCGGCGGGTGTACTCCAACCACGGCTTCGCGGTGCTGGCGCAGGCGGTGCAGGACGCGTCCGGGATCGAGTTCGGCCGCTACCTGACCGAGGCGGTGTTCGAACCGCTGGCGATGTCGGCCAGCCGGCTCGACGGTGGCGCCGCGGCGGCCGGCTTCGGGGCCACCTCGACCGTCGCCGACCTGGCCGCGTTCGCCGGAGACCTGCTGGCACCGGTCACGGTGTCGCGGCAACTGCACGCCGAGGCGATCAGCGTGCAGTTTCCCGGACTGGACGGCGTGCTGCCCGGTTACGGGCCGCAGCGGCCGAACGACTGGGGGCTGGGGTTCGAGATCCGCGACGGCAAGTCGCCGCACTGGACTGGGGCGGCCAACTCGGCGCGGACCTACGGTCATTTCGGCCAGTCAGGCACTCTGATCTGGGCAGATCCCGCGATCGAGCGGGTGCTGGTGGTGCTCACCGACCGGGACTTCGGTGATTGGGTGACGCCCCGGTGGACCGAGCTGGCCGACGCGGTCGTGTCGGAGTGCAGCAGGGACTAGCCAACAGGCGTCTCACGAGGCACAATAGACACATACATCACTAATAACCCGGAGTTCGCGGCAGCACCGTTCCGCACGGTTCCACCAGGTCGTTGGGGAAGACGTCCCTCGTGGATCCGAAGGAGCAACTGATGCGCGCGACGAATCAATTCGCCGACGTGACCAGCGGCGTGGTGTACGTCCACGCGTCGCCGGCGGCGGTGTGCCCGCATGTCGAGTGGGCACTGACCTCGACGTTGAACGCCCAGGCCAAGCTCAACTGGACGCCACAGCCGGCCATGCCGGGACAGCTGCGTGCGGTGGTCAACTGGGTCGGACCGGTGGGTACCGGAGCTCGACTGGCCAGCGCGCTGCGTTCCTGGTCGGTGCTGCGTTTCGAGGTGACCGAAGACCCCAGCGCCGGGGTGGACGGCCAGCGGTTCAGCCACACCCCGCAGCTGGGGCTGTGGAGCGGGGCGATGAGCGCCAACGGTGACGTGGTGGTCGGTGAGAACCGCCTGCGCACCATGATGGCGGCCGGCGCCGACGCGCTGGCCGCCGAGTTGGAAACCGTGCTGGGCACCGCCTGGGACGAGGCCCTGGAGGCCTACCGCGACGGCGGCGACGGCGCGGAGGTGTCCTGGCTCAGCCGCGGCGTGGGCTGAGTCCCTAGCGCGAGCAGACGCAGAATCGCACGGCGCAATCCTTGCGCGTGCGATTCTGCGTCTGCTGGCGGGGCTAACGGCGACGCAGGATCTGCAGCGCGCCCGGCACCGCCGACACCGTCACCGGCAACGGGGCGACGAAGTCCCCGTCGGCGTAGGCGTTGATGCCCGGGCACTCCACCCGGATCGAGGCCGCCCGCCGGGTGCTCACCTCGTCGAGGTCGACATGGGTGCCCTTGAACACGGTGGGGAACAGCCGGATCAGCTTGGTCCGCGACCCCGAGTGCACCATCGTGACGTCGAGCAGCCCGTCGCTGTGATCGGCGCCCGGACAGATCTTCATACCGCCGCCGTAACTGCGGGTGTTGCCGAACGCCGCCAGCGTCAGATCGATGGCGAGCGGCTCGTCGTCGTCGAAGGTCAGCCGGAACGGCAGCAGCCGCAGCTTGGAGATCTCGGCCACCATGGCCAGGTTGTAGCGCATCCGGCCGTGCGGCCAGCGCATCCGGTTGACGCGATCGCTGACCAGTGAGTCGAATCCCGCGGCCATCACGGTGCCGAACCAGGACGGTTCGCCGGTGTCGGGGGCGATACGTCCGAGGTCGACCGTCTCCGTCCAGCCGTCGACGACGATGTCGGCGGCCGCCTCGGGATCACCGGTGGGCAGGCCGTATTCGCGGGCGTGATCGTTTCCGGTGCCGGCCGGCACGATGCCCAGTGGCACCTCACCGAGCGCCAGCGCCTGCAGCGCCAGCGAGATGACGCCATCGCCACCGGCCACCACCACGGCGTCGGTGCCCGCCGCCAGTGCCTCGTCGAGCAGCTGGCGCGCCTGGCGGGGATCGGCGCCGACGAGGTGGTTGACGTCCACGCCGCGTTGCTGGAAACGGGCCAGTGCCCGCTCGGCCGCGTGCCGCGCGTTGCCGTGCCCGGCCGCCGGATTGGTCAACATGGTGACCCGGCTGATGGAGCGCGTCACGGGATCAGCTTGCCGGGGTTGAGGATTCCCGCGGGATCCAGGGTGGCCTTGACCGCCCGCAGCACCTGCACCCCGAGTTCGCCGACCTCGTCGCGCATCCACGGCCGGTGGTCGGCGCCGACGGCGTGGTGGTGGGTGATGGTGCCGCCGTTGCTCATGATCGCCTCGCTCGCAGCGGTTTTCGCTGCGCGCCACTGCTCGATCGGATTGCCGCGCTGTCCGGCGACAACTGTGAAGTACAGCGACGCGCCGGTCGGGTAGACGTGCGAGATGTGGCACAACACCAGCGCGGGCGTGCCGCTGTCGGCCAGCGCGGTGGTCAGCGCCTCGGTGACGGCGGCCTTGAGCGTCCCGATATTGGACCAGTCGGTGGCGGTCTCCAGCGTTTCGCACAGCGCCCCGGCGGCCAACAGTGAATCCCGCAGGTACGGAGCGGAGAATCGGCCGTGCTCCCAGGCGCGTGCCGGACTCTCACCCAGCGAGGTGCCGCCGTGCGCGGCCAACACCGCCCGGGTTTCGGCGTGCCGGCTCTCGGTGTGCTCGGCGGTTCCCTCGAACAACGTGATCGCCAGGCAGCCGCCGGTGATCTGCTGTTCGCCGATCTGCTCGGTGCTGGCCAGGTTGACGCCGGTCTCGGCCTCGTCGGAGAGCCGGACGACGGTTGCGCCGGTCCCGGTCTGGGTGATCGCCCGCAGCGCCGCGGCGCCGGTGGCGAAGTCGGGGAACGACCAGGCCTCATAGCGCGTGGTCGCCGGCACCGGATGCACCCGCACCCGGACCCGGGAGATGACGCCGAACACACCCTCCGAGCCGATCAGCAGCTGGCGCAGGTCCGGCCCGGCAGCCGACGCCGGGGCGCGCCCCGGGTCCAGCACCCCGGCCGGGGTGATCATCCGCAGCCCGCGGACCATGTCGTCGAACCGGCCGTAGCCGGCCGAATCCTGGCCCGAGGAACGGGTGGCGGCGAATCCGCCGAGGGTGGCGAACTGGAAGCTCTGCGGGAAATGGCCGAGCGAGAAGCCGCGCTCGCCGAGCAGCCGTTCGGCGTCCGGCCCGGTGACCCCGGCGCCGAACTCCGCTTCGCCGGAGATCTCGTCGAGGCTGATCAGTTGATGGAAGCGCCGCAAGTCCAGTGACACCACCGCGGCGAAGTCGCCGCGAATCGGATCGAGGCCGCCGACCACGCTGGTGCCACCGCCGAACGGGACCACCGCGATGCCGTGTGCGCTGCAGTAGGTCAGGATCTCGCTGATCTGGTCTTCACCATCGGGACCGCCGGGCAACAGCACCGCATCGGGTGCGTCCTGGGGACCGGATCCGTTGCGCCGCAGCAGGTCCAGGGTGGACTTTCCTCCGGCGCGCAACAGCCGGCCGGGCTGATCGACCCGGCAGAACTCCTCGCCGACGATCGCGGCCAGGGCGCGGCGGTCGGCATCGGGGAGCGCCGACGGTCGCAGCGGAACCTGACCCGGGTCGGCTTCGGCGGCGTCGGCGCCCTCGATGCCGAGCGCCGCTTTCAACAGTTGACGGATGCCGTCGGACAGCGGTTTGGCCGCCGTGGGGTCGCCCCAGGCGTTCCACTTCATCGGGGGAGAGAGAACATCCTGGGCGTCGGACGGAGTCATGCGTTACAGTATTACATATGCTGTCAACCAGTAATGATGAACAGCTCGATGTGGGGGAGCGGATCCTCGACGCCGCGGCGAGCTGTCTGCTCGCGCTCGGAGTCGAGCGGGTGACCCTGGCGGCCATCGCGCGCCGCGCCGGCGTCAGCCGTCCCACCGTCTACCGGCGCTGGCCCGACAGTCGATCGGTGATCGCCGCGCTGCTCACCGCACGGGTCACCGATGCCTGGACGGGGCTGGCGCCAACCGGTACCGGGCGCCAGGCGCTGGTCGACCGGATCGTGGCGGTGGCCGCGCGGCTGCGGCACGACGAGGTGGTCATGCAGGTGCTGCATCACGCGCCGGACTTGGCGATGGTCTACATCGCCGAGCGGATGGGAGCCAGTCAACGGCGGCTGGTCGACCTGGTGGCCGCCGAGCTCGCCAGCGCCCAGAACGGCGGCGGGGTCCGGGCGGGTGATCCGCGTCAGCTGGCCGCGATGTGTCTGCTGATCACCCAGTCGGCGATCCAGTCGGCGCAGATCGTCGCGCCGATTCTGGACGAGAACGCACTGGCCGCCGAACTGGCCTACGCGCTGAACAGGTACCTGTCGTGATAGCCGACGCGGCACTCCACGCCGTCCGCCGCTCCGCCGAGCTGACGGCTCTGGCCGAGCGCCCGGCTGTTGATGTCGTCGTGATCGGCGGCGGGATCACCGGCGCCGGCATCGCCCTGGACGCCGCCAGCCGGGGCCTGCGGGTGGTGCTGGCCGAAAAGCACGACCTGGCGTTCGGCACCAGCCGGTGGAGCTCCAAACTGGTGCACGGCGGGCTGCGATACCTGGCGACCGGCAACGTGGGCATCGCGCGGCGCAGTGCGGTCGAGCGCGGAATCCTGATGACCCGCAACGCTCCTCACCTGGTGCGGGCGATGCCGCAGCTGGTGCCGTTGCTGGGTTCGATGCGGCGGCGCGATCGGGCACTGGTGCGCGCCGGGTTTCTCGCCGGTGATGCGCTGCGCCGGCTGGCGGGCACGCCGGCGACGGTGCTGCCCCGCTCACAACGGATCTCACGCGAACAGGTCATCGACTTGGCGCCGACCGTACGCCACGACGGCCTCGACGGTGGGCTGCTGGCCTACGACGGGCAGTTGATCGACGACGCCAGGTTGGTCACCGCGGTGGCCCGCACCGCAGCCCAACACGGCGCGACGATCCTGACCTATACCGCGGCGTCGAACGCCACTGGCGAGTCGGTTCGGCTGACCGACCAACGTTCCGGCGAGTCGCTCGACGTCACCGCGCGGGCCGTCATCAACGCGACCGGGGTGTGGGCCGCCGACATCGACCCGGCGCTGCGGTTGAGGCCGAGTCGCGGCACCCACCTGGTCTTCGACGCGGCGGCCTTCGGCAACCCGACGGCCGCGTTGACCGTGCCGATACCGGGTGAGCTGAACCGGTTCGTCTTCGCCATGCCCGAACAGCTCGGCCGGGTCTATCTGGGACTCACCGATGAAGAGGCGCCCGGACCAATTCCCGATGTGCCGCAACCTACTTCAGGCGAAGTATCTTTCTTGTTGGACACCGTCAACACGGCGCTGGGAACCACCCTGGGCGGCGGTGACGTCATCGGTTCCTATGCGGGTCTGCGCCCGCTGATCGACACCGGGCAGGGCCGTACCGCCGACGTCTCGCGCAACCATGCCGTCGTCGAGTCGGCGTCGGGGGTGCTCAGCGTGATCGGCGGCAAGCTGACCGAGTACCGGCATATGGCCGAAGATGTGCTGGACCGGGCTGTGCGATCGCGGGCGCTGCGCGCCACCCCCTGCCGGACCCGTGACCTGCCGCTGGTGGGTGCGCCGGCCAACCCGGGAGTTGTCCCTTCGGCGGCGCCCGCACCACGCGCCCTGCCCGAATCGCTGGTGGCACGCTACGGGGCGGAGGCGGCCAACGTGCTCGCCAGCGCTACCTGCCGGCGACCGGAAGACCGCGTGGCCGACGGGATCGACGTGATCCGCGCCGAGTTCGAGTACGCGGTCAGCCACGAGGGGGCCCTGACCGTCGAGGACATCGTGGATCGGCGGACTCGGATCGGTCTGGTTGCTGCCGACCGGGAGCGGGTGCTCGGGGTGGCGCAGGAGTTCGTCGCGGCCACCGATTGAGTCACCGGACCCGGCTACGGTATTCGCCGTATTCCGGGCCGTGGTGCTGACGCAGGAAAGCCTCTCCCGCAACACCTGAGGATGGAACAGCCACAACGCGGCGACGAGGTAGGTCAACGGTATCCAACCGGATCCTCGTGGGCCGGCCCGCGAGCGTGCACAGTTGTACACCGCGACCGGCGTGTCGACGGGCAAACACGCCCGCTCGCGGGAGAAGAGGAGAGGAGAGAAGAGGAGAGGGGGCCGGGGCCCTGGGAAAGGGGCGGCCCTACAGCGGGATGTTCTTGTGGCGACCGCGGCGGGCCGGCGCCTCGGCCAGCGCCTGGGTGATCTTGCCGCGGGTATGCGACGGATCGATCTTCTCGTCGACGACGCCGATGTCGATGGCGCTGTCCACTCCGCCGGCGATCCGCTCGTGCTCCAAGGCGAGCTCCTCGTGCAGGGCCTCGCGCTCGTGATCGGGGGCGGCGGCCAGCTTCTTCTTGTGCAGGATGCCGACCGCGGCCTTGGCGCCCATCACCGCGACCTCGGCGTCCGGCCAGGCGAACACCTTGGTGGCGCCCAGCGACCGGGAGTTCATCGCGATGTAGGCGCCGCCGTAGGTCTTACGGGTGACCAGCGTGACCCGCGGAACGGTGGCCTCGCCGAACGCGTGCAGCAGCTTGGCGCCGCGGCGCACCACGCCACCCCACTCCTGTCCGACACCGGGCAGATAGCCCGGCACGTCGACGATCACGATCAGCGGAATCCCGAACGCGTCGCACAACCGCACGAAACGGGCTGCCTTCTCAGCGCTTTCGGAGTTCAGGCAGCCGCCGAGCCGCAGCGGGTTGTTGGCCAGCACCCCGACGGTGCGCCCCGACAACCGGCCCAGCCCGACCACCATCGACGGCGCCCACTTGGCCTGGAACTCGTCGAAAGGTGCGTCTGAATCGAGCAGCTTGTGCACCAGCGGGTGGACGTCGTAGGCCCGCCGCGCCGACTCCGGCAGCAGCGCGTGCAGGTCGATCTCTTCCGCCTCGGCCTTGTTACGGTCGAAATGGCCCTGCTGGCAGAACAATCCGACCAGGCGGCGGCCGCGCTCGTAGGCATCGAGTTCGTCGTCGGCGACGATGTGGCATACCCCCGACTTCTTGTGGTGGGTGTCGGGGCCGCCGAGCGCAGCCATGTCGACGTCCTCACCGGTGACGCTGCGCACCACGTCGGGACCGGTGACGAACACCCGGCCCTCCGGCGCCATCACGATGACATCGGTCAGCGCCGGACCGTAGGCGGCGCCGCCGGCGGCGAAGCCCACCACCACCGAGATCTGCGGGACATAGCCCGAAGCCCGGATCATCGCCTCGAAGACCCGCCCCACCGCGTGCAGGGCGCGCACCCCCTCGGCCAACCGGGCGCCGCCGGAGTGCCACAGACCCACGATCGGGCTCTGCTCGGCGATCGCGGTGTCGTAGGCGTTGACGATGTGGTCGCAGCCGTCGATACCCATCGCACCGCCCATCACGGTGCCGTCGGTGCAGAACGCGATGGTGCGCACCCCGTTGACCTCACCGGCCGCGGCGAGCACTCCCGAGCGGTCCCGCTCGTGCAGCAGTCTGACGGTGCCGTCGTCGAAGAACGTCGACAGACGCAGCAGGGGATCGCGTGGGTCGAGTGATTCGCCCACCGTCTCGGGAGCCATGGTCGTCATCGCGCGTCTCCTTGTCGTTTGATGCTTATGCCGCTGTCGCGGCCGTCAGTAGCGGCCGAAGACGAGCGCGACGTTGTGCCCGCCGAATCCGAACGAGTTGTTGATCGCGTACTGGTAGTTGCCCGACCTGGGTTCGCCGGCCACCACGTCCAGGTCGATCTCGGGGTCGAGATTCACCAGGTTCAGGGTCGGCGGAATGACCTGGTCACGCAGCGCCATCACCGTCAGGATCGACTCGACCGCGCCGACCGCACCGACCGAGTGGCCGAGCGCCGCCTTGGGTGCGTACACCGCGGCGTTGCCGCCGTGCGGGCCCAGGGCGAGGTTGATGGCGTGGCCTTCCGCCACGTCGCCCACCGAGGTCCCGGTGGCGTGCGCATTGACGTGATCGATGTCGCCGGGCGCCAGGCCGGCCACCTGGATCGCCCGCGACATCGCCCGTCCGGCGCTCTCACCGTTGGGGTCCGGCGCGACGATGTGGTAGCCGTCGGAGGTGATCGAGGCCCCCATGATGCGCGCGATGATGTTCGCCCCGCGGGCCTTGGCGTGCTCCTCGGTCTCGATCACCATCAGCGCGGCGCCCTCACCGAAGACGAACCCGTTGCGGTCGCGGTCGAAGGGGCGGCACGCGCCCGTCGGGTTGTCGTTGGTGTTGGACAGCACGATGCGCATCTGGGCGAAGCCGGCGATCGGCACCGCTTCGATCCGGGTCTCCACGCCGCCGCAGATGGCGATGTCGGCTTCGCCGAGCACGATCTGCTGCCAGGCGTGGGCGATGCCCTCTGAACCGGACGCACACGCCGAGATCGGGGTGATCACCCCGGCCTTGGCCTCGCGGTCCAGCCCGACGGCCGCGGCCGCCCCGTTGGGCATGTACTTCTGCACGGTCAGTGGGGAGACCGCCCGGAAACCGCGTTCCCGCATGCCGTCATAGGCCCAGACCAGCTCTTCGGTGGAACCCAGCCCGGTGCCGATCGAGACCAGCAACCGGCGGGTGTCCACCTCCGGTGAGCCCACCTGCTCCCACAATCGCCGACTCAGCACCGTCGAGAGTTTCTGCAGGTAGGACAGTCGTCGCAGCTCGGTGCGACTCAGCCCTTCGTCGAAGCACTCCGGTGTCTCGACGAGATGCCCCCCGATACGAACCGGAAGGTCGTACTCCTCGATGAACGAATCGGTGAGCTTGCGGATGCCGCTCTGGCCGTCCAGCAGCCGCTTCCAGGTCTCTTCCGCGTCGGCGGCCAACGCCGTCGTCATCGTGATGCCGGTGACGACGACGTTGGGGAGACCGTTTCCCGTTGCCAGCGTTGACATGGCTGTTGCGAACTTCCCTTTCCTGGGTACTGAGGATCAGTACCGCCCGAAGGCGAGCGCGACGTTGTGCCCACCGAATCCGAATGAGTTGTTGATGGCGTACTTGTAGTCGCCGTAACGGGGCTCGCCGGCGACGATGTCGAGGTCGATCTCGGGGTCCGGTGTCTCGTAGTTCAGCGTCGGCGGGATGACCCCGTCACGCAGCGTGAGCACCGTGAGCACCGACTCCAGCGCACCGACCGCTCCGATGGAGTGGCCGAGTGCCGACTTGGGTGCGTACACCGCGGCGTGCTGGCAGCCAGCTTCCCGGATGGCGTTCGCCTCGGCCGTGTCACCGATCGGGGTGGCCGTTCCGTGCGCGTTGATGTGGTCGACGTCCTTGGCGGACAGGCCCGCCAACTCCAACGACCGCGTCATCGCCCGGCCGGCCCGCTTGCCGTCGGGCCCCGGCGCCACCATGTGGAAGGCGTCGGAGGTGATGCCGGCGCCCAGCAGCCTGGCCAGCGGCTTGGCGCCGCGCGCCTTGGCGTGCTCCTCGGTCTCGATGATCATCATCGCGCCGGCCTCGCCGAACACGAATCCGTCCCGGTTCTTGTCGAACGGCCGCGACGCACCCTCGGGGTCGTCGTTGCGGGTCGACATCGCGCGCATCATCGAGAACGTCGCGATCGGCAGCGCCTCGATGCCGCCTTCGACACCGCCGCAGACTGCGAAGTCCGCGTCACCCATGACGATCTGGCGCCACGCGTGCGCGATCGCCTCCGAACCCGACGAGCAGGCCGACACCGGGGTGATGACCCCGGCGCGGGCGCCGAGCTGCAGACCGACCACCGCGGCGGCGCCGTTGGGCATGATCATCTGCACGGCCAGCGGCGACACCTTGCGGGGGCCGCCCTCGTTCATCAGGTCATAGGTCTCGACGATTTTCTCGCCGCCGCCCAGTCCGGTACCGACGACTACCGCGAACCGGTCCGGGTCGACCTCCGGGTTACCGGCGTTCTCCCACAACCGGCCGGAGAGCAGCTTGGCCATCCGCTGGACATACGACATCCGTCGCAGGTCCAGCCGGCCCATGTGGTCGTCGACCGGGTCCTTGAGGTGGCCGCCGATCTTGACCGGCAGGTCCCATTTGGTGACGAAATCGTCTTCGAGAACGTGGATTCCACTCTCGCCGGCCAGCAGGCCCTTCCACGTGCTCTCGACGTCCGCCCCGATTGAAGTGGTGGCCTCAACGGCGGTTACCACCACATTGGGGTAACCGCCGTTGGCCGTAGAAGGAGCAGCGGGCTTGGACACTTAGCTCTCCGAGCCGAACTTCTCGCGCAGCGCGGCGGCGGCCTCGGGGTTCTCGGCCTCGAGCTTCTGGATGTAGCCGACCACGTCTCCGACGGTGCGCAGACCGGCGAGGTCCTCGTCGGGGATCTTCACGCCGTACTTGTCCTCGGTCTGGACGGCGATCTCCACCATCGACAGCGAGTCGATGTCCAGGTCGTCGACGAAGGACTTCTCGACCGTGACCTCAGACGGCTCGATACCGGTCACCTCTTCGATGATCTCGGCGAGACCGGCGATGATTTCTTCCTGACTGGCAGGCACAGTGTGTTCCCTTCGGTTGGTTCCGCACGGGGTGTGCGGGGTGATTACTGCGTATCTGGTTGTGCAGGTTGGAGCGGGCCTAAAGGGTTAGAACTCGGGAAGCCCGTCCAGATCCGCGGGGGACTTGACGGCGTGCGTCGGGGTCCCCCGAAGTTCGCGTTTGGCGATACCGGCGAGTGTTCCCGCGGGCGGGAATTCGACGATCGCCGTGACCCCGCGTGAGCGGAGTGTCTCGGTGCACAGGTCCCAGCGCACCGGCCGGGTCAGCTGCGCGACCAGGTGATCCATCGCCACGGCCGCCGAAACCACCGGCTGCCCATCGCGGTTGGACAACAGTGTGGCGGTGGGCTCCGATGTGGCGACCTGGGCCGCCGCGGCGGAATAGGCCTCCAGCGCGGGAGCCATGTACTGAGTGTGGAACGCCCCCGCCGTCGCCAGCTTACGCACCCGGGCCTTGGCGGGCGGGTCTTCGGCGAGTTTGTCCAATGCGGGCAGCGGGCCGGCGGCGACGATCTGGCCGGCGGCGTTGCGGTTGGCCGGGATCAGGTCGAGCTGCTCGAGGCGGGTCAGCACCTCGGCTTCGTCACCGCCCAGCACCGCGGCCATGCCGGTCGGCTCGAGTGCGCAGGCCTTGGCCATCTCGCGGCCGCGGGTGGCGGCCAGCATGACGGCGTCGTCGGGGGAGATGACGCCGGCGATGGCGTAGGCGGCGATCTCGCCCACGGAGTGGCCGGCCACGATGACATTGCCCAGGTTGTCGTTCCGCTTGGCCAGCTCGGCGTAGGCCAGCAGGGTTGCCGCCACCACCAGCGGCTGGGTGACCGCCGTGTCGGTGATCTCCTCGGCGGTTGCGGTGGTTCCCAGCGCGACCAAATCCAGGCCGCTGATCGTCGACCAGGCGGCCAGCCGGGCCCGGGCGTCACCGGAATCCGGCGTCTCGAGCCACGGCAACAGCATGCCGGGGGTCTGCGATCCCTGTCCGGGAGCGAGCAACGCAATCACGTCTTTAAGAGAACATTGTGAAGCGGGTTTTGCAGGATGTCCTAGATTATGAACATTGTCTTATGTTTTTGTGGAAGTCCTACAAAACAGTCATCCGATGCGACATGTTCGATACCGTCCTGCGACAACTGCCCGGGCGGCGCCGGGGCCGGCAGGGGCGTCCCGGCGTCCCGGCCGCCCCGGGCTCACCCCACCTGATGCTCCTCGGGTGGGGGCGCCGCCGCCGGTGGTGCGGCGTATGTCGCCTGTGCGCTGCTGAAGCTGGCATGTTGGGCCTGATTGGCCAGCCGGCCGACGGTGGCGGCCACTCGCAGCACATAGGCGTCGCGGGGCTGGGTGGGATCGCGACCGGTGAAGTCGGCGATCCGCTTGAGTCGGTAGCGGACGGTGTTTGGATGAACGAACAACTTGCGCGAGCAGGCCTCGATCGCGCCGCCGCAGTCCAGGTAGGCGTCCAGCGTCTCGGTCAGGGACGGCCCGGCCTCGGCCAGGGGCCGCATCACGTCGGTGTGCAGGGCCGCGATCGCCGAGGGGTCCCCGATCAGGGCCCGCTCGGGCAGGAGCTCGCGGGCCAGCACCGGGCGCGGCGCTCCGGTCCAGCCGACCACGGCGTTCATCCCGGAGATCGCCTCGCTGGCGCTGTGGTAGGCCGCGGTCAGGCTCGGCGCGGTCGGGCCGATCACCACCGGCCCGTCGGAGAACGCGCCGAGCAGGTCGGCCAGAAACTTCTGGGTCGGTGACAACGGGCCCGACACGATCGCCACCAGCCAGGTGCCGTGCACGTCGGTCAGCGCCGCCCGGCCGTGGCGTCCGGCGACGTCGCGGACGTCCTGGCTGGCCTTCTGGCCGGAGTAGGCGTCCGGCCCGGGCGGCGCGGTGCCCACCACGACCGTGGCCGGTGCGGTGGTGTCCCAGTTCAGTGCCGCCGCCCGGCTCAACAGCTCCGGCCCGGTGTCACCGCGCACCACGGCGTCCACCACGCTGGCCTCCATCCGGGAATCCCAGGTGCCCCGGGCCTCGGCGGCGTCGGCGTAGGCGGAGGCGGCGGTGAAGGCCAGGTCGCGGCTGTACTTGAGGATGCCCACCGTCAGCGCGGTCACCTGCTCCTCGGAGCGGGCCAGCATCGGCACGACCTCCTCGAAGAACTCCATGGTGACCCGCACCATGTCCACGGTGTGGCGCAGCGCGATGTGCCGGGTCAGTTCCTGGGGCACCAGCTCGAAGGCCTGCGCGGTGTGGCTGACGTTGCCGTGCGGGTCGTGCATCCATTCGGCGAAGTTGACCACGGCGGTCTGCACCACCAGGGCGACGCTGGCGCGCTGGGAGGCCTCCAGGTCGCCGAAGAACGGCAGCCGTTCGCCCATCGCCGACACCGCTTCGGTGGCCAGTCGGCCCGAATAGTGTTTGAGCCTGCGCAGCAGGGTGTCCGGGACGGCGCTCAGCAGATCAAGAGTGGACCGCGGCAGGACCGGGCCACCCGAGCTGTTGTCGACCATCCCTAAAAGCTACGCCTGATTTCTGGCCAATCCCAACAAGTCTGTGTCAGGCGACACCCGAGTCGGATGTCTGCTCCGGGGCGGCCAGCACGTCGTCGATCTGGTACCGGGTCGCGGCCGTGGCCGGGACCGATGCCTCGACGGCCCCGTCGCGGGCCAGCGCGGCCAGTACCGCGACCACCACCGACTCCGCGTCGGTGTTGAAATAGCGCCGCGCGGCCGGGCGGGTGTCGGAGAAGCCGAACCCGTCGGTGCCCAGGGTGACGAAGGTGCCGGGCACCCAGGGCCGGATCTGCTCGGGTACCGCGCGCATCCAGTCCGACACCGCGACGACCGGGCCGGGCTTGTCCGCCAGTGCCTCGGACAGGACGCGGCCCACGTAGGGCTCCTGGGTTGGGCGCTCGGGGTGGCGCAACCGCTCGCGTTCGACCGCCACGCCGTCGCGGTTGAGCTCGCCCCAGCTGGTCACCGACCACACGTCGGCGGTCACCTCCCAGTCGGCGGCCAGCAGCTCGGCAGCGCGCAGCGCCTCGGGCATCGCCACCCCCGAGGCCAGGATGTGGGCGGTGTGGGCGCCCGACCCCGAGGCCTTCTGATAGCGGTAGATGCCGCGCAGCAGGCCTTCCGGGTCGAAGCCGTCCGGTTCGGCCGGCTGGACGTACGGCTCGTTGTAGATGGTCATGTAGAAGTACACGTTCTCCGGGTTCGCGCCGAACATGCGCTCCAGCCCGCTTTCGATGATGTGGGCGACTTCGAAGGCGAACGCGGGATCGTAGGAGACCACCGCCGGGTTGGTGCTGGCCAGCAGTAGTGAGTGCCCGTCGGCGTGTTGCAGGCCTTCGCCGGTCAGTGTGGTGCGGCCCGCGGTGGCGCCGAGAACGAAACCGCGCGCCATCTGATCGGCGGCCGCCCACAGGCCGTCGCCGGTGCGCTGGAAGCCGAACATCGAGTAGAAGATGTAGATCGGGATCATCGGCTCGTCGTGGGTGGAATACGACGTCCCGACCGCGGTGAAGGAGGCCGTCGAGCCGGCCTCGTTGATGCCCTCGTGCAGGATCTGGCCAATTTCACTTTCCTTGTATGCCAGCATCAGATCGGCATCGACGGAGGTGTAGAGCTGCCCGTTGCGGTTGTAGATCTTCAACGACGGGAACCACGAGTCCATCCCGAAGGTGCGCGCCTCGTCGGGGATGATCGGGACCAGACGCGGCCCGATTTCCTTGTCCCGCAACAGTTCTTTGAACACCCGCACGGTCGCCATGGTGGTGGCGACCTCCTGGTTGCCCGATCCCTTCTTGACCGCCGCGTACGCGTCGGAGGCGGGCAGGGGCAGCGACCGGACCTGGGTGCGGCGGTGTGGAACGAAGCCGCCGAGGCTGTGCCGGCGGTCCAGCAGGTAGCGGATCTCCGGTGTGTTCTCGCCGGGGTGGTAGTACGGCGGCAGGTACGGGTTTTCCTCGAGTTCGGCGTCGGAGATGGGGATTCGCATCTCGTCGCGGAAGTCCTTGAGGTCTTGCAGGCGGAACTTCTTCATCTGGTGGGTGGCGTTGCGGCCGGCGAAGTAGCTGCCCAGGCTGTAGCCCTTGATGGTCTTGGCCAGGATGACGGTCGGCTGGCCCTTGTGTTCGACGGCCGCACGGTAGGCCGCATGGACCTTGCGGTAGTCGTGCCCACCGCGCTTGAGGTGCCAGATGTCCTGATCGGACAGATCCTGGACCAGGGCCTTGGTGCGCGGGTCGCGGCCGAAGAAATGCTCCCGCACATAGCCGCCGTCGTTGGCCTTGTAGGTCTGGTAATCGCCGTCGGGGGTGACGTTCATCAGGTTGACCAGGGCGCCGTCCCGGTCGGCGTGCAGCAGGGCGTCCCACTCGCGGCCCCAGACCACCTTGATCACGTTCCAGCCCGCCCCGCGGAAGAACGACTCGAGCTCCTGGATGATCTTGCCGTTGCCGCGCACCGGCCCGTCCAGGCGCTGCAGGTTGCAGTTGATCACGAAGGTCAGGTTGTCCAGGCCCTCCAGCGCGCCGACGTGCAGCAGGCCGCGGCTCTCCGGCTCGTCCATCTCGCCGTCGCCCAAAAAGCACCACACGTGTTGGTCGGAGGTGTCCTTGATGCCGCGGTCGTGCAGGTAGTGGTTGAAACGGGCTTGGTAGATGGCGTTCATCGGACCCAGCCCCATCGACACCGTGGGGAACTCCCAGAAGTCGGGCATCAGCCGCGGGTGCGGGTAGGACGGCAGGCCACCACCGGGGTGGCTGTGCTCCTGACGGAAACCGTCGAGCTGGTCGGTGCTCAGCCGGCCCTCCAGGAACGCCCGCGCGTAGATGCCGGGGGAGGCGTGGCCCTGGATGAACACCTGGTCTCCGCCACCGGGGTGGTCTTTGCCGCGGAAGAAGTGGTTGAAGCCGACCTCATAGAGCGTCGACGACGAGGCGTAGGTCGAGATGTGCCCGCCGACGCCGACCCCGGGCCGTTGCGCGCGGTGCACCATCACCGCGGCGTTCCAGCGGATCCACCTGCGGAAGCGGCGTTCGGTGTCCTCGTCGCCGGGGAACCAGGGTTCCAGTTCGGTCGGGATGGTGTTGACGTAGTCGGTGGAGGTGAGCGCCGGGATCGCCACCCGCTGCTCGCCGGCGCGTTCCAGCAGCCGCAGCATCAGGTAGCGGGCGCGGGTCGGGCCGGACCGGGCCACCAGTTGGTCGAAGGACTCCAGCCATTCGGAGGTCTCTTCCGGGTCGATGTCGGGAAGGTAGGACGCCACACCTTCGCGGATCACCCGGACCCGGTCGGATTCGCTTGCGCCGCTTGGTTTATTGCCCAGATCCTGGTGCACGGCCTCGGTTGTCACCGCATTACTCCTTGGTTTGGAGGTGAAGTCGTGTCTTCCGGCTTGTGGCCAGAACGACACCGGACCGATCGCTTCGTCGGCCCCGTCTTTTCTATCCTGCCCCACCGGGCCCGGGACCGGCGGTGGGTGAGTGGCGGGTGGGGTGGGTTGATCTCGGCCTGCCACCGTCTAGGCGGTAACGTTTGACGATGTGCTGACCGGATGGCGGACCGTCCCGCGGGGGCGGGCGCGGCGACACGCCCGGCTGGCTGCGCTGGTGGCCGGTGGAACCGCGGCGGTCGTGATGGGCGTCGTCGGCTGTACCAGCATCATCGGCGGGACCCCGGAGGCGGACACCTCGGCGGCGCCGGCGTACCGCTCCTCGGTCTCGGCATCGGTGTCGGCCTCGGAGGCGACGTCGAGTATCCGCGAGACCCAGCGTCAGCAGTCGATGACGACCCAGGCGGTGCGCGGCGCATGCGGCCGGTTCGCCTCCAGCAGCAGTGACGCCGTCGACACCGTGAACAAATACGTGGAGGCGTTCAACAACGGCGGCGACATCCCCGGAACCGCCGGGCCGGCGGTCGAGGCGCTCAACCACAGCGCCGAGGAAGTGGCCGGCGCCATCAATGAGAAGTTGTCGACGGAGCTCAAGGACGCGTTCACCACGTATTCCGAAGCCGCGCGCGGGGTGGCGAACGCGATTTCCGCCAAGGCGCCGGTCTCGGTGTACAACGCCCGCAAGGACGAACTCAACCGGGCCAGGGAGAAGGGGATGCAGCTGTGCCGAGCCTTCTGAGGTCACCGATCCCCGCGGACCCGGTGATTCGCCCGCGAGTGACTCGCGGTGCTGTGCAACGATGATGCCCAACACACGGCGCGCTGATGGTTGAAGGAGGTCACACGGTGGTCGCGGCGGACAACGCCCCGAACTTCGCCCGCAAGCTGGGCATCCAGAGCAAGCAGTTGATCCAGGAGTTCGGCTGGGACGAGGATGCCGACGATGACATCCGTGTCGACGTCGAAGAGGCCTGTGGCAGTGAACTGCTCGACGAAGACACCGACGAGGTGGTCGACGTGGTGCTGCTGTGGTGGCGCGACGGCGACGGGGACCTGGTCGACACTCTGATGGACGCGATCTCCGCGCTGGCCGACGACGGCGTGATCTGGGTGCTGACGCCCAAGACCGGCAAGTCCGGCCATGTCCAGCCCGCCGAGATCGCGGAGTCGGCGCCGACCGCCGGCCTGATGCCGACCTCGTCGGTCAATCTCGGCGACTGGAGTGCCAGTCGACTGGTTCAACCCAAATCAAGGATGGGAAAACGTTGATGTTGGAAGTCGGTACCGAAGCTCCTGATTTCACCCTCAAGGACCAGGATCAGCAGCTGGTCACCCTGAGCGACTACCGCGGTGACAAGAACGTCCTGCTGGTGTTCTTCCCGCTGGCCTTCACCGGCATCTGTCAGGGCGAGCTGGACCAGTTGCGCGATCACCTGCCCAGCTATGTCAACGACGACAGCGTGGCGCTGGCCATCTCGGTCGGCCCGCCGCCCACGCACAAGGTCTGGGCCGCCGAGAGCGGATTCCTGTTCCCGGTGCTCTCCGATTTCTGGCCGCACGGCGCAGTCAGCGAGGCGTTCGGGGTGTTCAACTCCGAAACCGGATTCTCCAATCGCGGCACGTTCGTCATCGACAAATCCGGGATCATCCGGTTCGCCGAGATGAAGGCGCCCGGCGAGGCGCGCGACCAGAAGCTGTGGGTCGACGCGCTGGCCGCCGTGAAGGGGTAGTTCCTCGGCGTTTTCCGCCGCGAGATTGCATTGACGCAGGCCTTTCACGGTTGTTTCCTGCATCAGCGCAATCTCGCTGTTTTGGGCACCCGGCATTCTGCCGGGTAACCTGCCCGAGGCAGGGGCGCGTAGCTCAGTGGTAGAGCTCTGGTTTTACACACCAGCGGTCGGCGGTTCGATACCGTCCGCGCCCACCATCTAAAGGCAATGCCTGGGTTTGACGCCGGCGTCGACGGTCAATGCACCCGGCCATGACTACTTACCCGAGTCCGGACCAAGATCCCACGCCACCGCCGCCGCCAGACACACCCGGCGCGGTGCCCACCGGCAAATGGGGTGTGCCGCCGACGACCAGTCCGCAGCCGACGCCGACGGGACGCTCCAGGGCCACGTCAGGGGGCCGGGCCACGCTGTGGGCGGGCTTGGCGGTGCTGATCGGGATCATCGCCCTGCTGATCATCCTGTCCGCCTAGCCCAGGGTCAGCTCAGGGCGGCGGCCAGCCGGCGCCACTGCTCACGCGGGAAGGCCCGCGGGTCTGCCTCGAGCAGCTGTACGCAGACATGGTCGGCCCCGGCGTCCCGGTGCTCGGCGATCCGCTTGGTCACGGCCTCCACGGTTCCCCAGGCGATGAGCGCGTCGAACAGCCGGTCACTGACTCCCATGATGTCGTCGGTGGAGAATCCCGAGCGCAGCAGGTTGTTGGCGTAGTTGGGCAGCGCCAGGTACGAGGCCAGCCATGCGGTACCGATCTCGCGGGCCGCCGCGCGGTCAGAGCACAGGATTGCGGTCTGTTCGGGCGCCAGCAATGGGCCCGCCCCCAGCTGTTCCCGGGCGAACCGGGTGTGCTCAGGGGTGCTCAGATAGGGGTGGGCACCGCGGCTGCGGGCGGCGGCCAGGTCGAGCATCTTCGGGCCCAGTGCCGCGAGCACCCGGGACCCGACCGGGACGGGGGCGTCGGCGGCGTCGAGGCCGTCGAGGAAGGCGGTCATCGCGCGCAGCGGCCGCCGGTAGCGACCGGGATCCCCGGCGTCGATCAGCGGGGCGTGGCTGACACCGATCCCCAGCAGGAACCGATCACCGTGGGCCGCGGTCAGCGACGCGTAGGAGGCGGCTACGTCGGCCGGAGTGTGCATCCACAGATTCAAGATGCCGGTGGCGATCACCGCCTGCCGCGTCGCGGTGAGAAGATTGGCCACCGCGTCGAACAGCGGGCCGCCGACATCGGGGATCCACAGGGTGCCGAAGCCCAACTCCTCCAGCTCGGCGGCCGCCTCGGCGGCCTCGCCCTGATCGCCGTAGCGCAGCGGCGCACTCCAGATCCCCACACCCGAGATGTTCACCATCAGCCCAGGATGGCACGGCGCCGGCGCGCTAGACGACGCGCATGCCGTTTCGGGCCCGAAAACGCATGTCCCACAAATATGCCCGATAACCCAGCACCCAGGCCTGGTGTGGAATCAGCCGGTCGGCCAGCCTCAGCGCGGACAGCAGCCATTCGAACCGGCGTTGCTGCGACGCCGACCAATCCAGCTGCATCATCTGGCGGAACTCCGCGGGCAAGAACCCCGTCGTCGCGAACAAGTTAAGCGGTCCGGCCAGCCGCAGCGGCCAGGGCAGGAACACCATCGACGCCACCCCGCGCAGATGCTCACGCACCGGCGGATCGATGCGCAGCTCGTGCAGCGCCTGCTTCCAATACTCTTCGAACGCCTTGCGATCGGCCGGCCACATCTCATCGCGCACCTGCAACGTGGTGCCGAGTTTCTTGGCGTCCGCGTAGACCGCGTCGGCGGCCGCGTCGTCGAGCGGGCCGTGCAGGAACTCGTGTTGGTCGACGAAGTAGCGGTACAGGCAGGCCGCCACCCACAGTTGCAGCTCGGGGTCGAACGCGCTGTAACGCACCGGGCTTTCGGGCGTGGAACGCACCTGCCGGTGTGCGGTGTCCACGGCGGCACGGTAGAGCGCCCGGTCGTCATCGGTGCCGATGGCGGCCACCGCCAGGTAGGTGCCGGTGGTGCGGGCCCGCTTGAACGGATGCTTGTACACGTTGCCGGAGTCCACCCGGCTTTCCTGCACGCCGTAGCCCACCCCGGGCAGCGACAACTGCATGATCACGTTGGCGGCCGGCATCAGCATCGCGGCGGGGTTCAACAGGTCGACGATCTTGGTGGTCCGTTTCATCGGCACTGCTCCATGGCTGGAGTATGCCCGAACACCGGGGCCGGTACGCCGCACTCGGGCAGTTGGCCCCGCTGAACTTCTCAGCCGTCGATGTGTTGTTGCGGGGTGAAAGGATTCGGCGGCGGATTAGCGCCGCCCAAGGTCATGCAGTCGCTGCCGCCCGGCAGGAACCCTCCGATACCCCCCGAGCCATCGAAGAACGGCTGGGGCTGCCACTGAACGCACCGCCGCCAGGTGCCGTCCGGCTGGACTGGGTCATCGCAAGCCATCGCACTATTACCCAGCCCATACCCTTGGCAATGCGTCTCCGGTCCGCCGGGCATCCCCGGATCGGCCGAGGCGGTCCCCACCGCACCCCACAGCGCGACGGTGGCGAGCACCGTGCCCACCGCTCCGGTGAGCATTCTGACGAGCAATCCCCAGATCATGGGGTAGGTATATCGAACGGCTCTGACATCAAGCGGCTCAGCGGCGCCGGCCGTACCGGTCGGCGAGCTTCTGCTCGACGGTCATCGGCGCCGCCGGCTCATCGGTATCCGGTCCGGCATCGGGGGCCGCGTCGACCTCGGCGGTCGATCTCTCCGACCGCCGCGCGCGCACCTCGGCGAACGCGAAGTAACCCAGTCCGATCGGGGCGAGGATCCCGAACGCGATCCACTGGATCCCGTAGGACAGGAACGGCCCGTTATCGCGGCGCGGTAGCGCGATCAACCCCAATCCGCCGGGCTGCCCCTCAACCAGTTGCAGATAGGAGCCGGTCAGCGGAACCTTGGTCAGCGCCGCTACCTGTTCGGTGTTGATCGAGTACACCTGTCGGAAACCGTTCTCGCTGAACGGGTTCTTGCCCGGAATGGCCCCCTGCGAATCCCGCAGTCGCGCGGTGATCGTGACCTGCCCGTCCGGTGGCGGCGCAATCTGCGGCATCCGCGAGCCGCCGTCGTCGGTGCGCACATAGCCGCGGTTGACCAGCACGGTCGGCCCGCCGCGGACCGCGAACGGCGTCAGGACCTCGACGGCCGGCACACCTTCGACCAGCCGCAGCCGCACCAGCACCTGCGCCTCGCCAAGGTAATGTCCGGTGGCGGTCACCGGCCGCCACTGCTCATCCGGTGCCGACGAATCCTGGTGCGGTAGCAGCGTTGTCAGCGGCACGGGTTGCGCGGTCAGCGCGCGTTCGAGTTGGCTGTTGGCGCGTGAGGTGGTGGTGTTCTTGCCCAGTTGCCACGGCGCCAGCACGGTGAAGCACAGATAGGCGAAGGCCAACACCACCACCGCCAGGGCCAGCCAGCTCGGGCGCAGCAGGAAGGCCAGGCGCCGCATCAGCCGCCCTCGCCGGACGCCAGCTGGGCGTCGACCCAGTCATGCAGGCCCGGCAGTGCGGCTGCGATGACGGTGAAAGCCCGCTCGAAATCGTCGTGGCCGCCGTAGTAGGGATCGTCGACGTCGGGCACGGCCGCACCCGAACGCGGATCGAAGGACCGCAGCATCCGGATCCGCTCGGCCGGCACCCCCAGACCTTCGAGGAGCCAGACGTGGTTGCGCCCCAAGGCCACCACCAGGTCGGCGGCCATGTGGTCGGCGCCGACCTGTGCAGCACTGTGCTCCACCGGATAGCCGTGCGCGCGCAGCACCCGGTCGGTGCGCTCGTCGGCGCGTTTGCCGATATGCCAATCCGCGGTCCCGGCGCTGGTGACACGCACCAGCTCACCCAGGCCGCGCTGCGCAAGCTGGTGGGCGAACATCTTCTCGGCCATCGGGGAGCGGCAGATGTTGCCGGTGCAGACGAACGTCACATGCAGCGCCGGGTCAGACACCGAGCACCTCCCGCAACTCGGCCATGGTCTGCACCCGAGCGAGCGGGCCGTCGGGAATCGGGGAACCGGCCCCGTCGTCGTCGTAGTCGGACCGCCCGTAACCCCAGCCGACCAGCACCGTGTCGATACCGTGCGCGGCCGCGCCCTCCACGTCGTGACGCCGGTCGCCCACCATCAACACCCGGGCCGGCAGCGGCGTCAATTGCTCGAGCGCGCGGGCCAGCACCTCCGACTTCGCCGCCCGGGTGCCGTCGACGCTGGCACCCGCGACGACCTCGAAATACCCGTCCAGCCCGAAGTGGGCCAGGATCTTGCGCGCCGTCGGCTCGACTTTGGAGGTGGCTACGGCCAACCGGACCCCGGCGGCCCGCAGGTCGGTCAGCAACGCCGCGACGCCGTCGAACATGGTGTTCATCTGCCAGCCACGGCTGGTGTAATCGGCGCGGTAGGCGGCGATCGCCGCGTCGGTCTGCTCGCCGAGGCTCATCGCCGCCAGCGTGTGGTGCATCGGCGGGCCGACGAGCCGCTCGGCGAGATCACCGTCGGGCACCGGTGCGCCGATGTGCTCCAGCGCGTGGCGGAAGCTGGCGACGATCCCGGCGGCGGAGTCGGTCAAGGTGCCGTCCAGGTCGAAGATCACCAGCTCGGCGCTGACAGTGGTAGTGCGGGTCACGGCCCCATTGTCCCCGACGTGGGCGGCAGGCCCGCCGGGTGGCGCACTACTGTCTTGGAGTGTGACCGCGCGGCTGGCTGATGTCATCGACGTGCTCGATGCCGCCTACCCGCCGGAATTGGCCCAGTCCTGGGATTCGATCGGGCTGGTCTGCGGCGACCCGGACGACGTGGTGGGCTCGGTGACGATCGCGGTCGACGCCACGGCGGCGGTCATCGACGAGGTTCCCGACGGCGGCCTGCTGCTGGCCCATCATCCGCTGCTGTTGCGCGGGGTGGACACCGTGGCGGCGAGCACGCCCAAGGGGGCCCTGATCCACCGGCTGATCCGTTCCGGGCGTGCCCTGTTCACCGCCCACACCAACGCCGACTCGGCCGCCCCCGGGGTATCGGATGCGCTGGCCGAGGCGCTGGGTCTGACCGTTCAGGCCGTACTGGAACCGGCCAACCGGGCTCCCGACACCGACAAATGGGTGATCTACACCCCGATCGAGCACGCCGAGGCGGTGCGGGCCGCGGTGTTCGCCGCCGGGGCCGGACACATCGGCGACTATGCGCAGTGCAGCTGGAGCGTGACCGGGACGGGGCAGTTCCTGCCCGGCGACAAAGCGGCACCGGCGATCGGTCAGGTGGGTGCGGTCGAGCGTGTCACCGAGGACCGTGTCGAGGTGGTGGCTCCGGCATCCGCCCGCGCCCGGGTCCGCGCGGCGCTGCTGGCCGCGCATCCCTACGAGGAGCCGGCATTCGACGTCTTCGCGTTGCAGCCGCTGCCCGCCGGTGTCGGGATCGGCCGGATCGGCACGCTGCCGGCGCCGGAGCCGCTGAGCGCCTTCGTGGCCCGGGTCGCCGCCGGACTGCCGGCCACGTCGTGGGGAGTGCGCGCGGCGGGAGATCCGGATCTGCCGGTGTCGCGGGTCGCGGTCTGCGGCGGAGCCGGGGATTCCCTTCTGGACGCGGCGGCCAGGGCCGACGCTCAGGCTTACGTCACCGCGGATCTGCGTCACCACCCGGCTGACGAGCACTCCCGCGCCTCGGCGGTGGCGTTGGTCGATGTGGCGCACTGGGCCAGCGAATACCCGTGGTGCGGGCAGGCCGCAGATGTCCTGCGTTCACATTTTGGTGCGGCCCTCCCGGTGCGGGTCAGCGCACTGCGCACCGACCCCTGGAATCTTGCGCTCGAAGGAGACCGCCGATGAAAGCTGAAGTCGCACAGCAACGTTCGCTTCTGGAATTGTCGGAGCTCGATGCCGAGCTGGCCCGTATCGCGCATCGGGCCGGTCATCTTCCCGAGCGGCAGGACCTCGAGCGTCTCCAGGGTGAGCACACCGCCGCCGCCGATCGGCTGGCCGCGTTGGAACTGGCGTTGGAGGACCTGGACGCCCAGGCCGCCCGCTTCGAGTCGGAGATCGACGCGGTGCGCCAGCGCGAGGATCGCGACCGCGCCCTGCTGGACTCGGGGCAAACCAACGCCAAGCAGGTCGTCGATCTGCAGCATGAGCTGGAGACCCTGCAGCGGCGGCAGGCCAGCCTGGAGGACTCGCTGCTGGAGTTGCTGGAGCAGCGCGAGCAACTGCAGGCCCAGGCGACCGCCGAGGCGGCCGGGGTCGAGGGACTGGCCGCCGACCTGGCCCGGGTACAGCAGAGCTTGGACACCGCGTCTACCGAGATCGAGGCCACCCGCGCGCAACGCGCGGCGAGCCGTGAGGAGCTGGTCGCAGCGCTCGACGGTGCGCTGCTGGCGCTCTATGAACGACAGCGGGCGTCTGCCGGCATCGGGGCGGGACCGCTCCGCGGCGGCCAGTGCGGGGCCTGCCGGATCGAGATCGACCGCGGTGAGCTGGCGCGGATCTCGGCCGCTCCGCCGGAGGAGGTGCTGCGCTGTCCGGAATGCAGTGCGATTCTGTTGCGGGTCAAGGACTTCGGGTAGTGCTCGGGCGATGAGGGTCGTGGGATGAAGGTCATCGTCGAGGCCGACGGCGGTTCGCGCGGCAATCCGGGGCCGGCCGGCTACGGAACGGTGGTGTGGTCCGCGGATCGCGCCGAGGTGCTGGCCGAAGCCCGGGAGTCGATCGGTGTGGCCACCAACAACGTGGCCGAATACCGCGGCCTGGTCGCCGGTTTGACCGAGGCGGCACGGTTGGGCGCCGCAGAGGTTGCGGTCTTCATGGACTCCAAGCTGGTGGTCGAGCAGATGGCGGGCCGGTGGAAGGTCAAGCATCCGGACCTGATCCCACTGCACCGGCAGGCCCGCGAATTGGCGTCGAAGTTCGACCACGTCCGCTACAGCTGGATTCCGCGGGAGAAGAACTCGCACGCCGACCGGCTGGCCAACGCTGCGATGGACGCCGCGGCCGCGCCGGCCGCGGCCGCGCCGGCCGCGGGCGAGCCGGTGGAATCGGAGGGTGAAAGACCCGGGAAGTCTGCGGCGCCAACGGCTCCCGGCTGGACGGGCGCAACCGGAACGCCCACTCGACTGCTGCTACTGCGGCACGGGCAGACCGAACTGTCGGTGCAGCGGCGCTACTCCGGACGGGGCAACCCGCCGCTGACCGACATGGGCCGGGCGCAGGCCGATGCGGCGGCCCGTTATGTCGCCCAGCGCGGTGGCATCGCCGCGGTCATCAGCTCGCCGCTGCAGCGCTGCTATGACACGGCCACCGCAGCGGCGCAGCTGCTGCGCCTGGACGTGACCGTCGATGAGGACCTGACCGAGACCGACTTCGGGGCCTGGGAGGGGCTGACCTTCGCCGAGGCGGCCGCCCGCGACCCGGAGCTGCACCGGCGCTGGCTGAAGGACACCTCCACGCAGCCTCCGGCGGGGGAGAGCTTCGACGCGGTGCAGCAGCGGGTGTCGCGGGCACGCGACCGGATCATCGCCGAACACGCCGGCACCACCGTGTTGGTGGTGTCGCACGTGACTCCGATCAAGACCGTGCTGCGCCTGGCGCTGGACGCCGGCCCGGCGATCCTCTACCGGCTGCACCTGGATCTGGCGTCGTTGAGCATCGCCGAGTTCTTCGGTGACGGGCCCGCCTCGGTGCGGCTGGTGAACCAGACCGCCTACCTGTAGTCGGCCTCAGTCTTGCAGGTGCACCCGTTCGCCGTGGGCGCCGAAGATCATGATCGCCTCGGCAGGCCCGTCGACCGCGCCGAACCAGTGCGGGGTCCAGGTCGAGAATTCGACGGCCTCGCCCGGGCCGATCAAAAAGTCGTCGTCGCCGAGCACCAGCCGGAGCCGGCCGGACAGCACGTACATCCACTCGTGGCCCTCGTGCACCGGTAACTCGGCCGGGCGGCGGCGCCGCACGCTGACCCGGATCTTGAAGGCGTGCAGACCACCGGCCGGACCGTGCCGGGTCAGCGGCCAGTAGGTGATGCCGTGGCGGGTATGGGAGGTGCCTCGCACCCGCGGGTCCGGGTGTTCGGGGGCACGCAGCAACTCGTCGGTGCTGACCGACAAGGCCTCGGCAAGCCGGGGCAGATGGTCCAGGGCCAGGCGCCGCTTGCCGGACTCCAGACGGCTCAGCGTGGAGACGTCGATGCGGGCCCGGGTGGCCACGTCCTCCAGCGTCAGGCCTTGCTGCATGCGCAGCTCACGCAGGCGACGCCGCACCCGCAGGTCGACGCCGCCTTCCCCGTCGTTTGCCTGCATGGCAAATAACCTTGCCAGTTGGACGCGACCCGCGCAATCGGCCCTGCCGAACGGGTGTCAGATGTACATCGCCGGGTCGATGTAGGACGTCGGGTCGACACCCGGCTCACGCTGATTCTCGGTGCGGGCGCGCACCACCGCTGGGATTCCGGTGGCGATCGAATTCGCCGGTACGTCATGGGTGATGACGGCATTGGCGCCGATAGCGGAATCGTCGCCGATGCTCAACGGACCGAGGACTTTTGCGCCGGCGCCGATGGTCACCCGGTCGCCTACCGTCGGGTGGCGCTTGCCCCTGTTCAGGGAGCGCCCGCCCAGCGTCACCCCGTGATAGAGCATCACGTCGTCGCCGATCTCGGCGGTCTCACCGATCACCACACCGATCCCATGGTCGATGAAGAACCGCCGGCCGATGGTCGCACCCGGGTGGATCTCGATCCCGGTGACCACCCGGGTGAACTGCGAGAGCACCCGGGCGGCGCCACGCAGGGCCGGACGGCGCCAAAGCCGGTGTGCCAACCGGTGCGACCAGATGGCATGCAGACCCGAATAGACCAGGGCGTTCTCGAGGTCCCCGCGTGCCGCCGGGTCGTGCGCTCGCGCGTTGCGCAGGTCTTCGCGTACCGCCGATAGCAGGCTCATGGCGTGATCATTCCCTGATGTGCTCGAACAGCGGGGTCGAGATGTAGCGTTCGCCGAAGTCCGGGATGATCACCACGATGAGCTTGCCGGCGTTCTCCGGGCGTCTGGCCAGGTCCAATGCGGCCCAGACGTTGGCGCCCGCGGAGATTCCACCGAGGATGCCTTCGTCGGTGCCGAGTGCGCGGGCGACCCGGATGGCGTCTTCGGAGGTGACATCGATGATCTCGTCGTAGACGTCCCGGTCGAGCACCTCGGGCACGAAGTTCGGCCCGAGGCCCTGTAGCTTGTGCGGTCCGGGGTCGCCGCCGTTGAGGATCGCGGAGTCCTTCGGCTCGACGCCGACGATGCTGACCTCGGGCTTGCGTGCCTTGAGGGCGTGGCCCACCCCGGTCAGGGTGCCCCCGGTGCCGATGCCGGCGACGAAAATGTCGACGGCGCCGCCGGTATCCGACCAGATCTCCTCGGCGGTCGTCACCGAGTGGATCTGCGGGTTGGCGGGGTTGGCGAACTGATCGGCGGCCACCGCGTTGTCGGTGTCGGCGATGATCTGCTTCGCCTTGGCCACCGCGCCGGACATGCCCTCGGCGCCGGGCGTCAGCACGATCTCGGCGCCGAAGGCGCGAAGCATCACCCTGCGCTCGGTGGACATGGTGTCGGGCATGGTCAGGATCACCTTGTATCCGCGCGCCGCACCGACCATCGCGAGCGCGATACCGGTGTTGCCACTGGTGGCCTCGACGATCGTTCCACCGGGCCGCAATTCACCGGAGCGCTCGGCTGCGTCGATGATCGCCACCCCTATTCGATCTTTGACACTGTGAGCCGGGTTGTAGAACTCCAGCTTGGCCACCACCTCCGCACCGAGGCCGTCGGTCAGCCGGTTAAGGCGCACGAGTGGCGTGTGCCCGACCAGTTCGGTGACGTTGTCGTAGATCCTGCCCATAGGCGACCTTATCTCTCGCTGCGTGTCCGGTGCCGCGCGGCCACACCGGATAGACCCCGTAAACGATGCTAGAAGTCGGCTTCGGTGTCGTGGCGGACGGCCCTGAAGAACAGCTCGATTCTCCGGGTCGGCGCGGCGCGCAGCCGTGGCGACGCTGCTCCGTCCCTCGCGGTATTTGCCTGTATGGCAAATTTCCTTGCCACTCGTGGGCGTGGCCCGGCACGCTCGGCTGCATGGACGGAATCTGGGATTGCATCGTGGTGGGCGGCGGGGCTGCCGGGCTCAGCGCCGGCTTGGTGCTGGGCCGGGCCCGGCGCAAGACGCTGCTGATCGACGCCGGGGAGCAGAGCAACCTGGCCGCAGCCGGTATCGGCGGCCTGTTGGGCCACGACGGCCGCCCGCCGGCCGAACTGTATGCACTCGGGCGCAGCGAACTCGGGTCCTATGGTGTGCAGATCCGCGCCGGTGAGGTGACCGACATCGGCCGCGTGGACGGGGCTTTCACAGTGCGTGTGGCCGACGGCGCCACCGAGCGGACCCGCCGGGTGCTGCTGGCCACCGGGATGGCCTACCTGCCACCGGAGCTGCCCGGCGTGGACGGGCTGTGGGGCCGTTCGGTTTTCCACTGCCCGTTCTGCCACGGCTGGGAAATGGCCGATCGACCGCTGGCGGTGCTGGCCCGTGGTGACCGCGCGGTGCACTTGGCGCTGTTGTTGCGGTGCTGGAGCGAGGACATCGTGGTGCTCGGCGACGGCTCTGCCGACCTCGACGACGCCGGCCGGGCCCGGCTGTCCGGTGCCGGCGTGAAGGTCGACGAGCGGACGGTAGCGGCACTCGATGCCGCCGACGGTGAGTTGTCGGCTGTGGTGTTCGCCGACGGCAGCCGGCTGCCGCGACGGGGACTGCTGGTCGCGGTGGGCATGCGGCAGCGCGATCGGCTCGCCGCGCGACTCGGTGTGGATATCACTGCTCCCGGCCTCGCCGAAGACCCGGTCGGGGTGGATCCGCTGTGCCGCACGTCGATTCCCGGAGTCTTCGCCGCCGGGGATCTGACCGCAGAGATGCCGCAGGTCGCCGCGGCGGTCGCGGCGGGCTCTCGGGCCGCAGCGGCAGTGGTGCGGAGTCTGGCGGCCGACGACTACGGTCTGGCGCTGCCTGGCGTAGCCGCCGGCGGGGGTGAGCGATGACTGAGTCCGTGCAGGACGCCGGGGAGTTCTGGGAACAGTTCTACGGCGGTGACGAGCGGGTGTGGAGCGGACGCGTCAACGCCCGGCTCGCCGAGGCCACCGCCGACCTGGCGCCGGGCCGGGCGCTGGACCTGGGCTGCGGAGAGGGCGCCGATGCCGTCTGGCTGGCCGAGGACGGCTGGCAGGTGCTCGCCGTCGATATCTCCGCCAACGCCCTGAATCGGGCCAGGGACGCGGCGGCGCAACGGGATGTGTTGTCACGCATCCGCTTCGAGTGCCACGACCTGTCCACCAGCTTCCCCGACGGCCGGTTCGACTTGGTGTCGGCGCAGTTCCTGCACTCCCCGGCGCCGCTGGACCGCCAGACGGTGCTACGCCGCGCCGCCGACGCCGTAGCAGTGGGTGGGATGTTGCTGATCGTCGACCACGGGGCGGCGCCGCCGGGTGCCGGGGAGCATGCCCGCGACCATCATTTCGCCGGCGTCGCCGAAGTGTTGGCGTCGTTGAACCTCGACGGTGAGAACTGGGAACGGATCCGCGCCGAGCAGTCACGACGCGCGGGCGTCGGGCGCGACGGGCAACCGGCGACCTGGATCGACAATGTGATCCTGTTGCGGCGGACCGGGTAAGCGGCGTCTTTCAGGCGCCGCCTTCACGCCGCGTCGTGAAAGATCAGTCCGAGGGTGTAGCGCTCGCCGGAGCGGATGGCCGAGACGCCGTGGCGCACCGGTGCGGTCGACCAGCCGCGGGTCGAGCGCACCGGCCGGTCGCGGGTGGTGAACACGTAGCCGTGCCCTTGCGGCAACTGTGTGGCGGTGCCCCGCGACTGGGCTCGCGGCCGCTGTTCGACCAGCAGGAATTCGCCGCCGGTGTAGTCGACTGTCGGGTCGCTGAGGTTGATGACAACCTGCAGTGGAAATACCAAGTCGCCGTAGAGGTCTCGATGCAGCGCGTTCCAGTCGCCGGGACCGTAACGCAGCATCAGCGCGGTGGGCTTCGTCTGCCCGGCCCGGTGGCAGTGATCCAGCCATTCGTCGAAGTCGTCCTGCCAGGGCGTCTCCCGGCCCAGCCGGGCCGCCCAGTCCCGGGCGATCGGCAGTAGGTGCGGATACAGCGCTCGTTTGAGGTGATCCACCGGCCCCGGTGCCGGCGCCGCGAAATACCGGTATTGCCCGGAGCCGTAACGATGGCGCTGCATGTCGACGGTGGCGCGAAAGCGTTCGTCGCACGCGTAGACCCGGCGCAGCCGCGCGGCTTCGGCCGTCGTCAGCAGCCGGGGCAGCAGCGCGCCGCCGCACTCGTCGAGATCGGCGGCGATGGCGTCCCAGTCGCCGGCGTCCACCCGCTTTCGCCACGGTGTCGTCGTCATCGGCCCTCCGCGTTGATTCTGCTCGGAGAAGAGCTCTCGCTCCGCTCGCTTCGATTAAATCGCGTTGCGCGTAATCGCCGGTGCCGGGCAACCAGCGAGTTTCACGAATGACGCGGTAGTAGGTCATTTCGGTGCGTCGACAGCTAACGGGTGCGCTCTACTGTTCCGCCCAGGCTTCGTGACGAGGGGAATGGCGATGCCGGTGAGATCCGCAGTGATGTGCCCGATCGGCAGGGCAGGGGCCCCGCCCTGGCTATCAGCGGTCTGGAGATCCTCAACCGCTGGTACCTGACCCGGCGGATTTCGCGAACATGTCCGACTGCGCCGACAACGCCATCCGGGGTGTGGTCGGAGAGCACGGTGGACCGGACCGTGGTGGCCGCTGTTTACGGCCGCAACTGAGGCGTTCCGGCGCGTCGCGTAGTACGGTGATCAGCGCGGACGAGTTGGCCGGGCGACCGCGGCTCGCGCGAGCGGGTCGAGGAAAGTCCGGACTTCACAGAGCAGGGTGATTGCTAACAGCAATCCGAGGTGACTCGCGGGAAAGTGCCACAGAAAACAGACCGCCACCTGTCGGTGGTAAGGGTGAAACGGTGCGGTAAGAGCGCACCAGCGTCCCGGGTGACCGGGACGGCTCGGTAAACCCCACCCGAAGCAAGGCCAAGAAGGCCGCATTTCGGTGCGGTCGCGCAGGCGCCTGAGGGCTGCTCGCTCGAGCCTGCGGGTAGGCCGCTTGAGGTACCCGGCGACGGTGTGCCCAGATGGATGGTCGCCACCGCATCGCATCGCGGTGCGGTACAGAATCCGGCTTATAGGCCAGCTCGTCCGCCCCGCCACATCGCCATCGACTCGGCGAGCTCGTCGAGCGCCTCCTCGAGCTGGGCGCGGCAGCTGCGGGCGATGTCGCGCTCCTGCTGGTAGAGCAACCCGTAGCTGAAGGTGTCCTCACCAGCCGCTTCGGCGGCTCGCGCCTCCTCGAGCAGGTGCGAGCGGCTGACCACGCTGTCCTGATGCTCGCCGAGCAGGGTCTGGATCGTCTTGGCCTGCTCGGCGATCGCCGGCTCACCCACCGCAGCGGCGGTGTAGCGCAGCCGTTTGGCGGCCTTGCGGATCCGGTGCAGCGCTTCATCGCGGCCGGCGCCGGCCACCCGGGTGGCCTTGGCGGCCTTAAGCAGCCGCCGGAAGGCGGCGTGGATCGAGTCGGGGGAGCGGCCCCCGGGCTCTTCGGCGGCGGGTTCTTCGGCCAGGGCCCGGAGGTCACCGAGCAACTGCCGATAGTCCGGCGAGTCCAGCGCGGCCACCGAGTCGGCCCACCCGGCCCGATAGTGCTCCTGGGCGGCGTCCACCAGCCGCTCGACGACCCGGCCACGCACCAGGGGCGGTGCCATCCGGTCCAGCGCCCGGCGATAGCGGTGCGCCAGCACCTCGGCGTCCCGGGCGGTTCCGAGCACCCCGGCCAGCCGGCGCAGCTCGCAATCGGGCGAGGCGACCGCGGTCGGACCTCCGAACGCATCCGGCGCTGCCCGCAGCAGGCTGCGGATCCGGCGAATGCTCACCCGCATCTGATGCACCGCGTCGTCGGCATCGGCCCGCACGGCACGCTCGAGCACCGGCAGGGAAGCGACCTGTTCGGCAATCGCACGGCGAATCGGATCGCCGGTGTCGTCGCCGGTCATAGGCCCAGCGTGTCACACACCGAGCCCGATGGCGCCGGCTAGAAGCAGTGCTCCTCGGCGGGGAAGGTTCCGGCCGCCACCTCATCGGCGTACCGCGTCGCCGCGCGGCGCAACTCCGCCCCCACGTCGCCGAAGCGCTTGACGAAGCGGGCAGTTTTGCCGGTGGTCATCCCGGCCATGTCCTGCCACACCAGAACTTGCGCGTCGCAATTGGGGCCGGCGCCGATCCCGACGGTGGGAATGGTCAGCTTGCCGGTGATCTGGGTGGCCAGCTCGGCCGGCACCATCTCCATCACCACCGCGAACGCTCCCGCTTCGGCCACCGCGATCGCATCGTGGATGGTCTGCTCGGCGGCGTCACCGCGTCCCTGCACCCGGAAACCGCCGAGGGTGTTGACGCTCTGCGGGGTGAACCCGATGTGCGCCATCACCGGAATGCCGGCCGCGGTCAGCATCGCGATCTGGTCGGCCACCCGCTCACCGCCCTCGAGCTTGACCGCGTGCGCACCGCCCTCCTTCATGAACCGGGTGGCGGTGGCCAGTGCCGCCGCGGGGCCGCCCTCATACGAGCCGAACGGCAGGTCGGCGACCACCAGCGCATGCGGGGCGCCGCGCACCACCGCGCGCACCAGCGGGATCAGTTCGTCGATGGAGATCGGAACCGTGCTGTCGTAGCCGTAGACCACGTTGGCGGCCGAGTCGCCGACCAGCAGCACCGGGATTCCGGCGTCGTCGAAGATTCGGGCGGTGGAGTAGTCGTAGGCCGTCAGCATCGACCACTTGCGGCCCTCGCCCTTCAGCTGTTGCAGATGATGGACGCGGGTCTGCGGAGCGATGCGGACCGGGTCGGGCCGTGAATCGTTGGAGGCGCCATAAACGTGCTCAGACATCGTTGTCCCTCGAACTGGTCGGGTCGATCCTCGAAGCCCTCACTCGGGTCCCCGGGTCGTCTGACATCAGCCAGTGTGCCACCTGCGGCCCTGCTGGTGAATCACCAGGTGAGTGGATTTCCTCACACCGGCCCAGGCAGATCGCCGACCAGGTGGGGCGGCCGTGCCAAGAAGCAACCGCCGGACGCCACGCGCTGACGCCCTGGTGTCGGGGTCTGCCCAGCTGTGCATGGCAGCATGTGGTGTCATGACCCCGCCGACCCGCCGCGACAGGATCGTGCGCACCACCTTGACCTGCCTCGCGATCGCGGTGGTGGTCCTGACGGTCGGCAGCTGCACCCGGATGATTCCGGGTCACGCGGTGCTGGCCGCGCCACGGGTCGGCCAGCCGGTCCAGTGGGACAAGTGCCGATTCACCGCCGACACCAACATCAAGGTCCCCGACGACGCTCAGTGCGGGTTCATCGCGGTGCCGGTCGACTACTCCAAACTGCAGGGCGACGTCGCGCGGCTGGCCATGATCCGGTTCCCGGCCACCAAGGACAAGATCGGCTCACTGGTGATCAACCCGGGCGGGCCGGGGGAATCCGGGATCGAAACCGCGGTCGGGCTGGTCTCCACGCTGCCGCGCAAGATCCGCGAGCGGTTCGACCTGGTCGGTTTCGACCCGCGCGGGGTGGCGTCGTCGCGCCCGGCGGTGTGGTGCAACTCCGACAAGGAGAACGACCGGCTGCGAGCCCTCAACCAGGTCGACTACAGCCCGGAGGGCGTGGAGCGCATCGAGAACGAGACCAAGGAGTACGTCGCACGCTGCCTGGAGAAGACCGGCAAGGATTTTTTGGCCAATGTCGGCACCGTCAACGTCGCCCGTGACCTCGACGCGATCCGGGCCGGGCTGGGCGACGAGAAGTTGACCTATCTGGGCTACTCCTACGGCACCCGGATCGGTTCGGCCTACGCCGAGGCCTACCCGCAGAACGTCCGCGCGATGATCCTCGACGGTGCCGTGGACCCCAACGCCGACCCCATCGAGGAGGATCTGCGCCAGGCACAGGCCTTCCAGGGTGCGTTCGACGACTTCGCGGCGGACTGCGCCAAGGAACCCGAGTGCCCGTTGGGCACCGACGCGGTCAAGGCCGTCGACGTCTATCACAGCCTGGTAGACCCGCTGGTGGACAAGCCCGCCAAGACCAAGGATCCGCGGGGGCTGAGCTACAGCGACGCCATCGTCGGCACCATCATGGCGCTGTACTCCCCGACGTTCTGGAAGCACCTCAACGACGGCCTGTCGGATCTGGCCGATGGCCGCGGCGACATCATGCTCGGGCTGGCCGATCTGTACATGCGCCGCGACGCCAACGGTCACTACACCAACGCCACCGACGCCCGGGTGGCGGTCAACTGTGTCGACCAGCCACCGGTCACCGACCGCGCCAAGGTGATCGACGAAGATCGGCGTTCGCGTGAGATGGCGCCGTTCATGAGTTACGGAGAGTTCACCGGCGACGCGCCGCTGGGCACCTGCGCGTTCTGGCCGGTGCCCCCGACCACCGAGCCGCACACGATTTCGGTGCCCGATCTGCCGCCGACGATGGTGGTGTCCACCACCCGCGACCCGGCCACCCCGTATCAGGCCGGCGTCGACCTGGCCAAGCAGCTGCGCGGCGGCCTGCTGACCTTCAACGGAACCCAGCACACGGTGGTGTTCCAGGGCAACGAATGCGTCGACGGCTACGCCACGCGTTACCTGGTCGACGGCACGTTGCCACCAGACGATGCGAAGTGTTGAGCGCTGCTACGCTTCGCGGTATGGACCGTCAGAAGGAGTTTGTGCTCCGCACGCTGGAGGAGCGCGATATCCGCTTCGTCCGGCTCTGGTTCACCGATGTCCTCGGGTATCTGAAGTCGGTCGCGATCGCACCGGCCGAGCTCGAGGGCGCCTTCGAAGAGGGCGTGGGCTTCGACGGTTCGGCGATCGAGGGCTTCGCGCGGGTCTTCGAATCCGACATGGTCGCCCATCCCGACCCGTCCACCTTCCAGTTGCTGCCGTGGACGTCGGATAACGGCCGGCAGTACTCGGCCCGGATGTTCTGCGACATCACCATGCCGGACGGTTCCCCGGCCTGGGCATCGTCACGGCACGTGCTGCGCCGCCAGCTGGCCAAGGCCGGGGAGCTGGGCTTCGCCTGCTACGTGCACCCCGAGATCGAGTTCTTCCTGCTCGAGCCGGGCCCCTACGACGGCACGACACCGGTTCCGGCCGATGACGCCGGGTATTTCGACCAGGCGATCCACGGGTCGGCCGCCAACTTCCGCCGGCATGCGATCGACGCGCTGGAAACCATGGGCATCTCGGTGGAGTACAGCCACCACGAAAACGCCCCGGGGCAGCAGGAGATCGACCTGCGCTACGCCGACGCGCTGTCGATGGCCGACAACGTGATGACCTTCCGCTACCTGATCAAGGAGATCGCGCTCAAAGAGGGAGTGCGGGCGTCGTTCATGCCCAAGCCGTTCCGCGAGTACGCCGGCTCGGCCATGCACACCCACATGAGCCTGTTCGAGGGGGAGGTCAATGCCTTCCACAGCCCCGACGACCCCTTGCAGCTGTCCAAGACTGCCAAGTCGTTCATCGCCGGAATCCTCGAGCACGCCAACGAGATCAGTGCCGTCACCAACCAGTGGGTCAACTCCTATAAACGGCTGATCCACGGCGGGGAAGCCCCCACCGCGGCGTCCTGGGGCGCGTCCAACCGCTCGGCGCTGGTGCGGGTGCCGATGTACAGCCCGCACAAGACGTCGTCGCGGCGCATCGAGGTGCGCAGCCCGGACTCGGCGTGCAACCCCTATCTGGCGTTCGCCGTGCTGCTGGCAGCCGGCCTGCGCGGAGTCGAGAAGGGCTACGAACTCGGCCCGGAGGCCGAGGACAACGTGTGGGCGTTGACTCCCGAGGAGCGCCGGGCGATGGGCTACCGGGAACTGCCCGGCACCTTGGAGCGCGCCCTTTCCGAGATGGAGAACTCCGAGCTGGTCGCAGAAGCGTTGGGGGAGCAGGTTTTCGACTTCTTCTTGCGTAACAAGCGTCAGGAGTGGGCGAACTACCGCAGCCACGTGACCCCCTACGAGCTGCAGAATTACCTGGCGCTCTGACCCGGACGGTCGTGACCTACCCCGGAGCGCAGCGCCGCAAGCTGCCTAGCGTCGGGCGACTGGGTCTGGTCGACCGGTACGCTGCGGCGGATCTGACCCAGCTCGGTTGGTACAGCTCCTACACCCAGGCGCATGTCGATGTCCTGTGGGCGCTGTCGCGAGCGCCCGACGCCGATCTTGCGCTGCGCACGCTGGTCCGGCTGTCGGAGGCGCCGGGGATCGACTGGGACGAGCTGAGCGCGGCGCTGCTGGCCGATCGCGGTCTGCGTGGGCGGCTGTTCGGGGTGGTGGGATCCTCGCTGGCGCTGGGGGATCACCTGATCGCCCACCCGCAGTCCTGGAAGCTGCTGGCGAGCTCGGCGGACTCCGAGAGCTACACGCTCACCCTGCCGTCGGCGGATGCGCTGCGCGCCATGTTCGCCGAGTGCGTCGCTGAGACGATCGACGGTGCCTACGTCGAGCGGCTGCGGGCGCTGTACCGCGACCGGCTGCTGGTGCTGGCCGCGTTGGATCTGGCGCCGACCGTCGAGAACCTGCCCGAACTGCCGTTCGTGACCGTCGGGGCGCATCTGTCCGACCTGGCCGACGCCGCGCTGGCGACGGCGCTGCAATTGGCCGAGACGACGGTGTGCGGCGCGGACGACACCGCCGCCGTGCCTCGCCTGGCCGTTATCGCGATGGGCAAATGCGGTGCGCGCGAACTGAATTACGTCAGCGATGTCGACGTCATCTTCGTCGCCGAGGAAGCCGACGCGGTGAGCAGCCGGGTCGCCGGCGAGCTGATGCGGGTGGCCGGCGAGGCGTTCTTCGAAGTGGATGCCGGGCTGCGGCCGGAGGGCCGGCACGGTGCGCTGGTGCGGACCTGCGAGTCGCACATCGCCTACTACCAGCGGTGGGCCAAGACCTGGGAGTTTCAGGCGCTGCTCAAAGCGCGCCCCGCCGCCGGTGACGCCGAACTGGGCCGAGCTTACGTCGAGGCGCTGCTGCCGATGGTCTGGACCGCTTGCGAGCGTGAGGATTTCGTCACCGACGTGCAGGCGATGCGTCGGCGGGTGGAGCAGCTGGTACCCGCCGAGATCCGGGCCCGCGAGATCAAACTCGGCGCCGGGGGCCTGCGCGACGTGGAGTTCGCCGTGCAACTGCTGCAGCTGGTGCACGGCCGCAGCGATGAGTCGTTGCATGTGGCGTCAACCGTCGACGCCCTGGCCGCACTGGGCGCCGGCGGCTACATCGGCCGCGAGGATGCGGCGACGCTGACCGCGTCATATGAGTTCCTCCGGCTGCTCGAACACCGACTGCAGTTACAGCGGCTCAAGCGCACCCACATGCTGCCGCCGCCCGACGACGACGAGGCGTTGCGCTGGCTGGCCCGCGCCGCCCACGTCCGGCCGGACGGTCGCCACGACGCGCTGGGGGTGCTGCGCGAGGAGCTCAAGGCCCAGAACCTACGGGTGTCACGGCTGCACGCCAAGCTGTTCTACCAGCCGCTGCTGGAGGCCGTCGGCCCTGCGGGCCTCGAGCTGGCCGGCGGCCTGACGCCCGGCGCCGCCGAACGACAGCTCGCCGCGCTGGGCTACGAGGCGCCGCAGAACGCCCTGACGCACCTGGCGGCGCTGACCAACCAGAGCGGCCGCCGCGGCCGGGTCCAGACGGTGCTGCTGCCCAAGCTGCTGTACTGGCTGTCGGATACGCCCAGCCCCGACGCCGGACTGCTGGCCTACCGCCGGCTCAGCGAGGCGCTGGCCATGCAGCGCTGGTACCTGAGCACGTTGCGCGACAGCAGCGCCGTGGCCAAGCGGCTGATGCGGGTGCTGGGCACCTCGGCCTACGTCCCGGAACTGTTGATGCGGGCACCCGACGTCATCAAGGCCTATGGCGACGGTCCGTCCGGGCCGAAACTGCTCGACACCGAGCCCGACGCGGTGGCGCGGGCGCTGATCGCGTCGGCGGCCCGCCACGCCGACCCGGTCCGCGCGATCGCCGCGGCGCGCAGCCTGCGCCGCCACGAACTGGCCCGGATCGCCTCGGCGGACCTGCTCGGCATGCTCGAGGTGCGCGACGTCTGCAAGGCGCTGACCACGGTGTGGGTGGCGGTGCTGCAGGCCAGCCTGGACGCGATCATGCGGGTCAACCTGCCGGACGACGGCCCCGGGTCGGCTCCGGCGCGTATCGCCGTCATCGGCATGGGCCGGCTGGGCGGGGGCGAACTCGGTTACGGCTCGGACGCCGACGTGATGTTCGTCTGCGAGGCCAATGACCAGGCGGCAGGGGTGAGCGACGCCGACGCGGTGCGCTGGGCGACGACGATCGCCGAACAGGTGCGGGCGCTGCTGGGCACCGCCAGTGTCGACCCCCCGCTGCAGGTCGACATCAACCTGCGACCCGAGGGTCGCACCGGCCCGCCGGTGCGCACCCTGGCCTCCTATGAGGCCTACTACGCGCAGTGGGCGCAGCCGTGGGAGATCCAGGCGCTGCTGCGGG
The DNA here is from genome assembly GCF_010727125.1 of Mycolicibacter terrae. Taxonomy (NCBI): domain Bacteria; kingdom Bacillati; phylum Actinomycetota; class Actinomycetes; order Mycobacteriales; family Mycobacteriaceae; genus Mycobacterium; species Mycobacterium terrae. The sequence goes on along the minus strand of NZ_AP022564.1, from coordinate 2,534,345 downwards.
CGCACTGGGTCGCCGGTGACGCCGAACTGGGCCGACGTTTCCTGCTGATGGTCGACGAGACCCGCTACCCGGCCGGCGGGGTCTCCGCCGAGGCGGTGCGGGAGATCCGCCGGGTCAAGGCGCGCGTCGACTCCGAGCGGCTGCCGCGGGGAGCCGACCCCAACACGCACACCAAGCTGGGCCGGGGCGGGCTGGCCGACGTCGAGTGGACCGTGCAGCTGCTGCAGCTGCGCCACGCGCACCGGGTTCCGGCGCTGCACAACACTTCGACGCTGGAGACCCTGGACGCCATCGCCGCTGCCGGCCTGCTCGAGGAAGACGACGTGGACCGGCTCCGGCAGGCGTGGCTGACCGCGACCCGTGCCCGCAATGCGTTGGTACTGGTCCGTGGCAAACCCACCGACCAGCTACCCGGGGCGGGGCGCGCGCTGAACGCGGTCGCGGTGGCTGCCGGCTGGCCCGGCGGCGACGGCGGTGAATTCCTGGACAACTACCTGCGGGTGACGCGACGTGCGAAGGCCGTGGCACGCAAGGTATTCGGTGATTAGAGGAGAACATCTGTGGTGAATCTCGGAGCGGACTCGAACGTGCCCACGATCAGCGCTGACGAGAGCGCGCTGCTCTTGCAGCGCTACGGACCGCTGGCGCAGGCGGTACGCGAGCTGATCGACGCCACTATTCGCACCCAGGCCGACGACACCACGGCCGGGGAGGTGACCGCCCAGGTGCGCCAGCTGACCGAGCGGCTGCGCGCCGGGACACTCAGCGATGCACCGGGATTGCGTTACATCGTCGACGGGCGCCCACTGGCATGGGGCAACGCGGTGATCGGCCTGCGCAATCCGATCGCCCCGCCGCTGGTGATCCAGCACGGCGAGAACGGCCACTGCTGGACCGACTTTCACCTCGGCGCGGCCTATGAGGGCCCGCCTTCGCTGGTCCACGGCGGGGTGAGTGCCCTGGTGCTCGACCATCTGCTCGGTGAGGCGGCCAGCGACGGACTGACCAAGCCGCTGTTCACCGGGACGATCACCATCAAATACCTGCGCGGCACGCCGCTGGGCCCGCTGCGCGCGGAAGCCTCGGTATACCGCCGGGAACGCATCAAGTCCTATGCCCGCGGGCATATCTCCGACGCCTCCGGTGTCACGGTGGAGGCCGAAGGCGTGTTCATCATGCCGGCGTGGGCGCGCGACGCGGGCGAGGTGGACTGGCGCCACGCGCCCTGACGAAACGCCGGTCAGGCGGCTTCGTTACTGGGCGGGTCGGGGTCGCCGCGCAGTAGTTCTTCGGGGTGGTGGGCGTGGTTGATCTCGGGTGGGCCGGTGCCGTCGGTCCAGCCGAGGCGGCCGGAGGCGGTGGCGACGGTCTGTTGTCGTCCTTCGGTGGTGTCGGTGTGATCGCAGCCGCAGGCGAAAAACAGCTTGTCGGCGTCAGTGCGGCCGCCGTTGGCCCAGGGATCGCAATGGTGGACCTCGCAGTGGTACCCGGGCACGAGGCAGTCGGGTCGGGTGCAGCCGCGGTCGCGGGTATGGAAACCGCGTTAATGCACTTATAGGCTAGCTGCCATGCGCGCCGCCGTCTACACCAGAATCAGCCAAGACACCGCCGGGCAGGCCCTCGGCGTGAAACGCCAGCTCGAGGACTGCCTGGCCCTCGCCGACCGGCTCGGTTGGGAGGTCGTTGCCCACCACGACGACAACGACCTGTCCGCATTCAGCGGCAAGACCAGGCCCGGTTTCGAGGCCCTGCTGGCCGCGATGGAAGCCGGCGAAATCGGCGGCCTGCTCTGCTGGCACACCGACAGGCTGTACCGATCCATGAAAGACCTCGAACGGCTGATAGAGATCGCCGACGCCCGCCGCGTGCAGATCAGGACGGTCAACGGCGGCGACCTGGACCTGTCCACCAGTGCCGGCCGAATGCTGGCCCGCATCCTGGGCAGTGTGGCCCGGCAAGAGTCGGAACACAAGGGTGAGCGGCAGCGCCGCGCAAACGATCAGGCTGCCGCCGCCGGCAAGTGGGTGTCCGCTAACCGGCCGTTCGGGTACACGATCAAGGGCGAGATTGTACCCGAGGAGGCCGCCATGATCCGGCAGGCCGCCCGGGATGTGTTGGCAAGCAAGAGTATTCGGGCCGTGTCGAAAGAGTGGATCGCGGCCGGCGTGACCGGCACCCGCGGACGGCCATTCACCAGCCCGAATGTGCGCCGCCTGCTGATGAACCCACGCTATGCGGCGATCGTCGTGCACCGCGGCCGCGAGGTTGGGCCGGGGCAATGGGAGCCGATCTTGGATGTGGACACGCACCGCGGGCTGGTGGCGTTCCTGTCCGATCCGGCGCGACACCCAGGCGTGAACTTCGACCGGAAGTACATCGGCTCCGGGGTGTACCTGTGCGGGCTGTGCGGCGGCCCGATGCGGCACGCGCTGGCCGGCAACCCGACCGCCCCACGTTATGAGTGCCGCGACCACCAGCACGTCGTACGCCGCGGCGAACCCGTAGACGAGTGGGTCGAAACAGTTGTACTGCAATATCTGTCACGCCCAGATATACCGTTGCGTCTCGATGATGGGCGCACCGTGGACGTTGCCGAGCTACAGGCCCAACGCGCTGGGTTGCAGGCCCGGCTCGATGAGTTGGCCGGCCTGTTCGCCGATGGCGCGGTGGATGGCTCGCAGCTACGCCGAGGCACCACCCAGCTCCGCGGGCAGTTGGCCGGCATCGACGCGGAGCTGGCCGAGCTGGCCCGCAAGAATCCGGCCGCTGATCTGATCGGCGCCGGTGAGCAATTGCGGGAACGCTGGGACGCGCTGACGCCGGACCTTAAGGGGAAAGTCATCTCGGAGTTGGTGACGGTCACGATTATGCCGGCGGGGCGCCGCGGCCCTGGTTTCGATCGGTCTCTGGTAGTGGTCGAGCCGAGGGCATAAAACTTGCGCCTAGTAATTAACGCCAATTACCCTGGTAGTAGCCGGGAAACGGAAATCACCTGAAACCCCCGAGCGAGCGGCAAACCGATAAGGGTGCGACGCGACCCGCCCCAACACCGGTGGCGGCTCAACTTGAAAATCCCGCCCACTGTGGGCAATTCAACCGGGATTTTCCGCGCTCAAAAACAGGTGAACAATGGCACGCGCCTACCGTATTTCTCCCGCCGTCGCACAACTCCGCGGCCGCGTAAACGCCCTCCAACGCTACCGGCCGGCAGACGATCTCGAACTGCTCACCACCCGGCAATCCCTCTCCTACGAGAGGCTCGCACAGCAGGCCGCCCAAGTGGTCGCCGACTGGCCCGCACCGACCACCGAACAGTTGAACCGCGTCGTCGCCATCCTCAACGCCGGCAGTCGTAACACCGCGGCGGCATCGTGACAAACGAAAACCCCCGCAGCGCGGGGGCTTCCGAGGTGGGCACCTCAAAACAGTCTAGCGGATCAACCACGACCCCGGCCAGTGTCGATCTCGCCCGAGTGCTGGGATACCTGCCCGCCGAGCGTGTTTCGCTGAACTGGCAGACCCGCCCCCGCGGCCGGTTTACGTCCCGCATCGTGGACGCCGCCGAGCTGCCGGCCGCAGTCGGTCAGGTTCCGCAGCCGTCGTGCGTATGGTTCGGGGTCAACCCGACCAGCGCACAACATGGCCGCGGGACCGCTGCTGACGTGACCCGGCTCGCTGCCCTGTACTGCGAACTGGACGACGACGACACCAGCCCGGCACAGATGGCGGCGATCCTCGCCGACATAATCCGGGTGCTCGGCGAACCCGCCGCCGTCGTCGCGTCCGGGCACGGCCGGCACGTTTACTGGCCGGTCACCGGCGGCACCATCACCGACGAGTTCACCCGCGACGACGCCGCCGCCCTACTGGCCCGCCTGTATCGGATCGTGTGCGCTGTCGCGGCCCAGCATGGCGCCGGCACACCGGACAACGTGTGCGAGCTGGCCCGCGTACTGCGCGTACCCGGCACCGTCAACCACAAACGGGACCCGGTGCCGGTCACGCTCACAGTCAATGCCCACGCCGACGCCCTCACCGTCGCCGACGCCCGGCAACGACTCGACGCCGCCGAACAGCAGTACCCGGCACCGCCTGCACCACCGCCACCGCCGGTGGCCCCCGGTGACAGCAGCGCGGACAGACGGTACGCCCTGGCGACGCTAGACAGCCATGCCGGCCAACTGGCCGGCATGGCACCGGAGACGGGACGCAACAACGCCCTCAATGCCGCGGCGCTGCGCTGCTACCGGCTCGCAGACGGCGCCGGCATGGACCGGGCCATCGTCACCGCCACACTCACCGACGCCGCCCAGCGGGCCGGCACGGAAGGCATCGCCGGCACCCTGGCCTCGGCGGCACGCAAAGCAGACCAGGAAGGCGCCGCGTACCGGCCCAACAACAGCACCGGCCCAGACCTCGGCGACACCACCGTGACCGCCGCCGAACTCGGCGCCGAAGATCAACCCCACGATGGGGAACCGCGGCCCGGCACTGACAAGGCGGCCGGCTGGCAGCCAATGGACCTCGGCCCGTACCTGCGCGGCGAAATCCGACGCCCCACACCCGAACTTGGGCCACCCCGATCGGACGGGCTGCGGTTCCTCTACCCAGGCAAGGAGCACGCCATCATCGGCGAAACCGAGTCGGGCAAAACGTGGTTCGCGCTCGGTGCCGCAGCTGTCGAAATGAAAGCCGGCCGTGACGTGGTCTACATCCACTACGAGGAAGCCGACCCCGGGTCCACGATCGAACGGCTACGCCGCCTCGGGCTGCCGGATGCCACGATCGCCGCCCGGCTGCGGTTCGTTGCGCCGATCAACCCGGTGCAGTCCGACTGGCTCGCCGCACTGCTAGACCCGGCGCCCCGCCTCGTCATCCACGACGGGGTGAACGAGGCGATGGCACTGCACAGCGCCGGCATTAAGGACGTTGAGGGGGCCGCCGAGTTCCGGCGTCGCCTCATCCTGCCCTGCCTGCGCGCCGGCGCCGCCACCCTGGCGTGCGACCACCTGCCGATGATCCGCGACGCCGGCCGCCGCGACGCCATCGGCAGTGTGCACAAAGGCAACGCGCTCGACGGTGCCCGCATCCTGCTGGAGAACGTCGAACCGTTCGGCCGTGGCCTGCGCGGCGCATCCCGCGTCTACATCACCAAGGACAGGCCCGGATACCTGCGCGCACAGGGGGAACCCAGCCGGGCAGTGCCGGGGAAAACCTATATGGGCACGCTCGTGGTGGACGACACCGACAGCGCCGGCCCGGACTTCATGACGATATGGGCACCCAAGGCCGACAGCGACGGCACCAACCTCAACGTCGGCCCCGACGCCAGCCCGGTAGCCGACGCGGTGGTCGCCGTCATCGCTGCCCAGGATGGGCAGCGGGTGGAGTCCTGGCGGCAGCTCTGCGCCCACCTACGGGCCGGCGGCCACAAGCTCGGCGACGCCGCGATCCGTGACGCCGTGGACGACCTCGTGGTGGCTCAACGGATCACCGCGGCGAGCGGGCCAAGGGGGGCGACGGCCTACCAGTTAACTCCCGCGACTGCGGCTGGGGCATCCAATGAGTGACCGCGGCTGGGACTGCGGCAGTGACTGCGGCGCCGACTGCGGCTCTCTAGTACGAGCCGCAGTCGGCCGCAGTCACTTCCCGACTGCGGCGCACTGCGGCCGCCGCAGTCAGCCACAGTCAGCCGCAGTCGATATTTCAGGCCATCAGCAAACACCAGCGGCACCCCCGGCAGCCGGCAGCTGGCGTGGCCGGCAGGCCCGCCACGCGCTGCGCCGCCGCGCAGCCCAGCCGCCACGGACGCGGCCCGCCGGGTGACGGTAGGGGGAAACGCTCTGTGGGCCGTACGGGGGGCAAAGGCAGCCCCGGGGTGTAGACCAGTCTACGAAAATTGCTGCGGCACAACAGGACACGATAGACTGGATGGTGCGCCACCCCGACCCCCCGGGAACAGTCGAACAGATAGGACCACCCGCCACCGGCGGGAGGACAACAGCACCGATAGGGGAAAAATCGTGGCAGCAGACCAGCAGACAAAACAGCAGGCCGCAGCCGAAGCACTACGCGGCCTGCTCCGCAGCGGTGGTGCCGCCGTCCGCGCAACCATTCAACACCCCGACCCCGATGTGCGGCGGGCCGCAGCGAAACGCCTCCTGACCGGAACCCCGCTCGGGGACCCCGAGGCCGCCGCGCTCCGCAAAGACGCCGCCCAGGCCGCGCTCGCCGACTACGGCGCCACCTCGTTGGGCCGCGGCTGGCCCGCCTACGACCCCGACGCCGCCGCAGCAGCGATCGAAGCCACCGGCGTCACCTACGCCGGCCACGACAGCACTGGCGAAACACTCTAGACCGCAACACGATAGGAGAAAACTGTGTCTTTCAACGACCGACCCGGACTGCAACACGTCCGAACCCGCCAGGCCATCCGCGACTTGCAGCAGTTCGACTGCCCGATCCCCACGCCAGTAGCCGAGGCACTCGCCGAACTGGACGCGCTCACCGCGAGGGCACCGCGCAAGCCCGACGACGCCGCCCTTGCTGCGGCCGCCGCAGCCGGCGACGACACCGAACTGGCTCGCCTCGCCACCGAAGTCGTCACCCTCGATGTGCGGGCGCAGGCCCACGGCGCCGCCGTTGAAAACGCCGCGCACCACGTCAGCGGGGTGCTGGCCGAGCACGGCGCCGAAGTGCTGCCCCGCCTCGATGAAGTTGCGGCCGAGGCTGCCGCTGTCATCCGCGAAGCGCAGCGGCACCGCGGCCGAAGCATCGAGGCCCTGGTGCGGGCAGGCAAACCGGAGGCGGCCACCGCGGTCGCATCTGCCGCCGCGGCCCGCCAAACGTTCCAGCGGGTCGCCGAGCTGGCCGACCGGCACCTCCACCGGGCCTTGACCACACCGTGGCCGGCCGACGCCGAAACAGTCGGCGAATGATCGTGGCCCCGACCGACTGTCGCAGCCCCCGGTCCGTCCCTATCCGGTTTCCCCGGGGGCGCCGGCGGTCGGGGCCACCCCCAAACCGTGCGGCCCGAGCCGGCCGCACCACACAAGCCCCGGCCCCCGCCAGAACATCCGCGGTTACTTGGAAGCTGGGGACGCAACCGCGATCCCAGAAACTGTGTTGCGGCGGGGGCCGGCTACACGTGAGGCCCCGACCCGCGCACCGCGGGCGGGGGCCTGCCACCGACCCCGGGCTTAAGGACCCCGGGGGCCGGTGGCGCCTGCCGGGCCGCCCCCAACGCAACACGGCGCCCCACCATTCGTTCCGGTGGGATCAGCGCCCACTCGGCCCAAGATGCGCCGGGGTTTCTTCACTGAGCACGCGGACCATCACAGCTACCACCGCAACGCTCGGCGCGGCGGCGGCGGCCCGGCAGGCCACCACGACCAGACCAGGACGGAGCACGCGATGAGCGGCAGCAGATCAGCCAGCGGTTGGCCGCCACCAGGACCCGAACGCAACCCGTCATCGTCACGCTGGACACGACGCAGCGAGAGCGCGAAGGTCACCAACACCTGGGAGTGGAAACAGCTACGCAAACAGGTACTCGATGAAGCCGATGAAACCTGCCAAGTGCGCGCCAAAGGCTGCCAAGGTCGCGCAACCCAGGTCGACCACATCCTCAGCGTTGACGAACGCCCAGACCTTGCGTACGAGCCAAGCAACTGCCGCGCAATCTGCAAACGCTGCCACGCATCCATCACCGGTAAGCAAGGCCGGGCCAAACAGTTGGGCACCAATCGGAAGCGGCCACCGCGACTGCACCCGTCCCAGTGCGACCCCGACACCGGTGAGCAGTACCGATGACCTGCGGCGATGGGGTGGGGGCCGCCCCCGGCCGATCGCGCGTTCTGTCGGCTGCCATAGGGGCTGCCGGTAAGCCCGAAGATACGAGTCCCCATGGGGAGCCGCCCGAACCGGGCGAGGAAGGAGACCACCGTGACGGTGGCAGATGTTGAGGCGCGGGTCCGTGCCGAGTACGCCGAGCTGTTGAACGAAATCGGCGGCGGCCGAGTGCAGTTCTCCCCGGATGAGTCGGCGATGGTCGACGCCGGTGTGCGGCTGGCTTGCCGGATCGCGATGCTGGAAGTTGCGCTGGCTGCTGAGGCCGGTGGTGCCGAGCCTGACCCGGCGATCCTGGTGCGGCTGTCGGCTGAAATAAGGGCCAGCGAGAAGGAGTCGGTGCTGATGTGGGGCCGGGTGCGGCGTGGTCTGGAGCGCACCGTGGCCGCGGCGGGGCCGGCGGCGTCGGCGGGGCGGCCGGCTGCGGTGCGGGGCGCCGGCCACAACGGGGGGCGCCGCAACCATGGGTAGATTTGTTGCCCCGGCGGGGCCGCCGTTGGATTACGGGTCGGCGGGTGATTGGTTCCGGGCGGTCCGGTGCCTCGACGTTGCGTTGCATTACGGGCAGGTGGACGAGTCCTGCGGCCGGGTGGCGAACTTCCTTGATAGCTGGGAGGCGGCGAACGGTGGGCCGCCGCATAGGGCGCCGGGTGTGGGTGGCCGCATGTCGACGTGGTTGGTGCAGGTCGCCGCTGGGCGTGGACAGTTCCCGGCGGTGACCGGGGAGCAGAAGTTGTCGGATCATGCGGTGCGGGATGGCTGGTATCCGGGGCTGCCGCCGGCGCCCGACCTGGCTGATTATCGGGACCTCGAGTGACCGCCGGCGATGATGGGACGGCCGCGGTTGCGGCCGAGTTGGGCGCCGCGGTGGCGGCGCGTCTGTTGCGGCTCGAGGAGCGTGTGCGCGCATTGGAAGCGCAGCAGCCGCGGATCATCGCGGTCGGTGGTGGGCCTGGACTGGTCGATCATGCGGACTGACCAAGGGCGGCCGTTGCCGCCGTGCGAGCTGCGGGCGATCCAGGCCGCTGCCGACGAGGCTGGCAGGTGGATCGCATCGCCGGGTACCCGCTTGCGCGCCAGGTGGATTGAACTGCACTCGGTGCTGATCGAGTGGACCGGTTGGGGCGTGCCGTTACCGACGCCGGCTGAGTGGTCGGCGATCGTGGCGGCGGTGCGCGCTGCCCGGGCCGACGAGGCCCTGGCCCGGGCAGCGGTTGCCGGCTAGCTGGCCCATTTCGACCCGGCCGGAAGGTTGACGTACGTGTTCTTACCTGACTGCATACCGTCACCATGACGATGTGTGCCGTTCACACTGATCACCGACGAGCGATACCGGGTGGACGGGTGTGGCAACTGTGATCGTTGCCCTACGCTGAGGCTGCCTCCTGGCTTTGTCGTGTCGATATTCGGTATTGCGCGAGCTTCTGAGCAAGGCGAGACGCGATGGCCTCTATCTGGGGTTCCAGCGGCTGGGATCGATCGACTGTCTCGCCTCCTACATCTCGAGAAATGTCGAAAGAACTATAGTTGACGCCTGCGAACCAAATCGGGATTACGGAGTCTTCACCGAATCTTTGCTTGAACTGCTCTGATTCAAATTTCGTCCAGATCCTCTGAGGGTATTCTGGGCCCAAAATCACCACCACAAAAGTCGCTTCACTCTTGTAAATGGGCGCTAGGTACTCTTCAACGTTTTTGGCAAGAATGCGCGCTTGCTCATTCTGGTCGTAAAATATTTCGTGTTCAAGTTCTGACAATTCGTCAAACAACAGTCCCGCTACATCCCGGTCCGCGCCCGCAAATGATAGTGCAAAATCATAACGATTTTCGAACGATACATCGAAGTACCCGATCCTCTCGGCGAACTTATTCCATGCTAGGTTCTTGATAAAAAAGAAGAACTTCGGATCTTCTACCGCCAGGACACGGGCTTCTGCATCGTAATGCAGCAAGCCGCCAAGCATTTCCTCTTGTTCCGATATGTGCCGCTCCAAGTGGCCCTTTTCTACGACCTGACCGACACTGCCTCGTAATCCGGGGTTTCTGGCCATCTCTCGATCGAGATCGATTGTCCATTCATCGCTCATCGCGAGCCATCTAAGGATCTGCAAATACGGCGCCCTGCCTTCGCGTCGAAGTTTCTTGCCTTTGGCGAACACTTCGGCTTGTCGATAAAAAGAGCCAGTTAGACGATCGAGCACTCTCTCACGGACCAGCTCGAAGGAGACTCCCAATTCTGTGGACGCTTCAGCGGATTCCGTTACTCCTGCGGTCAAGCATGCGTCATGACAAAGCATTTGCGCAATATTGAAACTACCATCGGCCGCTTGAACTATATTGTCAATTATCGGAATGGTAATGTTTAACGCATCGCATCCAAGTTCTATCAGTCGCGTCACCCGGTCGTCTGGGTTGATCCCGAACTTGATGATCTCGATTCGTCCGCTTAGGTCCGGAGCAAGAGAAATCAGCGACTCGCCGGCGCGATTAATGCCAATTACTATAATTTTTGCTTCCCCACGTTCCTCGTCTGCGAGGATCTTCAAGTGGTCCGCAATTTCTAGGCGCAACGCTGTGTCAAGTTTATGGAAGTCATCGATAACTACGACTCCAGCATCCGGAATGCTTGGTAGCTCAGCTATTAGTTCTCGATCTTCCTTGCGGCGTGCGGTCAAAGGCAAGACACTTGTTCCTAGTTGATCGGCCAGTCTCTCGATAGCCTTTGCAACGGCGCTCGTCTTGCCAATTCCTGATGGGCCCTCGATTATGACGCCGCGGCCTCGGGTGCGCAGCGCGACCAAAAGCCTGTCAAATTCGACTGGCTCTACAAACGTCGCGTCGGGGACACCCGCCAGCTTGAAAACATCCTCCAACTTATAGTCGGACACCTGTCTCAACCTCCTTGGCCTACGTTGACCTTGGTCGACAGGGCAGCTTTGGGCCCTCCGCCGACTTTGTTGACGGAAGTTTATGGCTATGGCCGCAATCCTGCCGCCAGTGGCTCCTGTGAGCTGTCCGGTCTCAGTACTGACGAGGGCGCAACCGTTCGCGTTCGCTCGCACCTCGGGTCGGTGGGGCGGGCAAGCGAACAACAGACGCCCCGTGAAGCTACGACCTCCGGCGACCGACCCGGCGAATAACACTGACGCGTGTGGCAAAATAAGTGCACAAGCAATGACTACTTGGGCGTAGCAGATCAATCGTTGGTCGGCAGTGGCCACTCGCTTCTGCCGACCCAGGTACAGCGGCCGTTTGGTGTGGTCGTCGAACACAGCCAGGTAGTGAATCGCGTTGCCCGCCATGCGGATCAGGTCGCGCATGGGAAGCCGCGACCCACCGCCGGTGGTAGCGGGCGTGGGCATGGGGACCGAGGGATCGCGTGCCGCGTGGGCAGCTTGGTTGAGTTCGGCCAAAGTAGTGGTGACCACGACGGTGACCGGATGCCCACGGTGAGTGCCCAAGCCCTTGGAGGAGAGGGCGGTGGCCATGGCGAGTTTGAAGGCGTCGTGGCGGCGCTGGGCGTCGGTGCGCTCATCACGGCCTGGGGGTTGCCCGTTGGGTTGGTGCCGGCCAGGCCGTACCGCGGCGGCCACGGCCTCGAAGTAGGCACGGGCCTCGGGATCCAGCAGCCCCGAGAGCTTCGACATGCCGTCCGGGCCTTGGCGGCCCAGGACCAGGCCGCGGCGGCGTGCCCGGTCTTCATCGCTGAACAGTCCGTCGGGGTTGAGGTAGTCGGCGATGCGCTGGCCGAGTTTGACCACGACGCCCGAATCCACCCGGCTGGCGTGGGTGACCAGGGCGGCTTCGGCCTCGGCGACGTCGGCCGGCGGCACCGACGCCGGCAGCACGTCGACGGCTTGGCAGACCGCCCGGATGTGGTCCTCCCCAACCGCACCGGCTTCGACCGCCTGCGCCAAGGCGGGTAACTCTGGGGGGATCTCGGCGCCGGTCAGCGAGCGGCGGTGCCGGATGCGGGCGGCCAGCCGGCAGCGGCGGGTGATCTCGCGCGGGGTGATCCGCAGCCGCTTCCACAGTGCGTCCCGCACCGCAGCGATCGAGCCCTCCCCATCGGGCGGGTCGGCCAGCTCGCCGAAGATCCGGTACATCAACCCCCGGTTGGTGCGCTCCTGGGTCTCCAGGCGCGCGGCGACATCGACGCGAAAAGCGTTGCCCACCAGATCCGAAGAGGTTTCCCGCAGCACCGCATGGGCGGCATCGATGGCATCCAGTGCCGCGCAGATCTGCTCCCGCGCCGCTACCGCACTCAGTGCTGTTGCCATACCCCGACGCTAAGAACCAGGCCTGACACCATCGCCGAACCCGACAGCGCCGAACCACCCAACTGTGGATGAAACCTCAATTGTGGATAAGCGGCGCTGAGGCGGGGCCCACACCCTCGCGAATTCCGGTTCCATGTCGGAGTTGATTGACAGCTGTTCTTCGTGCCGCTCAACCAGCAGTGGGCGGATGCCGGCGAATCGATGCTCAGCGCCGCGCAGGCGTTCGACACTGCGATCGCAGACGGCTCGCTATCGGATGCGGTTTCGGCTCAACTCCAGATATTCGGGGTCGACTTCTTCCCGTTGATCCCGGCGGTGATTGCGTCCATCCCGGTCGTGTGGATCGGCAACCTCTTCGGCGACGCGAACGCTGTAGTGAGCCCGCGGGCGACATCCGCCGGCCACTGAACCTGCCTCGTGGCATTCCCGCCGACCGGCTGGTGCCCGCACTGAACTTCGCGCGCTTTGCGCCGCCGATCCATGCCCACTCGCGGATTCGTGGGCTTCGGTTGATCGCCACTGACCTGGACTGGGCCGTCGGACGTGGGCGTGATGTCTACGGTCGGGCGGAGGCCCTGTTGTTGGCCCTCGCCGGGCGCCACGGCGTCACTCGCGAACTCAACGGTCCAGGGCTGGCGTTGCTGCACAACCGAATCGGCGGCTGACGCCCCGCTCACCAGCCTAGGACGGCCACGTTCCCGCGGGTGTTGGGAGGCGACCTGGTCGGCGGATGCCCACGCCGCCGCATCTCGACTCAGCAGTCGTAGTACAGCGCGAACTCGTAGGGGTGCGGGCGCAGGTTGACCGGGGTGATCTCGTGGTCCCGTTTGTAGCGCAGCCAGTTCTCGATCAGATCCGGGGTGAAAACCCCGCCCTCGGTGAGGTATTCGTGATCGGCCTCCAGGTTGTCCATCACCTGGGCCAACTGGGTCGGGGCCTGCGGAATGCCGGCGGCCTCGTCGGGGGGCAGCTCGTAGAGATCCTTGTCGACCGGCGCAGCCGGCTCGATCTTGTTCTTGACGCCGTCGATGCACGCCATCAGCATGGCCGCGAACGCCAGATACGGGTTGCCCGAGGAGTCCGGGCAGCGGAACTCCAGCCGCTTGGCCTTCGGATTGGTGCCGGTGATCGGGATGCGCACGCAGGCCGACCGGTTGCGCTGGCTGTAGACCAGGTTGATCGGCGCCTCATAGTGCGGCACCAGGCGCTTGTAGGAGTTGATGGTCGGGTTGGTGAACGCCAGCAGCGACGGCGCGTGGTGCAGGATGCCGCCGATGCAGTAGCGGGCGAGGTCGGACAGCCCGGCGTAGCCGGCCTCGTCGTAGAACAGCGGCTCGCCGTCCTTCCACAGTGACAGGTGCACGTGCATGCCCGAGCCGTTGTCGCCGAAGAGCGGTTTGGGCATGAAGGTGACGGTCTTGCCGTGCGCCCAGGCGGTGTTCTTGATGATGTATTTGAACAGCATCAGATCATCGGCGGCGTGTAGCAGCGTGTTGAACTTGTAGTTGATCTCGGCCTGCCCGCCGGAGCCGCACTCGTGATGGCCGCGTTCCAGGGTCAGGCCGGCGTTGGTGAGGTTGGTGGTCATGGCGTCGCGCAGGTCGACGTAGTGGTCGTTGGGCGCCACCGGGAAGTAGCCGCCCTTCGGGCGCGTCTTGTAACCGCGGTTGACCCCTCCGCCGATCTCCGTCGGTGAGCCGGTGTTCCACCAGCCCGAATCGGAGTCGACGGCATAGAAGGTGCCGTTCATCTGGGAGTCGAATCTCACCGAGTCGAAGATGTAGAACTCGGCCTCGGCACCGAAGTAGGCGGTGTCGGCGATGCCGGTGCTGGCCAGGTAGTTCTCGGCTTTGCGCGCGACGTTGCGCGGATCACGCGAGTAGGGCTCGCGGGTGAACGGGTCGTGCACGAAGAAGTTCAGGTTCAGCGTCTTGGCCGCCCGGAACGGATCGATCTGCGCGGTGGAGAAGTCCGGCAGCAGCATCATGTCCGACTCGTGGATGGACTGGAAGCCGCGGATCGAGGAGCCGTCGAAGGCCAATCCGTCCTCGAAAACGCTCGCATCCAGCGTGGAGGCGGGGATCGTCAGATGCTGCATCATGCCCGGCAAGTCGCAGAACTGGATGTCGATGTACTCCACGTTCTCATCGGCGACGAGTTTGAGAATGTCGTCGGCCGTCTTGTCGGTCACAGAACTGTTCTCCTCCGGTGGCTGCCACGGTCGGACGCTGGCTGCTGACGTTACGCAACGGCGACGGGGCCGGGCGAAGCCGGGTCGGGTCCCGCCCCGCTTATCGTAGGGACCATGAGCCGCACCTTCTCATCGTGGCTGTCCGGGCCGGAGTCGGCCGGACCGCAGCCTCCCGACGGCGCCCCGGGGCAGGCTCTGGGCCTGCCACCCACCGGTCCCGGCTCGCTGGCCTCGACGGGGCGTCGCGTGCTGGCCCTGGCCGTCGACTGGCTGGTGGCCTACGGGATCGCCGGCCTGGGTCTGGTACTGGGCGTGCTGACCCAGGACTTGCTGGCGACCGCCGTGCTGGTCATCTGGCTGGTGCTCGGCGCCGCGGCACTGCGACTGTTCGGCTTCACGCCGGGCCAGTACGCCTGCGGGCTACGGGTGATCGCGGTGGACGGGGCCGGCCCGGGAGTCGGAATCGTGCGCGCGGTGCTCCGCGGACTACTGATCGCGCTGGTGGTCCCGGCGCTGTTCACCGACGCCGACGGTCGCGGTCTGCAGGACCGCGCCACCGCCACCGCGGTGGTGCGAAGCCGCTAGCGCCGGCGCACGGCGCGCTGCACACCGCGCAGCTTCGCACCGCCGGGCAGCGGGCCTTTGGGCATGGCCGCGGTGCCGGTCCGCGAGCCCAGTGCGCTCAGCCGCGACTCCAGCGAATCCATCTGCTTGGTCGAGATGTTGGCCGGGAGCTTGGTCAGGAACCGTTCCAGCTTGGCCAGCGGAACCTCGCCGTCACCGGGGCCCACCACCACGTCGTAGATCGGGACGTCGCCGACCAGCCGGGCGGTGCGCTTCTTCTCTTGGGCCAGCAGTGGTTTGAGCCGGGAAGCCGAGCCTTCGGCGACGAAGATGATGCCCGGCCGTCCGATCACACGGTGCACCGCGTCGAGCTGGCCGGTGGCGGCCACCGCCGAGGTGACCCGCCACTTGCCCCGGAGATTCTCCAGCGCCCACGCTGCCGCACCGGCCTGCCCCTCGGCCTTGCGATACACCGTCCGCTGGGCACGGCGGCCGAAGATCACGAACGCCACCAGCGCGCCCAGCACCAGGCCGAGCGGAATCGTCGTCAACTTGGCGAAGGTGCCGCCGTTGAACGCCAGGGCGGTGGTCACCCCGGAGACCAGCACAAAGGCGCCGATCATATACGGCAACAGCCGCTTGTCCTCTTTGCGCTGCAGCTGGAAGGCCTGCCAGAGCTGGGTGCGGCGCTCCTTGGAGGCGGCCTTGCGGGTGGCTTTGGCCGCCGCCCGGGCAGCCTTGTTCTCGGCGGTGGTGCGCGGTCTGGACATAGCTACCAAGGATACCCAGCAGGGGTTACCGTCAGCCGTGGGCTGCGGTGCGGCCCAGCTCGGCGCGACGCTCCATGGCCTGCTGATAGAGCCGGCCGGCCCGATACGACGAGCGCACCAGCGGCCCCGACATCACCCCGGCGAACCCGAGCTCTTCGGCGTACCGGGCGTGCTCGACGAACTCTTCGGGCTTGACCCACCGGTCGATCGGATGATGGCGTTCGCTGGGCCGCAGGTACTGGGTGATGGTGACCAGCTCGGCGCCGGCGTCGTACATGGCCGACAGCGCCTCACGGATCTCCTCGGCGGTCTCTCCCATGCCCAGGATGAGGTTGCTCTTGGCGACCAGCCCGGCGTCGCGGGCCTGGGTCAGCACGCCGAGGCTGCGCTCGTAGCTGAATCCGGGCCGGATCAACCTGAAGATGCGCGGCACCGTTTCGACGTTGTGCGCCAGCACTTCCGGGCGGGATTCGAAGACCTCGCCCAGTAGGTCGGGCCGGCCGCCGAAGTCCGGGATCAGCAACTCGACACCGGTCGAGGGGTTGAGTGCCTTGATGGCACGCACCGTCTCGGCGTAGAGCCAGGAACCCTGGTCGGCCAGATCGTCGCGGGCGACACCGGTCACGGTCGAATACCGCAGCCCCATCGCCTGCACGCTCTCGGCGACCCGGCGCGGCTCATCGCGGTCGAGTTCGCTCGGCTTACCCGATTTGATCAAGCAGAACGAACAGTTACGGGTGCAGACCTCGCCGCCGATCAGGAAGGTGGCCTCTCGGTCTTCCCAACACTCGTAGATGTTGGGGCAGCCCGCCTCCTCGCACACGGTGTGCAGCTTCTCCCGCTTCACCAAGCCCTTGAGGTCGGTGTAGTTCGGGCCCATCCGGGCGCGGGTTTTGATCCACGAAGGTTTGCGCTCGATCGGCGTCTCGGCGTTGCGTGCCTCGGCACGGCGTAATCTACGGCCTTCCGGAACGACGCTCACCGGGTCGATGTTACGCGCGACTCGAAGTGTTCGCGCACCGGCAGCACGCCGTCCAGAGCGTCGACGACCGCGCTGGCGACCGCGTGCCGGACGTCGTCGACGCTGGTCACAAAGTCCAACTCCGCCGACAGCGATGTCACGCCCGCGTCGGCGATCCCGCACGGCACGATCGAGCTGAACGCACTGAGGTCACAATCACAATTGAGCGCGAACCCGTGCAGGGTGGTCGCGCGGGCCACCCGTACGCCGACCGCGGCGACCTTGCGAGCCGGGCGGACGCCGTCGGCCGGAAGCCAAACCCCCGACCGTCCATCCACGCGAATCGTGTTGAGGCCCAAGGTGTTGCACACTTCGATGAGTGACTCTTCAAGCCGTCGTACATAATTGACCACATCCATCGGCTCGGCCAGTCCGATGATCGGGTAGCCGACCAGCTGGCCGGGGCCGTGCCAGGTGATCCTGCCGCCCCGGTCGACGTCGACCACCGGGGTGCCTTGAACAGATGCGAGCGGGCGTTCGTGCGGCTCGGTGCGCCGCCCGGCGGTGTAGACCGGCGGATGCTCCAACAGCAGCAGAGTGTCCGGGCCACCGGCCACCCTGGCGTCGGCCAGATCACGCTGCAGCTGCCAGGCGGTGCCGTAGTCGACGGTGCCGAGCTGACGTACCTCGAGCGGCGCGGTGTCAGACCGGATGGACCTCATGCTCGCAGGCTACCCGGCTTGGCACCGGCCGCCGGAACGGGTCCGCGGGGCGCCGGGGACGGGGGATCACAGCGGGGTGGGGCGCGCGGTGGCGTAGTCGAGCGCCTCACCGATGGTGTTGTGCCGGAATTGGAAGCCGGCCTGCTCCAATGCGGCCGGAATGGCGCGCTGACCGGTGAGCAGCCCCTCATCGGCGAGTTCGCCTAAGGCGACCCGGGCCGCGAACCCGGGCAGCTGCAGCGGTGCCGGCCGGTTCAGCGCCCGGCCGAGCGCGGCGGTGAACTCGGCGTTGGTGACCGGGGCGGGCCCGGTCAGGTTGACCGGCCCGGCGATCGTCGACTCGGCCATCGCGAACCGCAGAGCCCGGATCTCGTCGTCCAGGCTGATCCAGGGCATGTACTGGCGGCCACTGCCCAGCCGGCTGCCCAGCCCCAGCGAGAACAACGGACGCAGCCGGGCCAGAAGCCCGCCCGAGCGGGCCAGCACCAACCCGGTGCGGGCCAGCACCACCCGGGCGCCGGCATCCCGGGCCGGCCCGGTAGCTGCTTCCCAGTCCTGGGCGAGCCGGGCCAGGAACCCGTCACCGGCCGGTGCGGACTCGTCGACCGTGCGGGCGCCGGTATCGCCGTAGAAGGCGACCCCGCTGGCATTGATCAGCACCGGCACCCCAGCCCGCGCCACCGCCGTCGACAGCACCTCGGTCGGGGTGATCCGACTGTCGCGCAGGTTCTGCTTGAATGCCCCGGACCAGCGGCGGTCACTGATGCCGATGCCGCACAGATTGACCACCGCGTCGACCCCGGTCAGGGCGTCCACGTCGATCTCGCCGGCCTCGGGATCCCAGCGCAGCTCGCCGGTGCCGGTCGGTGCCCGGCGCACGATCCGCAGCACCTGGTGGTCGGCGGCACGCAGGGCCGACGCCAGAGCGGAGCCGATCAGCCCCGACGACCCGGCGATCGCGACGATGGGGTAGTCCACAGCTGAAACCTCTTGCAGCCCTTCCTAAAGCCCCTAAGGCCGCTACAGCCCCAGCTCTGCCTCGAACGCGCCTTCTTCGAGTCGATTCTTGATCGTGGTCACGAACCTGCCGGCGTCGGCGCCGTCGATCAGCCGGTGGTCGTAGGTCAGCGGCAGGTAGCAGACCGACCGTACCCCGACCGACTCGTTGCCGGCCTCGTCGATGACGACCCGCGGCCGCTTGACGATGGCCCCGGTGCCGAGCATGGCGGCCTGCGGCGGAACCAGGATCGGGGTGTCGAACAGCGCGCCCTGACTGCCGATGTTGGTGATCGTGAAGGTGCCCCCGGACAGTTCGTCCGGTTTGAGGGCGCCCGACCGCGCTCGGGCGGCGATGTCGGCGATGGCCCGCGCCAATCCCGCCAGCGAAAGGTCGCCCGCGTTGTGGATCACCGGGGACAGCAGCCCCTGTTCGGTGTCGACGGCGAAACCCAGGTGCTCGGCGTCGTAATAGGTGATCTCACCGGCGTCCTCGTTATAGCTGGCGTTGACGTTCGGGTGCGCCTTGAGCGCGTCGATCACCGCGCGGGCGATGAACGGCAGGTAGGTCAGGTTGACCCCCTCGCGCTCGGCGAAGTCGGACTTGGCCCTGGCCCGCAGCGACACGATCTTGGTCATGTCGACCTCGTGGGTCTGGGTGAGTTGAGCGGTGGCCTGCAGGGATTCGCGGGTCTTCTTGGCGGTGATCTGCCGGATCCGGCTGGCCTTGGCCGTGCTGCCGCGCAGGTGTGCCAGCGCCGAGGCCGGAGCAGCGGCCGGCGCCGGGGCGGCTGCGGGCGACGGTGCCGCGGGACGCTCGGCGGCCGGGGCGGCCGGTGCCTTCTGCTGTTCTGCAAAGGCCAGCACGTCCTGCTTGCGGATCCGCCCGCCCACCCCGGTGCCGGTGACCTGGCTCAGATCGACGTTGTTGTCGGTGGCGAGCTTGCGCACCAGCGGGGTGACGTAGGGCGTGGCGTCGGAGCCGGGGGAGGGCTGCGCCGGTGTGTCGCGCCGGGCTGTGGCGGCGGGCGCGGGCGCCGGTGTCGGTGCGGGCTCGGGCTCGGGCCGGGCCTGCGGTGCGGGCGCCGGTTCCGGTTCCGGTTCCGGTTCCGGCTCCGGCTCGGGTGCGGGTGCCGGTGCCGGTGCTGCCGCCGGTGCGGCCCCGGACGCCGAACCGATCCTGGCCAGCTCGCCGCCGACCTCGACGGTGGCGTCCTCTTCGGCGGTGATCGCCAGCAGGGTCCCGGCCACCGGCGACGGGATCTCGGTGTCGACCTTGTCGGTGGAGACCTCCACCAGCGGTTCGTCGACCTCGACCGAGTCGCCGACCTGCTTCAGCCAGCGCGTCACGGTGCCCTCGGTGACCGATTCGCCCAACTCGGGCATCAGCACCGGGGTGCCGTCACCGGCCGGTGCCGGCGCCGCGGGCTCGGGTGCGGACGCTGCGGGCTCGGGCGCGGACGCCGCGGGCTCGGACGCTGCGGGCTCGGGCGCTGCGGGCTCGGCCGCGGGGGCGGCAGGTGCTGCCGCCGGCGCCTGGGCCTGCTCGCCGGCCTCGCCGATCAACGCCAACTCGCCGCCGACCTCGACCGTGGCGTCCTCCTCGGCGATGATCTTGGTCAGCACGCCGGACACCGGCGCGGGGATCTCGGTGTCGACCTTGTCGGTGGAGACCTCCAGCAGGGGCTCGTCGACCTCGACGGTGTCGCCCTCCTTCTTGAGCCAGCGGGTCACGGTTCCTTCGGTGACGCTCTCACCGAGTGCCGGCATCTGAACTGAGAACGCCATCGCTGTTGACTCCTCGTCGGTCGGTGGGCCGCCCTGGCTCGCCTTCTGGCTTACCACAGCGGGATGCGTCGAGTGGCCCGCCCGGCGGATTCTCGCGGGCCACAAACCATCCTGTCATTGCGGCGTCGTCGTCACCCTTCCAGGGGTCGGTGGCCGAATCGGTGGGCTAGCATCCCGATCGTGGCCACGGGATCTGGCGGTGAACCCTGCGTTTTGTGGTCGGGATTCGACATATCGGGCGTAGCCAGTAACTACCAGGCGATCGCCGGAATCCTTGCGGGCTTCACCTTTGCCGCCGTCACGGTTGTGCTCGACCGCTCCCATCGGCATCGCACGGGCGGGAACCCGGTCGGCGCCCGCGGGCTCGAATATGAGAAATTGACCGGAATCGCACTGGTCGCTGCATTTCTCGGCCTGCTTTTCGCCAGTTTCCAGTACGGAATCCTGTCCGGCGAACGGGGGTGCGCCCTGACCGGTGGACGCGCGGCCTCCGAAGAACTGCTCGGCGACGTGATGTTTGCTGCCTCGATCTACATCCTGGTCTATGGCCTGGTCCAGCTGGCCTCGAGTTCGGCCACCGCTCTCGCCAAACATGCCCGGTTCATCGTGGCAGTGCTGGTACCGCCGGTTGTCGTCTGTTTCGCCGAGATCAAACTCATGGATCTCGCGATCTCGCTCGGTTCGACCGAAGATCAGCAACCACTTCAGCCGTTGTGGGACCACGCCAATCGGCTCTCCGCCCCGATCGGGTTGACGATCCTGACCGGGTGCGGACTGCTGTGGTGGCTCGGATCCAAACGGCGGCGCACCACGGCACCGCCCGACCGGTTCTCGCGCATCACCCAAACGGCGCTTCCGTACCTCACCATCGCCGTCGTCATCTGCGCCCGGATTCATTCCGTGGTGGCGTTGCCGACGGTGAATCCGGCCGCGCACATCACACCGGCCGAGGGGTGGTCGTGGGTGATCGTGCTTACCGCCGTGGTGCTGGTGCAGAGCACTGCTCTGTCGTTCCAGAAAGGCGTGGACGGTTTCGATCCCGACCCGGAGTCGAAACTGCCGGACTGAGGCGACTTCCCGGATCGGCTAGCCGTTTTCTGCGATGTCCTCCAACACCGCGAACATGGTCCGGGTCGGCACCCCGGTGCCCCCCTTGGGGGTATAGCCCCAGGCGCCGGCGGTGTTGTAGGCCGGCCCGGCGACATCGATGTGGGCCCAGGCCACGCCCTCGGCCACGAACTCACGCAGGAACACCCCGGCGACCAGCATCCCGGCGAAGCGCTGCCCACTGACGTTGGCCAGATCGGCCACCGTCGACTTCAGGTCCTCTTTGAGCTCGTCGGGCAACGGCATCGGCCAGGCGTTCTCGCCGACGGCCTGCGAGATCCCCGCCACCCGGTCCCGGAACTCATCTGAGCCCATCACCCCGGGGGTGCGCGCACCGAGCGCCACGGTCTGGGCGCCGGTCAACGTCGAGGTCTCGATCAGGTAGTCCGGGTTGTCCTCGCAGGCCCGCACGATCGCGTCGGCCAGGATCAGCCGGCCCTCGGCATCGGTGTTGAGCACCTCGACGGTGATGCCGCCGTACTGGGTGAGCACGTCGCCGGGGCGCTGCGCGGTGGCCGAAGGCATGTTCTCGGCCATCGGCACCGTGGCGATCACCTCGATCGGCAGCCCACGCCGCGCGGCCAGCACCACGGTGGCGATCACCGCGGCGGCGCCACCCATGTCAGAGGTCATGTGGTGCATCGAGGCCGCCGGCTTGATCGAGATGCCGCCGGTGTCGAAGGTGATGCCCTTGCCGACCAGCGCCACCCGGGTGGGTGACGCCGTGCCCGCGGGCCGGTGGATCAGCCGCACCAGTCGAGGCGGACGGGCGGAGCCCTGGCCGACACCGACCACTCCGCCGTACCCGGCGTCGGCGAGTTCCTGCTCGTCGAGCACCTCGACCTCCAGGCCCGCGGATTCGCCCAGCGCCCTGGCCCGCTCGGCGAAGTCAGCCGGGAACAGGTGACTCGGTGGGGTGTTGACGAAGTCGCGCGCGGTGGCGACCGCCGCGGCGACGTCGGCCCCGTGTGCCGCGCGCGCCGCGGCGTCCTCGGCGGCGCACACCACGGTGACGGCGCGCAGGCCCGGATCCTTCGGGGCGGTCTTGTCGCTGCGGAACGCCGTGAAGCGGTAGCCGCCCAGCAACAGCCCCTCGACGGCGGCGGACACGATGTCCTGATCGCGGTCCTGACCCGGCTCGCCGGGCAGCCCGGCCAGGGTGCTGATCACCACAGCCGTGCCGTTCAGCGAGCGCGCCGCCGTGCCCGCGGCGCGCCGGATCAGCTCGGCGGGCCAGAAGTCGCGGGCCTTGCCCAGTCCGACGGTCAGCACACTGGCCACCGGCAGCGACGCCACCACCAGCCGGTTCACCTGGTCGCTGCCGCCCTTGGCGTTCAGCGCCCGCAACCCGGCCTCGATCTCGGCGATCGCCTCGGCGGGAAGCGCCGGTGCGGTCGCGGCGACCACGGCGCCGGGTTCATGCTCGTCGCCGGCCGAGACGACCGGCACGATCAGCACGGCCTCTCCGGCGGCTTCGTCGGTACCGGAGGGCAGCGAGTCGGCGGCGGTGACGGTGGGGGCGGGATATCCGGGTTGAGTGCTCACAAGCACTCACCCTAACGACCGGCGGGCGGGCCCAGCTCGTATGCCGGGATGGGCTCGTCGAAACCCTTGAGCGCCAACGGCCCCCGTTCGACAGCGGGCCAGTCGGGCAATTCCTTGACCACGCCGGCGCAGGCCAGAACCTGCCCGGGGGCAGCGGCATCCACCAGGCGCGCGGCCAGATTCACCGGGTTGCCGAAGTAGTCGCCGTTGATGGCCAGCACTTCGCCGTAGCCCAGCCCGGCCCGCACCCGCAGACCCACCTTGCGGGCTTTGGGGTGGTTGACCAGGTCGCACGCCGCCTTGGCCAGCAGTTCCGCGCTGGCGCTCACCCACATCACGGCGTCGCCGATGAACTTGACCACCCGTCCGCCGTCGGCATGCACCACGTCGGAGACGCTGCCGCCGAACTCGGTGAGCAGGTTCGCCAGTTCCTCGGACGAGAGCACCTGGGTCAGCGCGGTGAAACCGGTCAGGTCGGCGAAGCCCACGCCGCACATCATGCTCGCCGTCGGCCCAGCGGCCAGCCCCTCGAGGAACGTCCGGGCGCTGACCTGATGCTGGCGGTGCACGGCGTCGATCATCGCGCCGAGGCGCGGGATGAACTCCGCGACGGACCGCCAGGCCCGCGCGGTGGAGAGTTCGTCGAAGGTGTGGCCCAGCCACACGTCGGGCTCGCTGATCCGGATCATCGACGACTCGGCCTCGGCCAGCCGGGCCATCGTCGCCCCGAGCACCCGCAGGAATCCGTCGACCGGCTCGCCCAGGTTGGACCGCATCTCGACCCAGGTGGCCAGCCCGTCGACGTCGGCCTGGCTCAGCGCGGGCGTGTCCGCACTGGCGACGCTGAGCCCGAGCATCGTCCAGGCGCGCTCGACATCGCCCACCGGTACGCCCAACGCCTCGGCGGCGGTCCGCAGTGTGTAGTCGGGCGGACCGGAGCGCCCCACCACGTCACCGGCCAGCCCGAACAGCCGGCCCTGGCGCTCGGCCTCGGCCATCTGCTCGGTGGTGAAGCCGAGGTGATCCAGGTACTCAAGCAGGCCGGCGCGCTGGCGCGCGTCGGCGATTCCCGCGCTTTCGAGCGCGTCCCAATCAACCACCTACACAAGTGTGCCGATTAGGCTGGCTCGTCGTGAGCGAACTGCAACACGGACCCCTGGAAGACCGTCACCGCGAGCTGGGCGCCAGCTTCGCCGAATTCGGTGGCTGGCTGATGCCGGTGTCCTATGCCGGCACCGTGTCCGAGCACAACGCCACCCGCAGCGCGGTGGGTCTGTTCGATGTCAGCCACCTGGGCAAGGCGACCGTGGCCGGCCCGGGCGCCGCGGCGTTCATCAACGCGACGCTCACCAACGACCTGGGCAGGATAGGGCCGGGCAAAGCGCAATACACGTTGTGCTGCAACGAATCCGGTGGCGTCATCGACGACTTGATCGCCTACTACGTCGCCGACGACGAGATTTTTCTGGTTCCCAATGCGGCCAACACCGCGGCGGTGGTGGCCGTCCTGCGGGAGGCTGCGCCGGCCGGGGTGACGATCACCGACGAGCACCGCTCGCGCGCGGTGCTGGCGGTGCAGGGCCCGCGATCGACCGAGGTGCTGGCCGGTTTGGGACTGCCGACCGAGATGGACTACATGGCGTTCACCGACGCCAGCTACGCCGGCGTGCCGGTGCGGGTATGCCGCAGTGGCTACACCGGCGAACACGGCTATGAGCTGCTGCCGGAGTGGGACACCGCGGCGGTGGTGTTCGACGCGCTGGTGGCGGCGGTGGCACAGGCCGGAGGGGAGCTGGCCGGTCTGGGCGCCCGCGACACGCTGCGCACCGAGATGGGCTATCCGCTGCACGGTCACGAGTTGTCGCCTGCCATCTCGCCGCTGCAGGCGCGCTGCGGGTGGGCGATCGGCTGGAAGAAAGAGGCGTTCTTCGGACGTGAGGCGCTGCTGGCGGAGAAGGCGGCAGGCCCGGAACGGCTGCTGCGCGGGCTGCGCGCGACCGGGCGGGGCGTGCTGCGGGCCGACCTGGCGGTGCTCGACGGCGACCGGCAGGTCGGGATCACCACCTCGGGCACCTTCTCGCCGACGCTCAAGGCCGGTATCGCGCTGGCGTTGATCGACGTGCACGCCGAGATCGCCGACGGCGCGCAGCTGACCGTCGACGTGCGGGGCCGCCCGGTCGAGTGCGAGGTGCTACAGCCGCCGTTCGTGACGGCAAAAACCCGCTAGCGCACCGGTTATACAATCGCTGCATGAAAAGCGGCCTCCTCGAGTTCCACGTGTCGGTCACAGCGAACCCGACTCCTGACGAGGTACGCGAATCCATCCTGGCCGACCCGGGTTTCGGCAAGTACCACACCGACCACATGGTCTCGATCGACTACACCGTCGAGGCCGGCTGGCACAACGCGCGGGTCATGCCCTACGGGCCGATCGAACTGGACCCGTCGGCGATCGTCCTGCACTACGCGCAGGAGGTCTTCGAGGGGCTGAAGGCCTACCGCTGGACGGATGGTTCGATCGTGTCGTTCCGGCCGGAGGCCAACGCCGCCCGGATGCGCGCGTCGGCTCGGCGGCTGGCGATCCCGGAACTTCCCGACGATCTGTTCATCGAATCGCTGCGGCAGCTGATCGCCGTGGACGGGTCCTGGGTGCCGGCGGCCGGCGGCGAGGAATCGCTGTACCTTCGCCCCTTCATCTTCGCCACCGAGCCGGGACTGGGGGTACGGCCGGCCAACGAGTACCGCTGCCTGGTGATGGGCTCGCCGGCCGGGGCGTACTTCAAGGGCGGCATCAAGCCGGTGAGTGTGTGGCTGTCGACGGAGTACGTGCGGGCCTGCCCGGGCGGTACCGGAGCGGCCAAGTTCGGCGGGAACTACGCGGCGTCGCTGGTGGCCCAGGCGCAGGCCACCGACAACGGCTGCGACCAGGTGGTGTGGCTGGATGCGGCCGAGCGGCGCTACGTCGAAGAGATGGGCGGGATGAACCTGTTCTTCGTGTTCGGCGCCGGTGGCTCGGCGCGGCTGGTCACGCCGGAACTCTCCGGCTCACTGCTGCCCGGTATCACCCGCGACTCGTTGCTGCAGCTGGCCACCGACGCCGGCTTCGCGGTCGAAGAACGCAAGATCGATGTCAGTGAGTGGCAGAAGAAGGCCGCTTCCGGCGAGATCACCGAGGTCTTCGCCTGCGGCACCGCCGCCGTCATCACCCCGGTGTCGCAGGTCAAATCCGCGGACGGGGAGTTCACCATCGCCGACGGCCGGCCCGGTGAGGTCACCATGGCGCTGCGCGACACCTTGACCGGCATCCAGCGCGGCACCTTCGCCGACACCCACGGCTGGATGGCCCGGCTGGACTGAACGGCCCGCCTGATCAGCCCGGTACCCCGGGCGTCCCGGGTGTGCCGTCGGCACCGCCGGGGCCGCCGTCGCCGCCGGAGGCGCCGAAGCCGTCGGTGACGTCGGCGCCCGCGCCGCCGACCCCGCCGCTGCCACTGGCGCCCGGGTGCGCCACCCCGCCGGCTCCGCCGGTTCCGCCCCAGCCACCCGAGGCGGTGCCCGCCACGGCGGTGGTCGCATCGCCGCCTGCGCCGCCGTCGCCGCCCACCCCGCCGGTGTCGTCGTTGTAGCCGTCGGCTCCCGCGTCGACGAAGCCGTCGGCCGTGCCGCCGGCGCCGCCGTCACCGCCGCCGCCGCCGAGGGCGCCTTGCCCGAGAACGGCGGTGCTGCCGCCCGTTCCCGCCGATGCCGCCGGCGCCGCCAGCTCCACCGGTGCCGCCATTGAAGGCCGTACCGCCGGCGCCGCCGGTTCCGCCGGCCCCTCCGATGCCGAAGCCGCCTCCTATGCCGCGAATTCCGGTGCCGACACCACCGGACCCACCGGCCCCACCGACGCCGCCGGTGCTGTCGGTCCCGATGCCGTGGCCGCCCTCTCCGCCATGCCCGCCGGAGCCCCCCACCCCTGCGACGTGGCCGGTGATGTCCAGGCCGCTACCGGTGCCGCCTGCACCGCCTGCGCCGCCCGCACCACCGGTGCCACCGGCACTTCCGACGCCGCCCCCGCCACCGCCTCCACCTCCGGCGGTGGTGCCTGAGGCGGCGGCGGCCCCGCTGCCGCCCATACCGCCGACGCCGCCGCCGTCGCCGCCGCCGTGGCCGCCGTTGCCGCCCGCCCCGGTGCCGGCGACGCCGAGCCCCGACGTCCCGCCGGCGCCGCCGGCCGCACCGCTCGCGCCTCCGCTGCCGTTGCCGCCCGCGCCCCCGTCGCCGCCCGCCCCACCGAACTCACCGGGGCCGCCCCACCCTCCGCCGTTGCCGCGACCCGCCGAGTAACCGGCGGCGCTGGCGCCGCCGCCATCGCCGCCCCGGCCGCCGTCGCCGCCGACCCCGGAGAGCCGGCCGCCCGGGCCGCTGCCGCTCATGCCGCCCATCGCGCCGACGCCGCCGCTGCCGCCGCTACCGGAAGTGGCGCCGCCGTCGCCGCCGTTGCCGCCGTTTCCACCGGCTCCGCCGCCACCGCCGACGCCGGCAACGGTGTCACCGCCGCTGCCGCCGAGACCGCCGTAGCCGCCACTACCGCCGTCACCGACGGCGCTCGCGGCCCCGCCGTCACCGCCGTTGCCGCCGGCACCGCCGATGCCGCCGTCACCGAACAGCGCGGCGCTTTTGCCGCCGTTGCCCCCGTACCAGCCGTCGCCGCCCACCGCGCCGGCGGTGCCGTTGCCGCCGTTGCCGCCGTGCCCGCCGGCTCCGCCGTTGCCGAACAGCCAGGCCACCGCGTTGCCACCGTCCCCGCCGTAGCTGCCGTTCAAGCCGTCCCCGCCGTCCCCGCCCTCCCCGCCGTGGCCGCCGTGGCCCATGAAGGTGCCGCCGTTCCCGCCGTCGCCGGCATCGCCGGGATAGGGTCCGGACCCGAAACCGCCGCCGTGGCCGCCGTCGCCACCGTTGCCGAAGAATCCGGCGTTGCCGCCGTTGCCGCCCCAGCCGCCGAAAGCGGTGCCGCCGTCGCCGCCGTCGCCGAACCAGAGCCCGCCGGCACCGCCCATGGCTTGTTCGTTGGTGCCGCCGTCGATACCGTCCGCGCCGTTGCCGATCAGCATCTGGCCGTTGCCGAAGGTGTTGTTGATCCAGGTGCTGACGTCGGTACCGGACTGGGTGGCCAGCCAGTCCTGGCCGGCCTGATGCAGCGGGGCATAGATCCAGGTGTCGAACCAGTCGGCCATGGTGGGGTCGGTGGCCGCGGCCGGTGACGCCGCCAACTCGGTGCCGACCGGGTCGCCGAGACCGGAAAGGAAACCACCCCAGTCCGCCACGTCGAGGCTGCCGGCGCTCTCGGCGCCCAGCCACGACCAGTTCGCCGGATCGAGCAGGTCGACGATCCAGTCCGTCAGCGGGTCGGCCTGGGCGGGGGCGGGGGCCAGTGGGCTCATACCGAACGCCACGAACGCACTGGCCACGCCGGCCAACCCGATGGGCCGGCCGCGCCGGTGGACCGCTGGGGTGGGGCGACGATTTGTCCTGTGCTGATGACCGGGCATGACCCACTCCCTCGAGAGAATCTCATCATCCGATAAGCACGGACGTTATGCCTCTGAGAAGGAGGGGGATGCAGTAATCGACTACTGCACTTCTTGGCCGGAACTCTCCGGCTCATTGCTGTCCGGTATCGGCCGGTTCAGCCCGCCGGCCCCGGCGGGGAATCCGGCTCGTCAGCCTCCGTCGACCAGTCCTCGACGGCGACGTCGTCGGCCCCCGGGTCTTCGGATACGTCGCCGAAGCCATCGGTCATCGCCTTGCGGGATTCCCGGCTTCGCTTGCTGTAGCGGTGATGGCGAGCCATCGGTGTCCTCTCCGCGAAACCACATGTTAATGCTGGTTCCATTTGCACAAACCTGCTCTGTAAGTAAGGCACCAACAGGGAGAAATGTCTATAAGTTCGGAGAAATGGTCCTTATCGGACGGGATCAGAGTGCAGCCAGCAGCACCGCGACCAGCACGGTGGTCCACTCGACGGCGGCACCCAGCACGTCGCCGGTGATTCCGCCGAACCGGCACACGCAATGCCTGACCAGTAGCAACGCCGCGGCCAGCGCCACGGTGACGGCCAGCGGTCCGTGCCATGGCGCCGAGCCGGCGACCGTCGACCCCGCCGCCAGCACCAGCACCCAGGCCATCGCCACCGGCGCCGGCTGACTGCCCGCCACGGTGGCGCCCAACGTGCTACCCGGCGCGGCGGGCACCGAACGCAGACAGGCCAGCACCGCCGCCACCCGGCCCGCGCCCACCGCGACCACGATCCCGGCCGCATCCAGCATCGGCAACGCCAACGCCTGCAGGCCCACCACCAGCACCACCGCCGCCACGCCGAACGGCCCGGTCGATCCGTCCCGCATCACCTGTAGCGCCTGCGCCGCGGGCCGGTAACTGCCCAGTCCGTCGGCGGTGTCGGCCACCCCGTCGATGTGCAGCCCGCGGGTCGCGGCGAGCAGCACCGCCACCGCGAGCAGCCCGGTCAAGGCGCTACCGGGACCGAATGCGATCCCGCCGGCCCAGACGACCCCGGCCGCCAGTACCCCCAGGGCGGCTCCGACGACTGGAAGTGCCGTCAGCGTCCCCCGCCCGGGCGGGCCGCCGGCGCCGGGCAGCCGCAGGGCCGTTCCGAACGCGACCGCCGAGGCCAACGATCGGATCATCCGCCGGCTCCGGCTATCCCCTCGGAGGGCCCGGACACACCCGCCTCGGCGAAGGTCGACATCGACGCCAACGCCGAGACCGCGGCGCGCAGAATCGGCAGCGCCACCGCAGCCCCGGTACCCTCGCCCAGCCGCATCCGCAGATCGAGGATCGGTTCCAGTCCCAAGGCCGCACAGGCCAGCGCATGAGCCGGTTCGGGGGAGCGGTGGCCGGCCTGCCACCACGCGCGCGCGCCCGGGGCCAGCCGCTCGGCGACCAGGGCGGCGGCCGTCGACGCCAAGCCGTCGAGCAGCACCGGGGTGCGCCGGACGGCCGCCTGCGCGCAGAATCCCGCAAGTGCCGCCAGGTCGGCCCCGCCGCAGCAGCGCAGCAACCCCAGCGGATCGGAGACCCGGCGAGACCGGAACAGCGCGTCGCGCACCGCCGCCGTCTTGCGCGCCCAACCGGCGTCGTCGATACCGGTCCCATGGCCGACCGCCTCGACAGGCTCGGCGCCGGTCAGTGCTGCGACCAAAGTCGCTGCGACAGTGGTGTTTCCGATGCCCATGTCACCGGGGATGAGCAGGTCTGCCCCGGCGTCGACTTCATCGTCGGCGATCCGGCGGCCCGCATCCACTGCGGCGACGGTCTCGGCCGCGGTCAGGGCGTCTTCACCGGTGATGTCGCCGCTGCCGCGGCGCACCCGGTATGCGCTGAAGTCGTCGGCGTCGCTGTCGATGGCCATGTCCACCACCCGCACGCCCGCGCCGGCGACGGTGGCCAGGGCGTTGATGGCGGCGCCGCCGCGCTCGATGTTGGCAGCCATCTGCGCGGTCACCTCCGACGGGTACGCCGACACCGCTTCGCGGGTCACGCCATGATCGCCGGCGAACACCACCACCCGAACCCGATCGAATTGCCTTGGCGGGCACTGGCCTTGGCAGGCGGCCAGCCACACCGAGAGGTCTTCGAGGCGGCCCAGCGAGCCCGGCGGCTTGGTCAGCGAGTTCTGCCGCGCACGAGCGGCGGCGGCTACCGTCGCATCAGGCGGGCTGACCGGCGGGAATTCTGCGAAGTCCAAAGCTGTCGGCCCCCAACCGGACTCAGCCGAGTCGTTCGCCGCGCCGCACCTGTGGGCGCGGGGCCCGCATCCGGCGCAGCGTCGATGCCCGGCTGACGGCGTAGAGACCCAGTTTCCACCGGGCCTCGGTGCTGTCGGGGTAGCTGGTGTCGACCAGCCTGCCGACCTTTCGGGCCAGCAGGACGCCGTCGACAGCCATCGCGACCATCAGCAGCATCATCGCCGGCGAGATGTAGAACTGGATCTGCGGGACCGCCATCATGACGAACATCAACCCCAGGGCCACCGGCATGAACATGCCGAGCAGGTTGCGGCGGGCGTCGACGATGTCGCGTACGTACCGGCGCACCGGGCCGCGGTCGCGGTCGAGCAGGGCAGTCTCGTCGCCGGCGAGCATCCGCTCCCGGCGCTGGGCCATCCGCTCCCGCCGTTCGGCCTTCTGGATCCGGCGCTCTTCCTTGCTCAGCTTCGGCCCGGCCAGGCTCTTTCGTCTGGCCCGGGCCTCCGCGGCGGTCATCGGCGCCGGTGCCACCGGGCCGCGACGTTTGGCCGCCGCGTTGCGCTTGGGGGTGGGCCGGCCCTTGGGAGCCGTGCCACGGGCACCCGCGGTGTCCCTGGATTCGG
Source organism: Mycolicibacter terrae (assembly GCF_010727125.1). Taxonomy (NCBI): domain Bacteria; kingdom Bacillati; phylum Actinomycetota; class Actinomycetes; order Mycobacteriales; family Mycobacteriaceae; genus Mycobacterium; species Mycobacterium terrae. The sequence continues at coordinate 2,503,199 of NZ_AP022564.1, read as the reverse complement.
CGCTGTCGAGGTCGACGGCACCGCTCACGGAGTCAGCGGTCTCCGTGGGACCCGCCTCATCTTTCCTGCGTCCCGGCAACTTCACGCCCGCCAGATTACTTGCCCGGGCTCCCACGGCGTCCGTGTGGCTCTATACCCTGCCGGTATGGCTGACCACTCCGGTGCCGGCGCCTCAGCCGCCCCGGGGACGACCGTGCTGCGGGTGCTGATAGCGCCGGACTGTTACGGCGAGAGCCTGACCGCGGTACAGGCCGCCGCCGCCATCTCGACCGGGTGGCACCGCAGCCGTCCACATGACCGGTTGGCGATCGCCCCGCAGTCCGACGGCGGCCCCGGCTTCGTCGCGGTGCTGGCCGCCGTGCTGGGCACCGCCGGTCCGGGCACGGTGCAGCGGTGCCGGGTCAGCGGGCCGCTGGACGAGCCGGCCGATGCCGAATGGTTCTGGGACGCCGCATCCAAGACGGCTTACCTGGAATGTGCGCAGGCCTGCGGCTTGGCGCTGCTTGACGGTCCGCCATCGCCGAGCACCGCGCTGGCCGCCCACAGCAGGGGGGTGGGCCGGCTCATCGAGGCGGCGCTGACGGCCGGGGCGCAGCGGATCGTCGTCGGACTCGGCGGCAGCGCCAGCACTGACGGCGGACGGGGCATGGTCGACGAACTCGGCGGCCTGGCCGTCGCCCGGCGGCGGCTCGCCGACGTCGAACTGATCGCGGCCTGCGACGTCGAATATCCGCTGCTGGGGCCGTGGGGCGCGGCGCGGGTGTTCGGGCCGCAGAAGGGTGCCGATGCCGCCACCGTGGCCGTGCTCGAATCGCGCCTGAGCGCCTGGGCGAACGAACTCGACGGCGCGGCCGGACGGCAGGTGAGCGCCGCCTCGGGGGCCGGCGCCGCCGGGGGGATCGGCGCAGCGCTGCTGGCACTGGGGGGGATCGCCGAATCCGGGGCGGAGATCGTGGCCCGCCACACCGGTCTGGCGGCCGCCCTCGCCGACGCCGACGTCCTGGTCACCGGTGAGGGCCGGTTCGACCAGCAGTCGCTGCACGGGAAGGTGATCGGCTCGCTGTGCACCGCGGCCCGGGCGCGGCAGCTGCCGGTGCTGGTGTTGGCCGGTCAGATCGACCTCGACGAGCCGGCGCTGCTATCGGCCGGTGTGATGGCCGCCCGGGCGATCGCCGACCACGCCGGCTCGGTGCGATTGGCCCTGGTGGACGCGGCCAACCAGCTGATCGGTCTGACCACCGTGCTGGCGGCGCAGATCGGCGCCCGGCCGGCCGGTACACCCGGTCCCGCGGCTCAGTAGGGAACACGTCGGCGCAAGGTATCGTTGTGACGGTGGGTTTCGACGCCTCGAGCAGAGGCGAGCCCGCCCCGAATCAACCGTAATAGGGAGACGCAATGACTGTTCAGGATCAGTCGATCACCGAGGCTCACGGCGTGGTCTTGACCGATGAAGCCGCGGCCAAGGTCAAGTCGCTGCTGGCCCAAGAAGGCCGCGACGACCTGACGCTGCGCATCTCGGTGCAACCGGGCGGCTGTGCGGGCCTGCGCTACAACCTGTTCTTCGACGACCGCAGCCTCGACGGTGACGTGATCACCGAGTTCAACGGGGTGAAACTGGCCGTCGATCGGATGAGCGCCCCCTACCTGCAGGGTGCGGAGATCGGGTACGCCGACCAGATCGACAAGCAGGGCTTCACCATCGAGAACCCCAACGCCGGCGGCTCGTGCTCGTGCGGCGACTCATTCAACTGACCACCTAGCACCGCCCCTTGACCCGACGGCTTGGCGCTGCCCGGCGACGGACAGGGTTCGACCGACCGCTACCGTGGGAACCCACTTCAGGTCCACGGTGAACACACGAGGGGGATAGTCAGTGACTATTGCGGTGACCGGTTCGATCGCGACCGATCATTTGATGCGCTTTCCGGGTCGGTTCTCCGAACAGCTGCTGGCCGATCACCTGCAGAAGGTCTCGCTGAGCTTCCTGGTCGAAGATCTCGTGGTGCACCGCGGCGGGGTGGCGGGCAACATCGCCTATGCCATCGGCGTGCTCGGCGGTGACGCCGCGCTGGTCGGCGCGGCCGGCGACGACTTCGCCGACTACCGCGCCTGGCTGGTGTCGCACGGTGTCAACTGCGACAACGTGCTGGTCTCCACCACGTCGCACACGGCGCGCTTCACCTGCACCACCGACATCGACATGGCCCAGATCGCCTCGTTCTATCCGGGCGCCATGTCCGAGGCCCGCAACATCTCGCTGGCCGAGGTGGTGCGCAGCGTCGGTGACCCCGAGCTGGTGATCATCGGGGCCAACGACCCCGAGGCGATGTTCCTGCACACCGAGGAGTGCCGCAAGCTCGGACTGGCGTTCGCCGCCGACCCCTCTCAGCAGCTGGCCCGGCTGACCGGCGACGAGATCCGCCGGCTCATCGACGGTGCGGCCTACCTGTTCACCAACGACTACGAGTGGGACCTGCTGCTGTCCAAGACCGGCTGGACCGAGCCCGACGTCATGAAGCAGGTCGGGTTGCGGGTGACCACCCTGGGCGCCAACGGTGTCGACATCGTCCACCCGGACGGTTCCCGCGTCCACGTCGGCGTGGTCCCGGAGAAGGCCCAGGCCGACCCGACCGGCGTTGGTGACGCCTTCCGCGCCGGTTTCCTCACCGGCCGCAGCGCCGGGCTGGGCCTGGAGCGCTCCGCGCAGCTCGGTTCGCTGGTGGCGGTGCTGGTGTTGGAGTCCACCGGAACCCAGGAGTGGTCGTGGGACCGCGACGTCGCCGTCGGCCGGCTGGCCGACGCCTACGGTGACGCCGCGGCCGCTGAGATCGGCGCCGCGCTCAAGTAGCTCAGCCCCGCCGGCGGTTCACAACTGCACCGGGTAGGCCGGCTCGCTGATGGCGGGCACCACGGAGTGCTCGACGAAGATCGCGTGCCACAGCATGAAGATCAGCATGGTCCACAACCGGCGGCTGTGATCGGCGGTCCCGGTGCGGTGTTCGTCGAGCATCGCGCGCACCGCGGCGACGTCGATCAGGTGATCTGCGCCGGTAGCGGCCACCGTGGCGTAGGCCCACTCCACCAGCTCACCGGCGCGCAGCCAGTGCCGCAACGGCACCGGGAAGCCGAGCTTGGGGCGGTGCAGCACGTGGGCGGGGATGATCGGCTCCAGCGCACGCCGCAGCGCGTACTTGGTGGTGGTTCGGGTGATCTTGGCCGACACCGGCAGCTTCGAAGCCACCGCGAACACCTCGGGATCCAGAAACGGCACCCGCAGCTCCAGCGAATTGGCCATCGTCATCTTGTCCGCCTTGACCAGGATGTCGCCCCGCAGCCAGGTGAACAGGTCGATGTGCTGCATGCGGGCCACCGGATCCCAGCCCGCCGATTCGGCGTACAGCGGTGCGGTGACGTCGGTGTGGGTCCAGTCCGGGGAGAAACCGGGCAGTACGGCCCGCAGCTGCTCGTCGGAGAAGCTGCGCGCGTTGCCGTAGTAGCGCTCCTCCAGGGTCAGCGATCCGCGGTGCAGCAGGCTCTTGCCGCGCATTCCGTCGGGAAGCGGCTTGGACACCTTGCCCATCGACCGGCGCACCGGGGCGGGCAGGTAGTTGAACGGCCGCAGCGACAACGGCTCGCGGTAGATCGTGTAGCCGCCGAACAACTCGTCGGCGCCTTCCCCGGAGAGCACCACTTTGACGTGCTTGCGGGCTTCGCGGGCGATGAAGTACAGCGGGACCAGGGCCGGGTCGGCGACCGGGTCGTCGAGGTACCAGACGATCTCGGGCAGCGCGGCGACGAATTCGGCCGGGCTGACCACCTTGACCACATGCCGGGCGCCGATCGCCTCGGCGGACGCGGCGGCCACGTCGACCTCGGAGAAACCCTCCCGCTCGAAGCCGGTGGTGAAGGTGATCAGCTTGGGGTTGTGCCGCATCGCCAGCGCGGCGATCGCGGTGGAGTCGATCCCCCCGGACAGAAACGCCCCGACCGTGACGTCGGCTCGCATGTGCTTGGCCACCGAGTCCTCGAGCACCGCGGTGATCTCGTCGTAGCGGGCCTGTTCGGTGTCGCGGGTGATCGGCGTGGCGTCGAATCGCGGTGTGAAGTAGCGAGTGATCTCGGGGGTCTGCCGATCCGGGCTGATCCGCGCCCAGCATCCCGACTCCAGCCGGCGCACCCCGCGGTGCAGTGTTTCGGGTTCGGGCACGTACTGCAGCACCGTGTAGTGCTGCAGCGCGCGCTGGTCGATACCGCCGTCGCCGGTGTCGAACCCCACCAGGTCGGCCATGTCCAGCAGCGACTTCTTCTCGCTGCCCACCGCCGTGCCGCCCGGCCCGCCGGCCATGAACAGCGGCTTGATCCCGAACGGGTCGCGGGCGCAGAACAGCTCACCACGAAGCGTGTCCCACAGCACGAAGGCGAACATGCCGCGCAGTCGCGGCAGCACGTCGGGGCCCCAGTAGTGGTAGCCGGCGACGATCGCCTCCCCGTCGCCGTCGGTGGCGAAGACCGCGCCGTGAGACGCCGCCAGTTCCTGGCGCAGTTCGAGGTAGTTGTAGATCTCCCCGTTGAACACCAGCACGTAGCGGTCCGGCTGGTCGGCGGGCCCCCAGCGCAGCGGCTGATGCGAATGTTCGATGTCGATGATCGAGAGCCGGTTGAAACCGAGGGCGATGCCGTCGCCGGTCCAGGTGCCCAGTTCGTCGGGCCCTCGATGGCGCATCAGGTGCGCCGCGTGTTCGACCCTGGCGGCTACGGCGGTGAGGTCGGCGGGGTCGATGTCGGGGACCGCGCCCGGGTCGCCGGTGCCGGCCGGGGCACACACGAAGGCCAGCAGTCCACACATCGGGTCCCAGTATGCCGCACCGGCATCGGCCCGGGCCTGCGCAGGGCCGGGACATGACCGGAGGGCCGGAGCAGCGGGCCGGCCAACCGGCAGGTCTCGCGAACGCCGGCGATCCGGGTGGTCTACGCTGCGTAGTATTCGACTGCTCCGCCGGTTCCGCGCCGGCCCGGTCTGTGACTCGAGGAGGCACCAACGTGACACGCCGCGGGCAGGGCGTTGTGCTTAGCCGTCTGCTTCGACCGCTGGCGGGTGCCGGCGTGCTCGGCCTGCTGACGGTGACGCTCAGCGGCTGTAGCTACGACTGGACCGACGTGGTCGGCTTCGGCTGGCCCAAAGGCATCACCCCGGAGGCCGAGGCCAACTACAAGCTGTGGCTCGGCATGGTGATCGCCTCCGTCGTGATCGGCGGGATCGTCTGGGGAATGATCTTCTGGGCGACGCTCTTCCACCGCAAGAAGGCGACCGACACCGAACTGCCGCGCCAGTTCGGCTACAACATGCCCCTGGAGCTCGGGCTCACCGTCCTGCCGTTCCTGGCCATCGCGGTGATCTTCTACTTCACCGTCGTCGTTCAGGAGAAGATGCTGCACCACGACCCCGACCCCGAGGTGGTCGTCGACGTCACCGCCTTCCAGTGGAACTGGAAGTTCGGCTACCAGAAGGTCAACTTCCGCGACGGCACGCTGAGCTACGAGGGCGCCGACCAGCAGCGCAAAGAGGCGATGGCCTCCAAGCCCGAAGGCGTCGACAAGCACGGCGAGGAGCTGGTCGGACCGGTCCGCGGACTCAACACCGACGACCGGACCTACCTCAACTTCGACAGGGTCGAGACGCTCGGTACCACCAACGAGATCCCGGTGCTGGTGGTGCCCAGCGGCAAGCGCATCGAGTTCGTGTTGAACTCCGCCGACGTCATCCACTCCTTCTGGGTGCCGGAGTTCCTGTTCAAGCGGGACGTCATCGCCTGGCCCGAGCGCAACAACCAGGTCAACACCTTCCAGGTCTCTGAGATCCAGAAGGAGGGGGCGTTCGTCGGCCACTGCGCGGAGATGTGCGGCACCTATCACGCCATGATGAACTTCGAGGTCCGGGTGGTCTCGCCCAACGACTTCAAGGCCTACCTGGGTCAGCGGATCGCCGGGAAGAGCAACGCCGAGGCGCTGGAGGCGATCAAGCAGGAGCCGCTGGCCGTCACCACGCGCCCATTCGACAGTCGCCGCGGCCTGCTAGCCCCCGAAGCCAGCAACAAGTAGGGACACAACCTCATGCGCATCGAATCCAGGCTGTTCGAGTTCGTGGCCACCTTCTTCGTGGTGGTCGGGGTGGTCTACGCCGTACTGACGACCCTGTTCGCCACCGGCGGAGTCGAGTGGGCCGGCACCACGGCGCTGGTGCTGACCGGGGTGATGGCCCTGATCGTGGCCACCTTCTTCCGGTTCGTGGCACGCCGGCTGGACACCCGCCCCGAGGACTACGAGGCGGCCGAAATCAGTGACGGCGCCGGGGAACTGGGCTTCTTCAGCCCGCACAGCTGGTGGCCGATCCTGATCGCGCTGTCGGGATCGGTGGCCGCTGTGGGGATCGCGTTGTGGCTCCCGTGGCTGATCGCGGCCGGGGTGGCGATGGTGTTGTCGAGTGTGGCCGGGCTGGTCTTCGAGTACTACATCGGCCCCGAGAAACACTGAGCCGGTCCGCACGCACCGCCGTGTCGACCCCTTTGGGTAGGGTTGCCGGTGCACAATGACCAGCGGCGGTTTTATCGACCGTGGTGGGTGTGGCGCGCGTGAGCGCTGCGGTTGGAACAGGATAGGCGGGAATGAGCGGGCCGAATCCCCCGGAGGCGGGCTCTGGAGACGAGGACCCCGTGTCGGGCGCAGCCGGAGACGCGGACATCCCGGCGATTGACGAGGTGGCCGCGCCCACGCCCGGCGCGTCACCGGACAACACCGCCTACTCCCAGGCCTATTCGGCCCCCGAGTCCGAGCAGTTCTTGAGCGGTCCCTACGTGCCGGTGGACCCGCGGTTGTACGACTACGACAACTTCGACACCCCCGACGAGCCGGATCCGCACGCCAAGACGCCGCGCTGGCCCTGGGTGGTCGGTGTCACCGTGATCATCGCCGCGGTCTCCCTGGTGGTCTCGGTGGCGCTGCTGTTCGCCCGCTCCGAGACCAACGACCTGGCCACACCGGACACCACGAGAACCACCGTCTCGCAGCCGCCGGTGCAGGACGAGATCACCAGGACCAGCAACCCGACCACGCCGCCACCACCGCCCCCGCCGCCGTCCAGCGAGGAGCCCCCGCCGCCGCCACCGTCGAGTGAGGAGGCCCCGCCGCCACCGCCACCGCCGCCGGCGGAGTCTCCCTCTCCCGAACCATCCACTGCGACAACGGAGCCCACCACGACCACCCAGGCCAAGCCGATGCAGGTGACCTATTCGGTGACCGGCACCAAGGCGCCGTTCGACCAGATCACGATCACCTACGTCGACGCCTCCGGGCAACGCCGGACCCAGCGCAACGCCTACATCCCCTGGTCGCTGACATTGACGCCGATCTCCCAGTCGGAGATCGGCTCGGTGGAGGCGTCCAGCATGCTGCGGCTGAGCAAACTCAACTGTTCGATCACCAGCAGTGACGGTAGGGTGCTGTCATCCAACAGCAACGACGCGCCGGCGACGAGCTGCTGATGGCCGGCAGAAACATGGCAGACCGATTCGTCCACCCCGGGCAGTCCCCGGAGGTGGTGGACCGGGTACTGCTCGGTGTCTGTGCCGCGATCTGGCTGACGCTGTTGGGCATGAGTGTGGCGGCGACGGTCGCGCTCGTCGACCTCGGGCGGGGCTTTCACCAGCCGGCGAAGGATTCGCACAACGGCCTGCTGTACATCGTCATCGGTGTCTCCGCGCTGGTCATCCTGGCCGCCATTCCGGTACTGCTGCGCGCCCGCCCCTCCGGCCCGCCTCCGCGGCCGGCCGGCGTCGCGCCTCGCGCCGGGTCGCCGGTGCGGCCGAATGCGCCGCTGCCGCAACGCGGATTCGACGCCCCAGGCCGGCGGTCGGCCCCCGAGCGCCAGGCGCTGCCGAACCAGACCCAGGTGGACCGGGTGCTGCTGCGCGGCGTCACGGTGCTCGCCAGCGCCGTCGGCGGCGCACTGACCGTCGTGGCGGCCGCGACTTACTTGATGGCGGTCGGCAAGGACACCGGCTCGTGGGTCTGCTACGGGTTGGCCGGGGCGATCACCTTGGCCATGCCGGTGATCCCGTGGCTGTACCTGCGCCGTCTCGGCGAGGTGCTGGAACTGCCGTCCCGGTTCGGCTGACGCCGCTCTTAGGGCCAGAGCGGGGTCGTCGACCAACCCGCGCCGTCGCGTTCGTAACGCAGTCTGCGGTGCCGGCGATCCGGATCCGACTGCCAGAATTCGACCGTGTCGGCCCACACCGCATACGACACCCAGTCGGCGGGAACCAGTCCGGGGGACCGTTCGAGTTCCAGGCGGGCCTTCGCCAACGCCTCACCGATCTCGGCGGGATCGCAGTAGGGCTCACTCTGGCGCCCGGTCAGCGCCATCGTCCGGGCGCCCTCGGAGCGGGCCAGGAAGTCCTCGGCGGCCACCGGTGCCGGGTCGGCCTGCGCGATGCCCTCGACCCTGACCTGGCGGCCCAGCGCGGGCCAGTAAAACGTCAGCGCCACAGCCGGATTGCGCGCGAGCTCGGCGCCCTTGCGGCTCAGTGAGCTGACCGCGAAATGCCAACCGGCACTGTCGAGGTCCTTGAGGATCAGCACCCGCGCCGACGGTCGCGACCCGGCCGCCCCCGACACCGTCGACACCGTCATGGCGTGCGGTTCCGCGACGCCGCTGTCGAGGGCATGCAGAAGCCACCGGGTGAACAGCTCGACCGGATCGTCGGGGGCTCGCGCCGGATTGAACTCCGGCGCGGAACCTAGCAGGACCGGTAGCCCGCGCAGCAGGCTGCGCAGGTCGCCTGACCGGCGCGGGTCAGTGCTGGCCGTCGCCGTTGCCGTTGCCGTCCTGACGCTCGGCCAGCGCGGTCAGCGCACGCCGCTCGCTGGCGTGCGCGGCCTCGTTGAGCGCGGCGTCCTCGGAAGTCGGGTCGGCGGTCAGGAAGCTGCCCCGGCCGGGGGAGCCGGCCGACCCCAGCTTGTTCATCCTCTTGGGCAGCGCCGCGCCGGCGTATTCCAGCGGAATCGGGTGGCCGTGTTCGTCGACCGGTCCCAGCGGCTGGTGCAGCTCGATGTAGGCGCCGTGCGGAAGCCGTTTGATGATGCCGGTCTCGATGCCGTGCTCGAGCACCTCACGGTCACTGCGCTGCAGGCCGATGCACCACCGGTAGGTGGCGAAGAAGATCAGCGGCGGCAGGATCACCATCCCGATGCGGCCGATCCAGGTCGTCGCATTCAGGGAGATGTGGAACTTCCACGCGATGATGTCGTTCATCGCGGCCAGGGTCAGCACCAAATAGAAGCTGATCGCCATGGCGCCGATCGCGGTGCGGACCGGTGCGTCGCGCGGGCGCTGGAGCAGGTTGTGGTGTGCATAGTCACCGGTGAACCGCTTCTCCAGGAACGGATAGATGATCAGCAGGGTGAAGACCGCACCCATGATCAGCGCGACGCCGACCGGGCCGGGCACGGTGTGGCCCAGGAAGTAGAACTCCCACGCCGGCCACAACCGGGCCAGCCCCTCGGTCCACATCATGTAGAAGTCCGGCTGGCTGCCCGCCGACACCTGCGAAGGCCGGTAGGGGCCCAGGTTCCAGATCGCGTTGATCTGCAGCAGGCCGCCCATCAAGCCGAGGATGCCGGTGATCATCGCGAAGAACGCGCCGGACTTGATCGCGAAGACCGGCAGCACGCGCACCCCGACGACGTTGCTCTCGGTGCGTCCGGGTCCGGGGAACTGGGTGTGCTTCTGGAACCACACCAGCGCCAGGTGCACGCCGATCAGGGCCAGGATGATGCCCGGGAGCAGCAGGATGTGCAGGGCGTAGAGCCGGGGGATCAGGATGGTGCCCGGGAAGTCGCCGCCGAACAGCGCCCAGTGCAGCCAGGTGCCGATCACCGGCATACCCAGCGTGATCGACGAGAGCGCGGCGCGGATACCGATGCCGGACAACAGGTCGTCGGGCAGCGAATAGCCGAAGTAGCCCTCGAACATGGCCAGGATCAGCAGCAGCGACCCGATCACCCAGTTCGCCTCGCGTGGCCGGCGGAACGCACCGGTGAAGAAGATGCGCGCCAGGTGCACCATGATCGACGCGGCGAACATCAGCGCCGCCCAGTGGTGGAGCTGCCGGACGAACAGTCCGCCGCGGACCTCGAAGGAGATGTTCAGCGCCGTCTCGTAGGCGCGCGACATCTGCACGCCGTTGAGCGGCTGGTAGACGCCCTGGTAGATGACCTCGGCCATCGACGGGTCGAAGAACAGCGTCAGGTAGACGCCGGACAGCAGCAGGATGATGAAGCTGTACAACGCGATTTCACCGAGCAGGAACGACCAGTGCGTCGGAAAGACCTTGTTGAACTGGCGTCGCAGTGCGGCCGCCGGGTGGTAACGGGTGTCGATGTCGTCTGCTTGACGGGCGAGCAGGTCGCCGATTGCAGGGCTCATGAGGTGCGCTCCCAGAAGGCCGGTCCGACAGGTTCGACGAAGTCGCCGTTGGCGACCAGATAACCGTTGGCGTCAATGGTGACGGGCAGCTGTGCCAGTGCGCGGGCCGCCGGGCCGAAGACCGGCTTGGCGAAGTGCAGCGCGTCGAACTGCGATTGGTGGCACGGGCACAGAATCCGGTAGGTCTGCTGCTCGAACAGGGAAGACGGGCAACCCAGGTGCGAGCAGATCTTCGTGTAGGCGAAGAAGTCGCCGAAGTTGAAGCTCTCCTGGCCCGCTCGCTTGACCACCTTGGGCATGTCGTCGGGCCGGATGCGGATCAGCATCACCGGGTTGCGCACGCCCATCATGATCTCGTTGAGCTTCTCGCGCGATTCCTCGGTGGTGCCGTCGCCGTCGGACTCCCGCCACGGGAAGACGGTCTCCATGCCGCCGGCGTCGAGGTCCTCGGGGCGCATCTTGACGAACGGTGAGTTGGTGCTGTGGCCGGTCGCCCGGGCCAGGTAGATCGTCTCGCCGTGATAGCGCGGGGTCCAGCCCGAGGTCCACAGCATGGCCTTCTTGCCCTCGGCGGTGTCGACGACCGGCTTCCACGGGTTCTTGATGAGCCCGCCGGCCCCGGCAACCAGGGTGCCCAGTCCGAACGCGCCGAATCCGATGCCCAGCGAGGCGCCCAGCAGCTTGCGCCGCGGAAGCGTCGAGCCCTCGAACGCGTCGGTCAGCTGGGCTCCCACCGTTTTGCGGTCCAGCTCAGCGGAACTGCCGTCGTGGCGCTCCTGGATGGTGATCTCTTCGGGGATGAACTTCTTGACGAACATCACCGCGCCGATGCCGATGAAGAGCACCGAGAGCCCGAAGGTCAGTCCGTACAGGGGAGTGGCCAACGAGTAGGCGAACCCGTCCGGGGACTCCAGCGGCGCGTATTCCCACGGCCAGAACAGGAAGATCAGCAGCAGGGCGAAGCCGAAGCCGCCGGCGGCCAGAAACCAGCCGGCGACGTTGCGCTCGGCGCGCTTCTCGGCGCGGGTGCCTTCGACCGGCCAGCGCGGCTCCTTGAAGATCGTCTCCACGCCGTCGATGCGGCCGCCGAGAGCGAGCAGCTCGTCATTGCTCATCGCGGCCAGCTGGGCCTCGTCGGGGACGGTGGTGTCCTTGCTGACATCGGTCATGAGCGTGCCCCGATCCACAAAGCCGCGCCGATGGCAGCGACCATCCCGATAATCCACATCACCATGCCTTCCGGCGCCGGGCCGAATCCGCCGAGGCCGTAGCCGCCCGGATCGTGTTCCTCGGTAACGGATCTGACGTAGGCGATGATGTCTTTCTTCTCCTCCATGGAGATCTGCCGGTCGGAGAAGCGCGGCATGTTCTGCGGGCCGGACAGCATCGCGGTCAGGATCTGCTGCTCGTTGGCCGGCGCCAGGTCGGGGGCGTACTTGCCCGAGGACAGCGCGCCGCCTCGGCCGGTGAAGTTGTGGCAGGACGCGCAGTTGAGCCGGAAGAGGTCGCCGCCGCGGCCCAGGTCGTCGCCGCGCAGCGACGCCTGCGCGATGCTGCCGTCGGCGTTGCGCACGACGGTGGGACCGCCGCCGTTGGCCTGCACGTAGGCACCCAGGGCGTCGATCTGCTTGTCGTCGAACATCGGGTACTTGCGGGGGGCCTGGGCCTCACCGCGTGCCGCGGGCATCCGCCCGGTGGAGACCTGGAAGTACACGGCGGCCTCGCCGACACCGATCAGGCTCGGTCCGCGGCCGGGCTCACCCTGCAGGTTGGCGCCGTGACAGCTCACACAGGAGGTGTCGAACAGCTGCTTACCGGTGCGCAGCAGCGCCGAGGCCGATTCGTCGGCGACCGCCACCTGCGGGGTCGGCGTGAGCAGTGCGGCCAGCCCGCCGGCCATGGCCAGCGCGACCAGCAGCAGCAGCCCGCCGGACAACCGACGCCGCAGCCGCCGCCGGGCGACAGATTCGTGGTGGCGAGGTCGGGCCCACTTCTTCGGTGTCTTCAACCGGACACTCCTGTTCATCGGGCGGTTGCTCATCGGATGAAGTAGATCGTGGCGAACAGTGCGATCCAGACGATGTCGACGAAGTGCCAGTAGTACGACACGACGATCGATGCGGTGGCCTGGGCCGGGGTGAACTTGCTCATCGTGGTGCGCACCATCAGGAAGATGAACGCGACCAACCCGCCGATGACGTGCAGACCGTGGAAACCGGTGGTCAGGTAGAACACGCTGCCGTAGGAGCTCGACGGAATGGTGGTGCCGTGCATGATCAGGTGGTAGTACTCGTACGCCTGACCGCAGACGAAGAACAGTCCCATGGCGAAGGTCAGCAGATACCAGCGGCGCAGCCCGAACACGTCGCCGCGCTCGGCGGCGAACACGCCCATCTGGCAGGTGAACGACGACGCGATCAGCACCAGCGTCACCGGGACCGCCTGCCACAGGTTGAGCTCGGTCGGTGGTGGCGGCCAGGCGCCACCGGACTGGGCCCGCGCCGTGAAATACATCGCGAACAGCCCGGCAAAGAACATCAACTCACTGGACAGCCACACGATGGTGCCGACGCTGACCATGTTCGGACGGTTCAGCGAATGCACACGCGACGTAATGGCAGTACCCGAGGACCCCACAGCGCTCGTCACATCCGCAAGTATGACGCTATGTAGTTGTAGATCTCCACCCGGGGCGGGCAATTCGTCCGAACTGCTGTTGGCTGGGCTGTCGGCCGCGCGTCCGCGCTCTAATTCCGGGCGGCTTTGGCGGCGTGCGGCCCGCATGCGACGATCGGCGCGTGGTCGAGCCCGGTGGTGAGGCGCAGCCGATAGCGCAGATAGCACAGTGGCGGCAGGTACTGGGCGGGCTGACGTCGGGTGCGGATCTGGTCCGGGGTCAGGCGGCCTGGGCGATGGAGCAGATCATGGCCGGCAGCGCCACCTCGGCGCAGATCGCGGCGTTCGGGGTGGCCATGCAGATGAAGGGCCCGACCGCCGCCGAGGTGGGTGAACTGGCCGACGTCATGCTGGCCTACGGACGCAAGGTGCCCACCGACAAGATCGGCACCGACACCGTCGACGTGGTGGGCACCGGCGGGGACGGTGCCAACACCGTGAATCTGTCCACCATGGCGGCGATCGTGGTGGCCGCTGCCGGTGTGCCGGTGGTCAAACACGGCAACCGGTCGGCGAGTTCGCTGTCCGGGGGCGCCGACACCCTCGAGGCGCTGGGGGTGCGCATTGACCTGGGGCCCGACGAGGTGGCCCGCAGCGTCGCCGAGGTCGGCATCGGATTCTGCTTCGCGCCGCAATTCCAGCCGTCCTACCGCAACGCCTCGGTGGCACGGCGCGAGATCGGCGTCCCGACGGTGTTCAACCTGCTGGGACCGCTGACCAACCCGGCCCGGCCGGGGGCCGGGCTGATCGGCTGCGCGTTCGGCGAGTTGGCCGAGGTGATGGCCGGTGTGTTCGCCGCTCGGCGGTCCAGCGTGCTGGTGGTGCACGGTGATGACGGCCTCGACGAACTCACCACGACCACGACCAGCACGATCTGGCGGGTGCAGGCCGGAACGATCGACCGACTGACCTTCGACCCCGCCGGGTTCGGGTTCGCCCGCGCCGAGGTGGACCAGCTGCTCGGCGGTGACGCGCAGACCAACGCCGAGGAGGCCCGGTCGGTGCTGGCCGGAACCCCCGGTCCGGTGCGCGATGCCGTGGTGCTCAACGCCGCCGGGGCGATGGTCGCCCATGCCGGGCTATCCAGCAGCGCTGAATGGCTGCCGGCCTGGGAGGACGGGCTGCAGCGCGCTGTCACGGCGATAGACAGCGGCGCGGCCGAACAGTTGCTCGCTCGTTGGGTCCGCTTCGGCGCCCAGCTCTGAGGCCAGCCGCGCCGAGCGGGCCAGGGCCGCCCACGCGGTCAACGGCCCCGCCGAGCCCACCGGCGATGCCCACCCGTCGGCCCCAGCCGCATCCACACCGGGCACGATGCGCACGATGCGCACCCCGGGAGCCGCCAGCCAGCGCGCGATGAGCCCGGTCTCCTCGACCAGGGCACCCGCCAACGGCGCCGGCTCGGGCACCACCGCCTGGGCGCCCAGCGTGATCGCGTCGATGACGGGCATCGGCGGCACGCCCCGCGCGGCGCAGCCGGCGGCGGCCAGCCGGCCATGACGGATCACCGCGAGTTGCCACCCGCCTTGAGGGTTCGATGCGTCCGGCGCGGCGGCCACCAGCTCCGGCAGTGCGGCCAGCGCGCGGGCGCGCTGGCTTCGCCACAGGGCCTCGATGGTGGTCGCCGTCCGGTCCCGCAGCCGCGCGGCGCTCTCGTAGTGGCCGCGTTCGGCCAGCGCGCCCACCTCGCGTATCGCCGCGCGCAGCGCGCTGTTGTCGGTGCCCTCGATCACCGCGGCCGCCCGCCGGACGTTCTCGGCGTACTGCGCGGCGGTCACGTCGGGCGCGGCGGGGCAGGGACTGACTTCGGCCGGCGGGCAGGTGTGCCGGCTCATGCGGCTCAACCGCGTTGTGCAGGTTCGGATTCCGGTGAACCGAGCGAGCAGGGCGGCGGTCTGGGCGGCGTCGGCGCGGGAATGGAACGGCCCGATCACCCGGTCGTGTCGGGGTGCGCGCACCACCGACAGGCGAGGAAAGGCCTCCTGTGACAAGGTGACCCACCACCACCGCCGGGGAAACTTGGACCGGCGGTTGTACGGCGGGGTGTGCGCGGCCAGCAGGCGCAGCTCGCGCACGCCCGCCTCCAGCGGGTGTGCGCATTCGACGTGGTCGAGCCGGGTGGCCAAGGCCACCATCTCGGCGATGCGGCGCCGACGATCCGAGCCGTTGAAGTACGCACCCGCCCGGCGGCGCAGATCGGTGGCGGTGCCGATGTAGAGCACCTCGTCGGACGGACCGCGGAACAGGTAGACGCCCGGGCGGTGTGGAAGCCCCTCGGCAAGGGTGCGCTTGCGGCGCTGGGCCGGCGTCGCGTGCGACAGGTAGGCACGTAGGTCGGCGAAGGTGTGCACCCGCTGGTTACCGACCCGCTCGATCAGCGCGTGCAGGACGTCGACGGTGGCGCGGGCGTCGTCGAGTGCGCGGTGCGTGGGTGTGGTGCTGACCGCGAACAGCCGGGACAACTCGGCCAGCCGCACACTGGGCGCCTCCTCACGGCTGAGCACCCGCCGTGCCAGCCGGACCGTGCACAGCACCGGCGGCCGCGGCCAGCCCACCCCGCAGCGTTGGGCGGCCGCGGTCAGGAAACCGACGTCGAACCCGGCGTTGTGGGCGACCAGCACCGACCCGCGGTCGAACCCGGCGAACTCCAGAAAAGTCGGCAGCACGGCCTCGACCGGGGGCGCGTCGTGCACCATCGCGGTGGTGATCCCGGTCAGCCGGACGATCTGGGGTGGGATGCCGCGCCGGGGGTTGATCAAGGTGGCGAACTCACCCTCGACCACGCCGCCGCGGACCTTGACCGCGCCGATCTCGGTGATGGCGTCCACGGCGCCGTCCGCAGCGGGGGAGGCGCGGGCACCGGTGGTCTCCAGGTCCACCACCACGAAGGTGGTCTCCCGCAGCGCCGTGGCGCCCGCGGCGGCTTCGAGCTGGGCCTGGAGGTCGAGAAGGCTCAGTTGCCCTGCATCGGCGCGGCGGGTCATGCCCGAACCGTAGGCGGGCGCACCGACATCGCGGTGTTCGGCTCGGGGCTGGATGTCGGAGGCCGCGGTTAGCGTGACGGCAACCGATCGAGAGGAATCGCCATGGCAGAGATCTCGGGCCACCCGGAGCACCGCGACGCACAGCGGGACGATCCGGAGCCGGTGGTGATCGACTGTGACGACTGTGCGGTGCGCGGCCCCGCCTGCCGGGACTGTGTGGTCAGTGTGCTGTTGGGGGTGCCCAATGAGCTCCTCGAAGACGAGCGGGCGGCCCTGGAGGTGCTCGCCGAGGCCGGCATGGCGCCGCGGTTGCGCCTGGTGCCGATCCGCGGAGAACGCGCCCCGGCGCGCCGTTTCGGGGTAGCCTGACCCGGGCGTGCCGCTTGGGGGCTCTCACGGGCCCGGCTGTTAAGGTGGCAGCTCGCGATGGACAACGCCGTTGCCATTTCGTAACCTATTCGAGACCTTACGTACTTTCGGCGGCGGCACGGCCACGTACCTCCTTTGGCAGTGTTAAGGATGCAATCTTGAAGCTCGAACGTATGCGGTGGAATCTGCGTGCTTTTAGGCGTCCTGTTCTCGGTGTTGCGGTCGGCCTGGTGGTCGGCATCACGGCTCTGACCGGCACTTTGGGCGGCAGCGTGCACGCTGACCCGGCTGATGACGCGTTGGCCAAGCTCAGTGAGCTGTCCCGGCAGGCCGAGCAGACCACCGAGGCGATGCACACCGCGCAGCTCAACCTCGACCAGAAACTCGCCGAACTGCAGGCTGCCGACCGGACCCACGCCGATGACGAGGCCGCGCTCGGCGCCGCCCGGGAGCAGCTGTCCACCTACCGGTCTGCGGTGAACCGGTTCGCCGCCACCACCTACATGGGTGGCCGGGTGGGCGGCATGGACGCCATCCTGACCGCCGAGTCCCCGCAGCAGCTGATCGACAAGCTCGCCGTGCAGCGCGTGGTGGCCGGCGACCTGTCGGTGCAGCTGGAGCGCTACCGCGCCGCCAGCGAGCAGGCCGATCAGGCCGAGCAGGCGTCGGCCAGGTCGGCCGAGGAGGCCCGGACGGCCGCCGAGCAGGCCGCCGCGGTGCGCGCCGAACTGCAGGCCAAACAGAGCCGCCTGCAGCTGCAGATCTCCGTGGTCAAATCGCAGTACTACGCGCTGACACCGCAGCAGCGCACCGCGATGGCCGAGCCCGGACCGGTCCCCGAAGGTGTACCGGGAGAGCCCGCGCCCGAGGGGGTGCCGCCGGCTCCGCTGTTCCCGGGCCCGGTGTTCCCGGCCCCCGACGTGTTTGGTGGCGGAGGTGCTGGCGGCGGCGGCGGTGCCGCGACCGCCGTGCAGGCCGCGCTGACCCAGGTCGGGACGCCCTACGTCTGGGGTGGGGCCGGACCTGGCGGGTTCGATTGTTCGGGGCTGGTGATGTGGGCGTTCAACCAGGCCGGCATCAACCTGCCGCACTCCAGCCAGGCGCAGGCCAACGGCGGGCAGCCGGTGGCGCTCTCGGATCTGCAGCCCGGCGACGTGCTGACCTTCTACTCGGACGCCTCGCACTCCGGGATCTACGTCGGCGACGGCATGATGATCCACTCGTCCACCTACGGTCAGCCGGTCCGGGTGGTGCCGATGAACTCCTCCGGCCCGATCCACAACGCCCGCCGTTACTGATCGCCGCCGAATCCGCCGGCTGCTCGGCGCGCTGCTGGCGGCCGAGCTGATCGCCGCCGCGGCGGTGCTGACCGCACCGGCGCCCCCGCCGGCCGATGCGCCGTTGATGGTGGGCGATCACCGCAGCGTCGTCCCGGAGAATCACGGTGGCCCGCGCGGCGCCGCACTGCTGGACCGCGTCAAGGCCGACATCGGCGATGCCGTCGCCGCGGTCGAGGCGTTCTGGGGCACCGACTGGTCGCACCGTATCGTGCTGACGGCCACCGGCTCGGATCGCCAGTTCGCCGCCCTGGCCGGCGGCGCCACCGGCGGGGCCGACGTCGCGCAGTGGGCCGACGTCGCCGCGGTCGCGGTGGCCGACCGGGTGGATCCCGAACGCCGGCAGGTGAGCGGTCAGCGGATCGTCTTCGCCCCCGGGGCGGCCGCGATGAGCACGCCGGCGCTGCGAATCGTGTTGACCCACGAGCTCTTCCACTTTGCCGCCCGAGCGGACACCGCCGTCGACGCGCCGCGCTGGCTCACCGAGGGCGTCGCAGATTTCGTCGCCCGGCCCGCCCCGGGTCCGGCCGCCGCCGCGGCGGCCCCGATGGACCTGCCCTCGGACGCCGACCTGGACGCCCCGGGTCCGCGGCGGGCCCTGGCCTATGACCGGGCGTGGGAGTTCGCGCGTTTCGTCGCCGACCGTTTCGGCGCCGCCAAACTGCGCGAGCTCTACGCGTCCGCGTGCGGCCCCGCACACGTGGAGCCGGCCGTGGCCGTGCCGTTGGTGCTCGGTGTGGATCTACCCGACCTGCTCGCCGGGTGGCAGCAGTGGCGCGGCTAGCATCCCTGCAGTGAGCCGGGTCCTGCTGGTTACCAACGATTTTCCGCCGCGTCCCGGCGGCATTCAGTGCTACCTGGAAGAGCTGGTGCGTCGCATCGCCGGCTCCGGGCGCCACGACGTGACGGTCTACGCACCGCAATGGAAGGGCGCCGAGGCGTTCGACGACGCGGCGAAATCCGCCGGCTACCAGGTGGTCCGTCACCCGGGCACGCTGATGTTGCCGGGGCCGGCCGTCGACGCCCGGATGCGCCGGCTCATTGCCGAACAGGCCATCGACACCGTCTGGTTCGGCGCGGCCGCCCCGCTGGCGTTGCTGGCGCAGCGGGCGCGCAGCGCCGGCGCCACCCGGGTGCTGGCCAGCACCCACGGCCACGAGGTCGGGTGGTCGATGCTGCCGGTGGCCCGCTCGGTGCTCCGCCGGATCGGGGCGACCTGCGACACCATCACCTTCGTCAGCCACTACACCCGCGGCCGGTTCGCGTCGGCGTTCGGGCCCCACGCCGCACTGGAACACCTGCCGCCCGGAGTGGACACCGACCGGTTCCGGCCCGATCCCGGCGCCCGTGCCGAACTGCGGGTCCGGCACGGGCTGGGCGGGCGGCCCACCGTGGTGTGTGTTTCACGGCTGGTGCCCCGCAAAGGCCAGGACATGCTGATCAGGGCGTTACCGGCGATTCGGCAGCGGGTGGAGGGGGCCGCGCTGGTGATCGTCGGCGGCGGCCCCTACGCCGAGACGCTGCACAAGCTGGCCGCGGAGTGCGGGGTGGCCGACGCGGTGACGTTCACCGGCGGCGTGCCGGCCGCCGAACTGCCGGCCTACTACCTGCTCGGCGACGTCTTCGCGATGCCGTGCCGCACCCGCGGCGCCGGACTCGACGTCGAGGGGCTGGGCATCGTGTTCCTGGAGGCCTCGGCGGCCGGCGTCCCGGTGGTCGCCGGGCGTTCGGGCGGCGCACCGGAGACCGTGCTGGACAATCGGACCGGGCGGGTGGTCGACGGCCGATCCGTCGCGGCCATCGGTGACGCCGTCGCCGAATTGCTCGCCGAGCCCGACCGTGCCGCCGCGATGGGCGCCGCGGGGCGCAAATGGGTCACGGGTCACTGGCGCTGGGACACGCTGGCCGGACGCATGGCCGACCTGCTGCAGGCCTGAGCCCGCTCAGTCCTTGGCGCAGTCAGTCCTTGGCGTAGATCGACTCGATCGCATCGGCGAACTTCTCGGCGACCACCTTGCGCTTGACCTTCATCGTCGGCGTCAGTTCGCCGGTGGCCTCGGTGAAGTCGACCGGCAGGATGCGGAACTTGCGGATCGACTCGGCGTTCGACACCGCCAGGTTCGCCTGCTTGACCGCCGCGTCCACCTCGGCCAGCAGGTCGGGGTCGGTGGCCAGGTCCGCGGTGGTGGCGGTGCCGGCCTTGCTGTTGCGCTGCTTCCAGCCCTCGATGGCTTCCGGGTCGATGGTGATCAGCGCCCCGATGAACGGCTTGGCGTCGCCGACGACCATCGCCTGACTGATCAGCGGGTGTGCGCGCAGCTGGTCCTCGAGCACCGCGGGAGCGACGTTCTTGCCGCCGGCGGTGACGATGATCTCCTTCTTGCGGCCGGTGATCTTCAGGTAGCCGTCGGAATCGATGTCGGCCAGATCGCCGGTCTTGAACCAGCCGTCGGAGAACGCCTCGGCGGTGGCCTGCTCGTTGCGCCAGTAGCCGCTGAACACCACACCGCCGCGCACCAGCAACTCACCGTCGTCGGCGATGCGCATGCTGTTGCCCGGCACCAGTTTTCCGACCGTCCCGACCTTCATGCCACCGACCGGGTTGACGGTGACGGCGGCGGTGGTCTCGGTCAGGCCGTAGCCCTCGTAGATGGACAGCCCGACGCCGCGGTAGAAGTGGCCCAGCCGTTCGCCCAGCGGCGCGCCGCCGGACACCGAGGCACGGCAGTCGCCGCCCAGCGCCGCACGCAGCTTGTGATAGACCAGCTTGTCGAACAGGGCGTGCTTGGCGCGCAACAGCAGCCCGGGTCCACCGTGATCGATGGCCTCGCTCCAGTCCACCGCGGTCTGGGCGGCCATCTCGAAGATCCGGCCCTTGCCGTCGTTGGCGGCGTTGCCGGCCGCGGTGTTGTAGACCTTCTCGAACACTCGCGGCACCGACACCACCACCGTCGGCTTGAACACCGCGAACATCGGCACCAGATTCTTGATGTCGCTGGTGAAGCCGACGGTGACCCGGTTGGTGAAGGCCGCCAGGGTCAGCGCGCGGGCCAGCACGTGGGCCAGCGGCAGGAAGATCAGCAAGCGCTGGCCGGGGCAGAGCAGGGTGGGCAGCGCGGCCTTGGTGCCGCGCACCTCGTAGATCAGGTTGGAGTGGGTCAGTTCGCAGCCCTTGGGGCGACCGGTGGTGCCCGAGGTGTAGATCAGGGTCGCCGGGTCGGTGGCCTTGAGCGCGTCCCGGCGCGCGGTGAGCTGCGCGGGGTCCTCGCCGGCGCCCGCCTCGGCGAGTTCGTCGAGTGCCGGGGCGCCCGACCCCTCGATGGTCAGCACCCGCCGCAGCGCGGGCAGGTCGCCGGCGAGTTCGTCGAGCATCTGGGCGTGGGCGTCGGTCTCGGCGAACGCCAGCACCGCGCTGGAGTCCTCCATCACCCAGCGCACCTGCTCCGCCGACGACGTCTCATAAATCGGCACGGTCACCGCGCCGACCGACAGGATCGCGAAGTCCAGAATGGCCCACTCGTAACGCGTCGCCGAGAAGATCACCACGCGGTCGCCGGCCGCCACGCCCTGGGCGATCAGGCCCAGTGCCGCCGAACGGATGTGCGCGGCCGCGGTGGCACAGCTGACGTCGGTCCACACCCCGTCGATGAGCCGCTGGTAGATGACGTGGTCGGGATTGTCGCGCTCGTGTTCGAAGACGATTGCGGCGACGTTGTCGTGCTCCTCGACGGTGAACGGCGCGGGAACACTGAACTCACGCATGCGATGAACCTCTCTCGGCAGCCCGGGTGTCTGTCCGCCCAGCCTAGTAGGCGCCTGGTGGCCGGTGTGACGGTGTTCACTGCCGGGGCAACCGACGGCGGATGCGCACCCGGTGCGTTCCGCGCGGATGGCGTCATATGTGAAGCTGGGGCGATGAACAGTATCCAGGTTGCCGACGCGACGTTCATCGCCGCATCCGGCGCGCAGGTCGGCGCCGTCGTGGCGGACCGGTCGAATTGGCGGCGGTGGTGGCCGGACCTGCAACTCGAGGTGGTCGAGGACCGCGCCGAGAAGGGCGTCCGGTGGACGGTGAGCGGGCCGCTTACCGGAACCATGGAGATCTGGCTGGATCCGATGCTCGACGGGGTGCTGCTGCACTATTTCCTGCACGCCGAGCCCACCGGGGTGACCGGTCGCCAGCTGGCCCGGATGAACCTGCCCAAATTGGTCCACGGTCGCCGGGTGGCCGGCAAGCGAATGGCCTTCGAGGTGAAAGCCCGCGTCGAACGGTCCCGGCCGGTGGGTGTCGCGCCGGCCGCCGTGAACTGACCCGGGCTAAACGGGCGGACGCCCGGCGCGGCGAGGTACCGTCTCTGCCGAGGGCCGGTGCGCAGGCGCGAACGAGTTAGGGAAGTAACCAGGTGGCGGACAAGACAGCTCAGACCATCGTCATCGCGGCGGATCCGGACACGGTGATGAAGGTGATCGCCGACATCGGCGCCTACCCCGAATGGGTGTCGGAATACACCGAGGCCGAAGTGCTCGAAACCGACGCCGACGGGTACCCGAAGGTCGCCCGGCTGGTGCTGGATGCGGCGGTGCTCAAGGACACCATGGTGCTGGCCTACGACTGGGCGGCGGACCGTCGCTCGGTGCGGTGGTCCTTGGTCTCCAGCTCGCTGCTCAAAGCGCTTGACGGTGAATACCGCTTGGCTCCCAAGGGATCCGGAACCGAAGTCGTCTACGAATTGTCGGTCGACCTGATGATTCCGATGATCGGTCTGCTCAAGCGCAAGGCGGAGCGGCGACTGACCGACACCGCGCTGAAGGACCTGAAGAAACGAGCCGAGGCTGAGTGAGGCGGTCCGAACCAGCGACGCCCACAGTGCTCCCGGCGGCGCCGATCAGTCTGTTCGTCGGCAAGGGCGGCGTCGGTAAGTCCACGCTGGCCGCGGCGACCGCCGTCGCCGAAGCCCGCGCCGGCAACCGGGTGCTGCTGATCTCCACCGACCAGGCGCATTCGGTCGGCGATGTGCTTGGCGTGACGGTGGTGCCCAGCGGTGGCCGTGACGCCGTTTCGGTGCCGCTGGATGACGGCGGTCCCGGCGGCCTTGACGTGCTGGCGCTGGACACGCTGGCGTTGCTCGAGGCGCACTGGGGCGAGGTCGTCGCGGTGCTGTCCTCGCGATTCCCGGAGTCGGATCTGGGAAGTGTTGCTCCCGAGGAGCTTTCGGCACTTCCCGGCTTCCAGGAGGTGCTCGGCCTGCACGAGGTCGGTGAGCTGGCCGCCAGCGGGCGGTGGGATCGGCTCGTCGTCGACTGCGCGTCCACCGCTGATGCGATGCGGATGCTGACGCTGCCCGCCACCGTGGCGTTGTATGCCGAGCGATCCTGGCCGCGGCACCGCAGGCTCAGCGCGGCCGAGGACCGCTCGGCCGCCCTGGTCGAGCTGATCGAGCGAATCAGCGGTGCCGCCGAACGCCTTGCCACGCTGCTGACCGATGAGGCGCTGGTCGGGGCGCACCTGGTGCTGACCGCTGAGCGCGTGGTGGCGGCCGAAGCCGTCCGGACCTTGGGGACGCTGGCCCTGACGGGTGTGCGCGTCGATGAGCTGATCGTCAATCAGATTTTGCTGCAAGATGATTCGTACGTCTACACCGATCTGCCCGCCCATCCGGCGTTCGACTGGTATGCCGAGCGGATCCGCGAACAGCAGGGAGTCCTCGAAGAACTGGATCGCGCCATCGGTGACGTGGCGATGGTGCTGGTCCCGCACCTGGCGGGGGAGCCGATCGGACCCAAGGCGCTGGCCCAACTGCTCGAGGGCGCCCGGCGCCGCGGCGGGTCGGCGCCGCCGGGACCGGTGCGCCCGGTGGTCGACCGGGAGTCGGGTTCGGGACTGGGGGCGGTGTACCGATTGCGGTTAGAGTTGCCCCAGGTCGATTCCGGTGCGCTCAGCCTGGGGCGGTCCGCTGACGACTTGATCATCAGCTCCGGCGGAATCCGGCGCCGAGTCCGGCTGGCGTCGGTGCTGCGGCGATGCACGGTTGTGGACGCAACGTTGCGTGGCAGCGAATTGACGGTGCGTTTCCGGCCGGACCCGGAGGTGTGGCCGGTGAGCAGGGACGAGGAGGTGCGACGTTGAGCGCTGGCGCGCACCCCGACCTGGGTGAGCTCGGACCCGAGCTGCGCAAGCTCGCCCAGGCGATCCTGGACCGCCTCGACCCGGCGGTGCGGGCG
Source organism: Mycolicibacter terrae (assembly GCF_010727125.1). Classification (NCBI taxonomy): domain Bacteria; kingdom Bacillati; phylum Actinomycetota; class Actinomycetes; order Mycobacteriales; family Mycobacteriaceae; genus Mycobacterium; species Mycobacterium terrae. The sequence continues at coordinate 2,479,134 of NZ_AP022564.1, read as the reverse complement.
GCGGCGCTGCTGGCGGCGTCCGGTGACGGTCCGGGTAAGTGCCAGCAGGTGTGGTGCCCGGTGTGTGCGCTGGCGGCGTTGGTGACGGGGGAGGAGCATCCGCTGCTCACCGTCATCGCCGAACACAGTGTCGCGTTGTTCGAGGTGATCCGGGCGGTGGTCGGTGAGACCGGTGAGGCGCCCGGCCCGCCCGACGGCCCGACCCCGGACGGCGGCGCGCCGGCCCGGCCCGGCTACCAGCACATCCCGGTCACCATAGAAAAATGAGCGCACCGAGCCCTGAAAACAAAGCAACCTAAGGAATTCCGGGGAATCGTCCGTGTGACGAATCACCGTGTGGCCCCAGCCATGCATGGTCGGTAAAGTTGGCGCGACCACGGCCGATGTTCGTGGGTAGGAGGGAGGGGCCATGTGGTATTGGCTGTTCAAGTACGTACTCCTGGGCCCCTTGCTGGCCCTGATCGGCCGTCCCAAAGTCGAGGGGTTGGAGAACATCCCCGAGGATGGTGCGGCGATCCTGGCCAGTAATCACCTGGCCGTCATGGACAGCTTCTACCTGCCGCTGGTGGTGCGCCGGCGGATCACCTTCCTGGCCAAGTCCGAATATTTCACCGGCACCGGGATCAAGGGCTGGTTCACCCGCTGGTTCTACACCGCCGTCGGGCAGGTGCCCATCGATCGCACCGACGCCGACGCCGCGCAGGCCGCCCTGAACACCGCCGAGCGGATCCTCAAGGACGGCAAGCTGCTGGGTATCTATCCCGAGGGCACCCGTTCACCCGACGGCCGGTTGTACAAGGGCAAGACCGGCTTGGCCCGGCTTGCGCTGCACACCGGCGTGCCGGTGATTCCGGTCGCCATGATCGGAACCAATGTGATCAACCCGCCGGGCACCAAGATGCTGCGGTTCGGCCGGGTCACCGTCCGGTTTGGCGAGCCGATGGACTTCTCCCGCTTCGACGGGATGGCCGACAACCGCTTCATCGAGCGGGCCGTGACCGACGAGGTGATCTACGAGCTGATGGGCCGGTCCGGCCAGGAGTATGTCGACATCTACGCGGCCAGTCTCAAAAACGGTGCCCCGCAAGAAGATGGGGCAACGGCTCAGCCGGTCGCCCGATTTCCGGAAACAGCGGCAGGCTGATCGAGGGTCGTCCGGCGGCCGTGATTGAACGTCGCCCCGGCGGTGATGATCACCGCGACCGCCCACCACACATACGACGTCCCGGCCAGTTGACGCCACCACGCCGCGCCGGCCTCGTGATGCTCGGGCAGTAACTCGATCGGACTTCGCATCATCAGGGCCGCCCCGAGCGCGCTGAGCACGCCCAGCGCGATCGCCCGGTGCCGGTAGGCCAGTACCCCGGTCACCACTACGGTCGGCAGCATCCACACCCAGTGGTGTGACCACGACACCGGCGACACCACCAGCCCGAACAGCGCCACGCAGATCAGTGCCAGGATCGGCTCCCCGGCGCTCAACACCCGGCGGGCCGCCCACACCGCAAGTGCGAGCGCCAGCAGGCAGCCCACCAGCCACAGCGCGGAACGCTGAGGTTCGCTCAGTGGCAGCCGGGCCAGTGCGCCGGCCAGGTTCTGGTTGGTGTTCAGCGTCGCCCCGCCGATGCGGTCGGTGTTGCTGACCGTGTGCGTCCAGTACTGCCAGGAGTCGCTCCAGGCCAGCACGAAGCCCACCAGGGTCGCCGCCAGAAACGACGCCACCGCGGTCACCGCGGCGCGGCCGTCGCGGCGCAGCAGGAAATAGAGCAGGAAAACCGCCGGCGTGAGTTTCAGCGCCACCGCCAGCCCCAGCAGCGCGCCACGCGGCCAGGTGGTGCGACGCGGCACGCAGTCGGCGATCACCAGCGTCATCAGCACCGCGTTGATCTGGCCGAAGTCGAAGTTGGCCCAGATCGGTTCGGCGTCGAACCAGATGGCCGCCGCGACGATCGCGGTGGCCACCATCGCCCGCCGCCACCAGGCCGGGCCGCTCCGGCCGCCGACGTCCCCGATGTCCAGGCCCAGGCCGGTGAGCACAATGGTGATGGACACCACCAGCAGCAGCGTCGAGACGATCGTCAGCGCGGCGGTGCCGACACCGAGCGACACCCAGGTGAGCGGCGCGAACAACACGGCGGCGATCGGGGGATAGGTGAACGGAAGCACCGTTCCGTCGATCTGGGTGGCAAACCAGTCGTCGCCGTAGAGCGGGCGCCCGTCCCGCCAGGCCTGCGCGGCCATCCGGTAGACGTCGACGTCGATGTGATAGGGCGTGCTGCCGAGTGCCCGCCACGTCGTGTAGCCCAGGGCCCCGATCGCCAGCAGGGCGAAGATCCACCAAACGGCCCAACCGCTGATGCCCCCGTGCCGACGGCCCGGGTCGGGCGGCCGCGATGTACTCATGTCGCCGCACAGCCTATCGGGTTGCCGAGTCTTGTCAGGTTTCACCGAGCCCGCACCGGCGGTGATCCGGGCGTTGTGTGTCGCGACGGCGTACTTTGCATTAGGTGCTCGAATGGTTCCGCGACGACATCGTCGACCGCGGCAGACTGCCGCTGCTGTGCTGCCTACTCGCGTTCCTGGTGACATTTGTGGTGACCCGCTCGGTGGTCCGCTACATCCGCAGCACCGCCGGGCGCGTCGGCACCCCCCGGTGGTGGCAGCCACGCAACGTGCACATCGGTTCCAAGCACATCCACCACGTGGTCTTCGGCGTCGTGCTGGTGATGGTCGCCGGGGTGACGCTGGTGGCCGCGGGTCCCCACGGGCACGAGCCGGCGTTCACCGTGTCCGCGATCGCGTTCGGGATCGGCGCGGCACTGGTGCTCGACGAGTACGCGCTGATCCTGCACCTGTCCGACGTGTACTGGGAAGAGGACGGGCGCGCCTCGGTGGACGCCGTGTTCGCCGCCACCGCGGTGGCCGGACTGCTGGTGCTGGGCTTTCACCCCTTGACGTTTCTGCTGTCGGCGTGGCACGACACCTCCTCGCCGCTGATCCACGCCGGGGTGTTCGCCGGGCTGGTGACGGCGCTGCCGCTGGGCGTGGTGGTGCTGTTGAAGGGCAAGGTGTGGACCGGGCTGATCGGGATGTTCTTCTTCCCGCTGTTGGTGATCGGCGCGATCCGGCTGTCCCGGCCGCACGCGCCGTGGGCCCGCTGGCGCTACCTGCCCCACCGGGAGCGGATGCGCCGCGCGCTGGACCGGGAACGCCGGCTGCGGCGACCGGTCGTGCAGGCCAAACTCTGGCTGCAGGACGCCATCGCCGGCCGGCCGCAGATTCCCGACGAGCGGGTCGTCGACGCCGAACTAGACCGCGACGTGCGGGCCGCCGCGGCGCCGACGGAGCCGATCATGATCGGACGGCCCAGGGTGCCCGCCGGGCGGGCCCCCGAGCGTCCCGCGCCCAACCGTGCGGTCGCGGACGCCTCGGCGCCGACGGCGCCGTTCTCCGTGCCGTTGTCGGCCCCTCCGCTACGCAGACCCGGCGGGCCCTGGAGATGAGCGGGCGGTGAGGTACTTCTACGACACCGAGTTCATCGAGGACGGCCGCACCATCGAGCTGATCTCGATCGGCGTGGTCGCCGAGGACGGGCGCGAGTACTACGCGGTGTCCACCGAATTCGATCCGGGGCGCGCCGGGCCGTGGGTCCGCGCCCACGTGCTGCCCAAGCTGCCCTCCCCGGCCTCGCAGGCGTGGCGCTCGCGCAGCCGGATCCGCGCCGACCTCGAGGAATTCCTGGGAGTCGACCGCGGCGAGCCGATCGAATTGTGGGCCTGGGTGGCCGCCTACGACCACGTGGTGCTCTGCCAGCTGTGGGGGACGATGCCCGATCTGCCGGCGCCGATCCCGCGTTTCACCCGTGAGCTGCGTCAATTGTGGGAGGACCGGGGCAAGCCGCACCTGCCGCCGCGGTCGGCGGGCAGCCACGACGCGCTGGTGGACGCCCGTGACCAGTTGCGGCGGTTCCAGGTGATCACGCGGACCGAACTGGCCTGATCAGTGCGGGTTCGCACCCGGCTACCATGGTCGGGTGAACTGGACCGTTGACGTACCCATCGACCAGCTGCCGGCGCTGCCGCCGCTGCCCGCTGACCTGCGCGAGCGTCTCGACGCCGCGCTGGCGCGGCCGGCCGTTCAGCAGCCGAGCTGGCCCGCTGACCAGGCCAAGGCGATGCGCACGGTGCTGGAGAGCGTCCCGCCGATCACGGTGGCATCCGAGATCGTGCGCCTCAAGGGGCTGCTGGCCCAGGTCGCCCGCGGGGAGGCTTTCCTGCTGCAGGGCGGCGACTGCGCCGAGACCTTCACCGACAACACCGAGCCGCACATCAAGGGCAACATCCGCACGCTGCTGCAGATGGCGGTGGTGCTGACCTACGGCGCTTCGGTGCCGGTGGTCAAGGTGGCCCGCATCGCCGGCCAGTACGCCAAGCCCCGCTCGGCCGACGTCGACGCATTGGGGCTGAAGTCCTACCGCGGCGACATGGTCAACGGCCTGGCCCCCGATGCCGCGGTGCGCGAGCACGACCCGTCCCGGCTGGTGCGGGCCTACGCCAACGCCAGCGCGGCGATGAACCTAGTGCGGGCGTTGACCTCGTCGGGGCTGGCGTCGCTGGAACTGGTGCACGACTGGAACCGGCAGTTCGTGCGCAACTCGCCGGCCGGGGCGCGCTACGAGGCGCTGGCCGGTGAGATCGATCGCGGGCTGAAGTTCATGAGCGCCTGCGGGGTCGCCGACCGGGAACTGCAGACCGCCGAGATCTACGCCAGTCACGAGGCGCTGGTGCTCGACTACGAGCGCGCCATGCTGCGGATGGCCGACATCGAGGGCGAACCGCAGCTCTACGATCTCTCGGCGCACTTCGTCTGGATCGGGGAGCGGACCCGTCAGCTCGACGGTGCGCATGTCGGGTTGGCCGAGGTGATCGCCAACCCGATCGGCATCAAGCTCGGGCCGACGACCTCGCCCGAGCTGGCGGTGGAATACGTCGAGCGGCTCGACCCCAAGAACGAGCCCGGCCGGCTGACGCTGGTCAGCCGGATGGGCAACGCCCAAGTGCGCGACCTGCTTCCGGGCATCATCGAGAAGGTGCAGGCCACCGGTCACCAGGTGATCTGGCAGTGCGACCCGATGCACGGCAACACCCACGAGGCCTCCACCGGCCACAAGACCCGGCACTTCGACCGGATCGTCGACGAGGTGCAGGGGTTCTTCGAGGTGCACCACGCGCTGGGCACCCATCCCGGCGGCATCCACCTGGAGTTCACCGGCGAGGACGTCACCGAGTGTCTCGGTGGCGCCCAAGACATTTCGGATGCGGACCTGGGCGGTCGCTACGAGACGGCATGCGACCCGCGGCTCAACACCCAGCAGAGCCTGGAGTTGTCCTTCCTGGTCGCCGAGATGCTCCGCGGCTGAGGGCCTTCTTCCCACCGCGAGCGTGCGTGTTTGCCCGCCGACACGCCGTAGATGGCGTACAACTGCGCACGCTCACGCCAAGGACCGCGGGGCCTACAGCAGTGCGCCGACGTTGTTGCCCAGCGTCCACGCGACGGCGGCCACCAGTCCGGTGAGCGCGAACACCACCGCCAGCCAGATCAGCACCATCCGGCGCGCGTGCTGGCGCTCCAGTACGAATCGACTCAACTCGATACCGGCGAATTGCCCTGTCACCAACTGATATCGGGTATCGGTTTCGGTCGTGTCGTCGTGCGGCTCACGGGCCATGTGCAGCGTCGGGCGGTGGGGCGACGGGTGGTGTCCACCGCCCCGGTGGCGTGGCGCCGAGACGTGCTGGGCTGAGTTGCGCGGGGCCGGCACCCGAAACGCCGGCAGCTCCAGCCGCTCGGCGATCGCATCCACAGCACGGGCCATCTCGAATCCGTCGGCGTACCGGTCGGCCGGGTCCAGCGCGGTGGCGCGAGCCACCAGGTCATCGAATTCCCTTGGGACGCCGTCGATTGCGGAACCGGGCGATGGGACGGCATGATCCAGCCGCTGATAGGCCACCGTCAGGGCCGAATCGCCGGAGAACGGCGTGTGGCCGGTCAGCAGCTCATAGGTGAGCACCCCCACCCCGTACACGTCGCTGGCCGGGCCGGCGTTTCCATCGCGGACCTGCTCGGGCGACAGATAGGCCGCGGTGCCCAAAATCACGTTGGTCGAGGTGATTCCGGCCGCCGCGATAGCACGGACCAGCCCGAAGTCGACCACCTTTACCTCGCCGTCGTCGGAGATCAAGATGTTCTCCGGTTTGACGTCGCGGTGCACCAGGCCGGCGCGGTGGGCGATCCCCAGCGCCCCCAGCACCGGGCGGAGCACCGCGGCGACGGCGTGGGGCGGCATCGGGCCGCGTTCGTTGAGCAGTTCCCGCAGCGTTCCGCCCTCGATGAGTTCCATCACCAGAAACGGCTGCCCCGGATCGTGCGGTGTGCCGAAACCCTGGTCGTACACCGCCACCAGCCCCGGGTCCTTCAGCCGGGCGACCGCACGGGCCTCGAGCTGGAATCGGGTCAGGAACTGCTGGTCGCCGGCATAGCGCAGGTCCATCACCTTCAACGCGACCGGGCGGTCCAGGCGCTCGTCAAGACCCCGATAAACGGTGGACGTGCCACCGGTGGCGATGCGGGCCCCGACCCGGTACCGGCCGTCCAGCAGGGCGCCTTCCAGTGCGTCGGGACCCCACGCTGCAGTCACCTGGCCATGGTAGGTGGACGGGGGGCGGCTGCGGCGGTTCTAAACTCATGTCGTGAGCAGCATTCCGGCCGCCGAAGACGTCCTCGAGCCCGACGAACCCACCTTCGACCTGCCCCGGGTCGCTGAGATGCTGGGGGTTCCCGTCACCAAGGTGCACCAGTATCTGCGCGACAACCATCTGGTGGCGGTGCGGCGCGACGGTGTGCTGCTGGTCCCACAGGTGTTCTTCACCGCGGACGGGGACGTCGTCAAGAGCCTGCCGGGGCTGCTGGCGGTGCTCCACGACGGCGGCTACCAGCGGACCGACATCGTGCGCTGGCTGTTCACCCCGGACCCGTCGCTGTCGTTGACCCGCGACGGTGTGCGCGAGGCGGTCTCCAACGCCCGCCCGATCGACGCACTGCACGCTCACCAGGCGCGTGAGGTGATGCGCCGGGCGCAGGCCATGGCCTATTGACCCCTGGCCTGCCGGCCTCAGGCGCCCGGAGCTGCCTCGACGGCTTTCGACAGCCGGTACCAGGCGAACACCGCACAGGCCGTCGCGGCGATCACGTGCAGCCAGGAGTACATGCCGTGCGAGCCGTCCGGTTTGAAGATCACCATGATCCAGGTCGAGGCCGCGGCGATCGCGGCGATCGCCGCCGGTGAGCGGACCAGGGTGGCCGCCACCGCCAACGGCCAGGTGTAGTACCAGGGCAGTGCCGCCGGCACGAAGAGCACCACGATGAGCATGGCCCAGGCGATCCCCGCCACCGCGGTGCGATCGTCGCGGCGGGACCGCCACCACAGCATCGGCAGCAGCAGCGCGATCACCACGATCCCGCTGATCCGGGTGATGTGCAGCACCGCGTAGAAGTTCACCGGCGCGATCAGTCCGCCGGCGGCGTGGATCAGGTTGGCGGCCGCGGTCGGCACGGTGAGCCAGTTGATGATCTTGACGTTGCCGGCCAGCAGTGCGGTCAGCCAGCCCAGACCTACCCCCGCCAGGCTCGACAGCACCGCGAAGACGGCCACGACGATCAGGGTGGAGATGCCCGCCGCGGTCGTGAACGCCCTCGCCGACCGGTAGCCGCGGTGTTCCCGCAGCCGGCGCATCCACACCCACACCAGAAACGGCAATGCGATGACGGCGGTGGCCTTCACGGCCGCGGCCAGGGCCACCAGCGTGATCCCGGCCAGGTGGCGGCGCTCCAGGGTCAAGGCGATCGCGGCCATCACCAGGCCCACCATCAGCATCTCGTTGTGGACCCCACCCATCAGATGGATGATCACCAGCGGGTTGAGCACCGCGAGGAACAGTGCCGCCGGGGCCGTGCCCCCGACCCGGCGGGCCACCCGCGGCGCGGCCCAGATCAACAGCGCCAGACCGGGCAGCATGCACAACCGCAACACCATGGTGCCGACCACCACGTTGTCGCCGACCAGGATCGTCACGAGCTTGGCGACCAGGATGAACGCGGGGCCGTAGGGCGCCGTCGTGGCCGACCAGATCGGGCTGACGTCGTCGAGCAGCGGGTTGGGGTTGTAGACCGGGCCGACCTGGTACGGGTCGAAACCGTCGCGCAGCAGCGCCCCCTGGGCCAGGTAGGAGTAGGTGTCGCGGCTGAACACCGGAACCGAGGCCAGCAGCGGTGCCAGCCAGAAACCGGTGGTGGCGATCAGCGTGTATTCGGTTACCGTGCCGTTGATCACCCGCCGGCCCAGGCCCAGCCACGCCGCCAGCATCACCGCGACCCCGGCCCACAGCAGCACCGATGACAGCACCAGGCCGTGGCCGAAGCGCAGCCAGGACAGGTGCAGTGACTCCAGCAGCGGGTCCTGGATCCGGGTGCTGCCGGCCCCCAGACCGCCCAGGGTGATCAGCGTCGCGCCCAGACAACCGCGCCATGCCGCTCCGGCCTGCTCGCTGGCGGCGAACCGCCGCAGCCGGGAGCGGGCGTCGGCGCGATCGGTGGGCACGGTCGGGACCGGTGGGGTGGGGGTGGGCATCGGCGCTCCGGTCCTCAGGCGGACCGGTCGGTGACGAGGCGGGCCAGGTCGGTCAGTCCGGCTTTGGCGACCTCGTCGATCGGGGCGGCCGCCAGCGCGGCCATGGCGCGGCGGGTCAGCACGTCGATACGGTCCTCGACGGCGGCCAGGGCACCCACCGCCTCGATCACGCCGCACAGCTCACGGACTTGCGCATCGGTCAGTGCGGTGCCGAGCGACATGCGTAACCGCTTGGCCGCCAACGAATCCGACTTGTCGGCCAGTTCCACCGCCTCGGCTACCAGCACGGTGCGCTTGCCTGAGCGCAGGTCGTCACCCGACGGTTTGCCGGTCACCGCGGGATCACCGAACACGCCCAGCACATCGTCGCGCAGCTGGAACGCCACGCCGAGGTCGGTGCCCAGTTCGTGGAACAGGGCCTGGATGTCGGGCCGGTCGGCCGCCGCGGCGGCCCCCAGTTGCAGCGGGCGCACCACGGTGTAGGAGGCGGTCTTGTAGGTGTTGACCGCCATCGCCGAGGCGATCGACTCGACACCGCTGGCCTCGGCGACGATGTCGAGGTACTGCCCGCCCAGCACCTCGGTGCGGATGTCCGACCAGACCCGCCGCACCCGGCGCTGCGCATCGGCGGGGAGGCCGGCGCCGGCGACGATGTCGTCGGCCCAGACCAGTGCCAGATCTCCGAGCAGAATGGCGGCCGATACCCCGAATTGTTCGGGCGCGCCCCGCCATCCGCGACTGCGGTGCAGCTCCGCGAATTTATGGTGGGTGGTCGGGCTGCCGCGGCGGGTCGCCGACGCGTCGATCACGTCGTCGTGCACCAGCGCACAGGCGTGCAGCAGCTCCAGTGCCGAGAACAGCAGCAGCTCCTCATCGCTGGCATCCCGGCCGGTGATGGCTCGCCAACCCCAGTAGGCGAACGCCGGACGGACCCGCTTGCCGCCGCTGAGCACGAACTCCTCCAGGCCGGTGATCAGGCCCTGGTAGTCATCGCCCATGTAGGCGGTGTCGGTACGGCGGATGCGCAGGTAGGAGCGCAACTGCTCGGTTACCGCGCCGGCCAACTCGACGGCCGACGGTGCGGTTGCTGCTGGTGCCTCGAAGCTCAGCGCGCGCCCCTTTCTGACTCGGCCCGGGCCGGGACCCCCGGCTTGCATTCAGCGTAGAGTGTGCCACCACGCCCGGGGGGGACTCAGGCAGGCGGCGCTCACGCGAGGTCGATAGGCTCAGCGTTTGCGCCCAACTCGGCCGTACTGCCGTTCCTGTCCCCCTGCGGAGGGCCGGCGAAGCCGGCCCGCGGCTCGTTGACCGCCTTCGATGAGGAGCCCCCTGGTGACCTTGAATACCGTCGCACTAGAGCTTGTCCCGCCGAACCTGGACGGCGGAGACCAGCAGGCCGGCGAAAAGGCTCGCGAGGACGCCCACAAGGTGCTGCGGTTCGCGGCCGAAGCCGGTATCGAAGGCCGGATCCGGCACATCCTGATGCCGAGCATGATCGCCGAGGAGGATGACCGCCCGGTCGAGATGAAGCCCAAGCTCGACGTGCTGGACTTCTGGCGGGCCCTCAAGCCCGAGCTGCCGGGCATGGCCGGGTTGTGCACCCAGGTCACCGCGTTCTCCGACGAGCCGGCGCTGCGCGACCGGCTCAACGATCTGACCGCGGCCGGCATCGATGGTGTCGTCTTCGTCGGCGTCCCCCGCACCATGGCTGACGGCGAGGGCTCCGGCGTGCCGCCCACCGACGCGCTGGCGATCTTCCGCGACGAGGTGCCCAACCGCGGTGTCATCCTGATCCCCACCCGCTCCGACGAGATCGGCCGGTTCAACTTCAAATGCGAACGTGGCGCGACGTTCGGGCTGACCCAGCTGTTGTACTCCGACGCGATCGTGCCGTTCTTGACCGAGTTCGCACAGCACAGCGACGCGCGCCCGGAGATCCTGCTGTCCTTCGGTTTCGTCCCGACGTTCGAGAACAGGGTCGGGCTGATCGACTGGCTGATTCAGGATCCCGGCAACGCGGCGGTGGCGGCCGAGCAGGACTTCGTCAAGACACTGTCCGGCAGTGAACCCGAGCAGCGGCGCAAGCTGATGCTCGACCTCTACAAGCGGGTCATCGACGGTGTCGCCGATCTCGGCTTCCCGCTCAGCATTCACCTGGAGGCGACTTACGGGGTATCCGCGGCCGCATTCACGACCTTCGCGCAGATGCTGGACTACTGGTCGCCGGAGACGCCCTGAGCGGATGCCTCAGTTGTCGTCCGGGGTGCGCACCCGCGGTGAGCGGTCCCGGCCCTGCCAGGCCATCAGCGCCACCACTCCGGCCGCGACGAACGTCGACAACACCAGCCACAAAGCGGCGTGCCCGAACGATCGGGTGCTGGGATCGGTGTAGCGCGCCTGCGCGGTCATGGTGCTCACCACGCCGGGCTTGAGGCGCCACTGCACCGTGTCGTCGCCGATGCGTTCGCCGTTGGTGGAGGTCACCTCGCCGGGGAACGCGACGCTCAATTCGACGTCGGCCTCCGGGTCGCTGAGCGAGGTGAGATCCACCCGGCCCTCGAGGATCACCAGGTTGCCGGCGCGGCGCAGCGCCAGGTTCACCCCGGCCGCATCGCGGTTCATCTCGGCCAGCTGCGGCAGTTCGGCGAAGGTCAGGTCGGAGAACACCGCTTGGGAGCCGACGTAGCCGTCCCTGTTGTAGCCGGAGATCGCGATCTTCTGGGCGAACGGCAGGTCGGCGTTGAGCCGAGGGCCGGTGTCGTTGTCGTTGCGGGGCTTGGCCGCTGCGACGATCTGACCCGAGACCTTGTCGTCGGGGGAGACGGTGATGGAGGCCTTGATGCGCACGCACCCGACGGTGAGCGGAGCGGTGATGAGCAACAGCCCCAGCAGGGCCAGCAGTCGGCGGTACGTGGTGAGCCGGGGTGAACGCCGAACATGCACGGACGTCATCGTGCCAGACCGGCCGGGCTCCGCGCTGCCGATGTCTGCTCCAGCGGCAGTGTTCGTCCCAGGATCGCGAACGGCCGGGGGTCACCGGCGAAGTGGTGACCGCGGATGACGTCGATGAAACCCAGCCGGCGGTACAGCCGCCAGGCCCGGTTGCCTTCGCCGCTGATCTCCGGTGTGGAGAGCAGCACGTTGGCCTCGGCCCGCCCGGCGAGCAGCCGCCGCGCCAGCGCCTCGCCCAGGCCGTTGCCCTGCGACTGCGGCATCACGTGCAACTCGGTCAGTTCGAAGTAGCTGGTCATCAGGCTCGAGATGTCGGGGCGGGGCAGCCCGCGGCGCTGCAGGCCCAGCACCACCTGCTGCTGCCACCACTGGTCGGGTGCTCCGCAGTAGCCGTAGGCGATTCCCAGCAGCTCAGCGCCGCCCAGCCGCGCCGGTGCGAGGCCGCCTTCACCGGTCTCCCCGCACTCCAGGGCGGCCACCGCCTGCCAGCCGCGGCGGCGGGTGTGATCCAGCCACATCGCGGCGCGGTGGTTCTCGGTGCCCGGCGGGTAGCCCATCGCGGTGACGTACACCCGCAGCGCATCCCCGAGACGGTTCGCCATGTCATGTGGCGACAGGTCGATGAGCAATGTCGCCAACGTGCGGGTTCCTCTCCGGGTCGGTAGTGGGGCGCGCCGTACCCTATTATCCGGTTTCGGTTCGCGGACGTCGGCGGTTGTGGATCGGCATCGTCGGACCGCGGCTACAATCAGCTGAGGAAGCCTGTGGTACACCGCAGGTCGACCTCGTATTATCAGTAGTAGTTGCCCGCACAGTCCGTATCCAGCCGTGGGCAGTGATGTGAGCGGCCGTCGGCAAGGAGGGACGAATGCCACTCTCCGATCATGAACAGCGCATGCTCGATGAGATCGAGAGCGCCCTCTACGCCGAGGACCCGAAGTTCGCTTCCAGCGTTCGTGGCGGTGCTCTGCGTACCCCGACCACCCGGCGGCGGGTGCAAGGTATGGCACTGTTCTTGATCGGGCTGGTGATGTTGGTCTCCGGAATCCCCTTCTATGCGACGGTCAATCCCGGGTTCCTGATCCTGAGCGTGTTGGGCTTCGTGGTGATGTTCGGGGGCGTGGTCTTCGCCATCACCGGGAATCACGCCGCCGCGGCCCGTGACGCGGCCAAGGCGGGTGGGAACCAGCAGCGTCGGATCAAGGGCGGCAGCGGTACGTTCGCCAGCCGCATGGAGGACCGGTTCCGCCGACGCTTCGAGCCGTGACCTGGCGCGTTTGAGGTGAGAGGGCAGCCGATCGGCTGCCCTTTTTCATGCGCGTAGCGTGCCGGCCTCCGATGCTCGTGCCTCCTGCCGAGCGATCGGCCCCACTTCGCCCCACTTCTCTTTGGCCCGGCTGATCAGGGCGTTTTCTGACGTCGCTGGGTGCTGACGGGCCCGCCGGGCCGAAAATTCGCCGATCGAGTGGGGAAAGGGGGCGATGACAGCCCTATAAATGGTGCGGAGTGGGTGAATGTGGGGTATTGTGGGCTAACGTTGTCGACTGGGTGGGAGGTGGCCGGTGTTTCTCGGCACCTACACGCCCAAGCTCGACGACAAGGGGCGGCTCACACTGCCCGCGAAGTTTCGCGACGCGCTGGCAGGAGGGTTGATGGTCACCAAGAGCCAGGATCACAGCCTGGCCGTGTACCCCCGGGCAGAGTTCGAGCAGCTGGCCCGCCGCGCGGCCAAGGCGTCGCGCAGCAACCCGGAGGCGCGGGCGTTCCTGCGTAACCTGGCAGCCGCCACCGACGAGCAGCATCCCGACGGCCAGGGTCGGATCACCTTGTCGCCGGACCACCGGCGCTACGCCAACCTCTCCAAGGAATGCGTGGTCATCGGATCGGTCGACTACCTCGAGATCTGGGACGCGCAGGCCTGGAGCGACTACCAGCAGACCCATGAAGAGAACTTCTCCGCGGCCAGCGATGAAGCACTCAGCGACATCATCTGAGGCGCCCGCCCGTGCCTCGTGGCCTCTGTCCGAACCGGCCCTGACGTACTTCCCCAACGTCAGGTCCGCGCCGTCGGGCAGGGACCTCGAGGCAGGGGCCCGGCGCTGCCACTCGAGGGGAGGTGTCGCAGTGGCCGAGCAGGGCGAATTCGGGCATGTGCCGGTACTGCTGGAGCGCTGCGTGGAACTGCTGGCCCCCGCGCTGACTCGGCAATCACCCGACGGTCGGGGCGCCACCCTCGTCGATGCGACCCTCGGGGCCGGCGGGCACACCGAACGCTTCCTGACCGAATTCCCCGGCCTGCGGGTCATCGGCCTCGACCGGGACACCACCGCGCTCGACATCGCCGGCGCCCGGCTGGCTCGTTTCTCCGATCGGCTGAGCATGGTGCACACCCGTTACGACGGGATCAGCGCCGCACTGGCCGAATCCGGTTTGTCCGCAACGGCGTCGGCCGACGGGGTGCTGTTCGACCTCGGCGTTTCGTCGATGCAGCTCGACCGGGCGGAGCGGGGTTTCTCCTACGCCCAGGACGCCCCACTGGACATGCGGATGGACCCGGAGGCCGAACTGACGGCCGCGGACATCATCAACACCTACGACGCGGCGGCGCTGACGGACATCCTGCGCCGCTTCGGCGAGGAACGCTTCGCATCCCGGATCGCCGCGCACATCGTCCGCCGCCGGGCGCAGACACCGTTCACCTCGACGGGGGAGCTGACCGCCCTGCTCTACGAGGCCATTCCGGCGCCGGCCCGGCGCACCGGGGGGCATCCGGCCAAACGGACCTTCCAGGCGCTGCGCATCGCGGTCAACGGCGAACTGGACTCGCTGCGCGATGCCCTTCCGGCGGCCCTGAACGCCCTGGCGGTGGGCGGGCGTATCGCGGTGATGTCCTACCAATCGCTGGAGGACCGCATCGTCAAGCAGTTGTTCGCCGCGGTGACCACGTCGCGCACGCCGGTCGACCTGCCGGTCGAGTTGCCCGGCGACCAACCGAGTTTCACCACATTGACGCGGGGCGCCGAACGGGCCCAACCGGATGAGATCGAGCGCAACCCGCGGGCCGGGTCGGTGCGGCTGCGGGCCGTGCAGCGGGTTGCGGACGGGCCGATTGCGGCATCGAGGGGGGATTGATGGCGACCAAGCGCATTCCTGCGCCGCGGCACGGCGACCGCCGCCGGAGCCCCGAGGGCAAGACCCGTACCGGGCCGCGCCGCTCGAACGAGGCGCCGCAGTCGCGGCGTTCGCGCCGGCAGCACGGGACCGCGCCCGCGCCGGGGCGTGAATCGCGGCCGCGGTCGGGTCCGCAGACGGCGGCGCAACCGCGCCCCGCTGCCCGGCCGGTGCCGCCGAAGAACACCAAGCAGGCGAAGGCGCGAGCCAAGGCGCGAAAGGCCAAGGCGCCCAAGGTAGTGCGTGTACCACTGCGCGAACGGCTGATTGCCAGGCTGGCGTCGGTCGACCTGCGGCCGCGCACGCTGGCGGCCAAGGTTCCGTTCGTCGTGTTGATCATCGGCTCGCTGGGAATCGGCCTGGGTATCACCCTGTGGCTGTCGACGGATGCCGCCGAGCGCTCATATCAGCTGGGCAATGTCCGGGAACGCAACCGCGTCCTGATGCAGCAGAAAGAGGCGCTCGAGCGTGACGTGCTGACCGCCGAGTCCGCGCCGGCACTGGCCGAGGCGGCTCGCGAGCTGGGGATGATCCCGACCCGCGACACCGCGCATCTGGTCCAGGACCCGGCCGGCAACTGGGTGGTGGTCGGCGTGCCCAAGCCGGCCGACGGTGCGCCGCCGCCCCCACTGAACACCAAGCTGCCCGACGACCGGCCGGCGACGCCGCCCGTCGAGGTCCCGGTCCGGGTGCCGCCCGCCGGACCGAAGCTGGACAGCCGGCATCTGCCCGGCGCCGGTTCGCCCACTCCGGCCGCGCCCGCTCCGGCTGCACCCGGTGGGCCGCTGATCATTCCGGGCCTTCCGGGAATGCCCGGCCTGCCCGGTGCGCCACTGTCCGGGCCGCCTCCGGGTCCGGTGCTCGATCTCCCGCCCGTGACGCTGCCACCGGAGGCCGCCCTGCCACCGTTCACGGTGCCGCCCGAGGCCGCGCTGCCGCCGCAGTCCGCGCCGCCACCGGAGGCCCTGGCGTCGCCGGTGGTCCCGGGAGCCGCGCGATGAGACGGCCGTCGCGGCGGACCGGCCCGGCGCGACGCGCCGACGGCTCCATCAGAGCCGGCCGGGTGACCAAACCCGCCAAACCCGCCAAACCCGCCAAGCAGACCAAGCAGGCCAAGCAGGCCAAACCCGGTAAGTCGCCCAAAGTGACCCAGGCAGCGGGACATTCAGCCCGCGACCGTCGCACCCGGCCGGCCACCGAACTGGGTCTGCGCAGCGCGTCGTTCGTCTTCCGGCACCGCACCGGCAACGCCGTCATCTTCCTGGTGCTGGCCCTCGCAGCGGCGCAGCTGTTCTATCTGCAGGTCCCGCGGGCGTCGGGGCTGCGTGCCGAGGCCGCCGGACAGCTCAAGGTCACCGATGTCCAACAAGCCATGCGTGGCGACATCATCGACCGCACCGGCGACAAGCTGGCGTTCACCATCGAGGCCCGGGCCTTGACCTTCCAGCCGATCAAGGTCGGCAAGCAACTCGAAGAAGCCAAGAAGAAGAATGCCGCCGCGCCCGATCCACAGCACCGGCTGCAGGAGATCGCCAAGGAGATCGCCGGTCGGCTCGGTAACAAGCCGGACGCCGCGACGCTGCTGAAGAAGCTGCGCAGCAACGAGACGTTCGTCTATCTGGCCCGCGCCGTCGAGCCGGCGCTGGCCGAGGCGATCACCGACAAGTGCCCCGAAGTCGGCAGCGAGCGTCAGGACCTGCGGCAGTACCCGGGTGGGTCGTTGGCGGCCAACATCATTGGCGGTATCGACTGGGACGGCCACGGCCTGTTGGGCCTCGAGGACTCGATGGACGCCGTGCTGGCCGGCACGGACGGTTCGATCACCTACGACCGCGGCTCCGACGGGGTGGTGATCCCGGGCAGCTACCGCAATCGTCACCGGGCCGTCAACGGGTCGACGATCCAGCTCACCCTCGACGATGACATCCAGTTCTACGTCCAGCAGCAGGTTCAGCAGGCCAAGAACGTCTCCGGCGCCCGCAATGTCAGCGCGGTGGTGCTCGACGCCAAGAGCGGCGAGGTACTGGCGATGGCCGGCGACAACACCTTCGACCCGTCCCAGGACATCGGGCGCCAGGAGGACCGGCAGCTCGGCAATCCAGCGGTGTCGACGCCGTTCGAGCCCGGCTCGGTGAACAAGATCATCACCGCCGCCTCGGTCATCGAGTACGGACTGAGCAACCCCGATGAGGTTCTGCAGGTCCCCGGTTCGATCAACATCGCCGACGTCACCGTCAGCGACGCCTGGGAGCACGGCGTCGCGCCGTACACCACGACCGGGATCTTCGGTAAGTCCTCCAATGTCGGAACCCTGATGCTGGCACAGCGGGTGGGACCGCAGCGTTGGTTCGAGATGCTGGAGAAGTTCGGTCTGGGGCAGCGCACCGGCGTGGCACTTCCCGGCGAGAGTGCCGGTGTGGTTCCGCCGGTCGATCAGTGGTCGGGCAGCTCGTTCGCCAACCTGCCCATCGGTCAAGGCCTTTCGATGACACTGCTGCAGATGGCCGGCATGTACCAGGCCGTCGCCAACGACGGGCTGCGGATCCCGCCGCGGATCATCAAGGCGACCATCGCCCCCGACGGCAGCCGCACCGAGGAACCTCGCCCGGAGGGTGTGCGGGTCGTTTCCGAGCAGACCGCGGCGACCGTGCGCAACATGCTGCGTTCGGTGGTGCAGCGCGACCCGACCGGCGTCCAACAGGGCACCGGCTGGCAGGCCGCGGTCGACGGCTACCAGATCGCCGGAAAGACCGGAACCGCCCAGCAGATCAACTCCGCCTGTGGCTGCTACTACGACGACGTCTACTGGATCACCTTCGCCGGGATAGCGCCCGCGGACAACCCGCGCTATGTCATCGGCCTGATGATGGACAACCCGCATCGCGCCGCGGACGGATCACCGGGGACCTCGGGGGCGCCGCTGTTCCACAACATCGCCGCCTGGTTGCTGCAGCGCCACAACGTCCCGCTGTCGCCCGACCCCGGACCGCCGTTCGTTCTGCAGGCCCTGTAGCCGTTGGCGACCTGACAGAAATTGAGCCCGGGGAACACATGCTCGATAGACCGAAGTCCGGAAAAATCGACGTGATTCCTCGTTACGGGCATCGATTCCGGGGTTATCGTTCCGGCATCGCCGGATAAAGGCTGCCGGCGCCGAAAGAAAGGGTCGATGATGGCCCGACAAGCAATTGCGAACGGTAAGCGAGTTCCGGCGGTTCTCGCGGCTGCGACCGGCATCGTTGCCGTGGGGTTGCTCGGCACTCCCGTCGCGAGCGGACATGGGTATGAACCCGGCGTCTCGGGTGGATATCAGGCCAGTGCCTGCTTCATCAACACAAAGACCGGAGCCTGCGAGGACGTGCCGGACCCCACCAAGTACGGCTGTCCGCCAGGGGATTTCAAGTGCATGTTTGATTCCATGCCGCCTCCTTCCTCCGGCTCGGACAGCTGATCGGCGAACGCCACCGCGCTGTCACTGCCCGCCTGGGTAGTCTCAGGTCCGGTCCTGACGACCCGGCCGCAGCGGATGGAGGTGATCGGCGGTGTCTGCCGCAATTCGCCCTGATGTCGGCGACGGAATGCCGCTGCCGGCGCTGGCCGCCCGGATCGGGGCGGTCGCGGCAACCGGTGAGGTGGTGCCGGAGCTGGCGATCACCGGGCTGACCCTGCGCGCCCAGGACGTCCAACCCGGAGACCTGTTCGCGGCGCTGCCCGGCGCGACGACCCACGGTGCGCGGTTCGTGGCCGAGGCGGTTGCCCGTGGTGCGGCGGCGGTGCTCTCCGACGGTGCGGGGGCCCGCGAGATCGCCGACAGCGCAATGGCGCCCGATACTCCCGTGCTGGTTCATCCGGATCCCCGCACAGTGCTCGGCGAACTGGCCGCAGAGGTCTACCGGCATCCCTGCGAGCGGCTCACGGTCATCGGGATCACCGGGACCGCCGGAAAGACCACCACCACCTATCTGGTCGAGGCCGGGTTGCGGGCCGCCGGTCGAACCGCCGGACTCATCGGCACCGTGGGCGTCCGCATCGACGGCGTCGATCTGCCCAGCGCGCTGACCACCCCCGAGGCCCCGGCGCTGCAGGCGCTGCTGGCGGTGATGGCCGAGCGCGGGGTGGATACCGTGGTGATGGAGGTGTCCAGCCACGCGCTGACGCTGGGCCGGGTCGACGGCACCCGCTTCGCGGTCGGCGCGTTCACCAACCTGTCCCGCGACCACCTGGACTTCCACCCGACCATGGCGGACTACTTCCAGGCCAAGGCCCGATTGTTCGACCCGGCGTCGCCCCTGCACGCGGCCACGGCGGTGGTCTGTGTGGACGACGAGGCCGGCGAGGCGATGGCGGCGCGCGCGACGGCGCCGATCACCGTCAGCGCGACCGGCAGGCCGGCGCAGTGGGGCATCGAGCGGTCCGACACCGAAACCGCCGGACCCGCCGGCGCACAATTCGTGGCGGTCGACCCGGCCGGCGTGCGCCATCCGGTCGGCATCGGGCTGCCCGGCGACTACAACGTCGCCAATTGTCTTGTGGCGCTGGCGATACTCGACGCGGTGGGGGTGTCGCCGGAGCAGGCGGCCCCCGGCCTGCGCGACGCCCGGGTGCCGGGCCGAACGGAGCCGGTCGACCGCGGCCAGGACTTCCTGGCGCTGGTCGACTACGCGCACAAGCCGGGCGCGCTGGCCGCGGTGCTGGCGACCCTGCGCCAGGACCTGCGCGACACCACCGGGCGGCTGGCCGTGGTGTTCGGCGCCGGCGGCGACCGCGACCACGGCAAGCGCGGCCCGATGGGCCGGATCGCCGCGGACTCCGCCGACCTGGTCGTCGTCACCGACGACAACCCCCGGGGAGAGGACCCGGCCGACATCCGGCGGGCGATTCTGGCCGGTGCCGCCGACGGCCCCGCCGAGGTGATCGAGATCGGTGACCGGCGGGCCGCGATCGAGCACGCGGTGCGCTGGGCTCGGCCGGGCGATGTGGTGCTGGTCGCCGGTAAAGGCCACGAGACCGGGCAGACCGCCGGCGGGCGAACCCAGCCCTTCGACGACCGCATCGAGCTGGCCCAGGCGCTGGAAGCGCGCGAGGAGCACCGGTGATCGCGCTGACCGTCGCGGAGATCGCCGCGATCGTCGGTGGCCGGCTCGCCGATATCTCACCGGAGCAGGCCGCCCGGACCACCGTCAGCGGGACGGTGGAGTTCGACTCCCGGCGCGTCACGCCCGGCTCGCTGTTCCTGGCGTTGCCCGGGGCGCGTGCCGATGGCCACGACCACGCCGGCGCGGCGGTGGCCGCCGGCGCGGTAGCGGTGCTGGCCGCCCGCCCGGTCGGGGTGCCGGCGATCGTGGTGAGCCCGGCGGAACCGGCATCGGCCAGTCGGTCGGGCGCGCTCGAACACGACGACGCCGTCGGGTCCGGTGCCGCGGTGCTGGCTGCGCTGGCCGACCTCGCCGCGGCGGTGTCGGCGGTGTTGGTGGGCAAGGGACTGACGATCATCGGGGTCACCGGCTCGTCGGGCAAGACCTCCACCAAGGACATGCTGGCCGCGGTGCTGGCGCCGCTGGGACAGGTGGTGGCCCCACCCGGGTCGTTCAACAACGAGCTGGGGCATCCCTGGACCGTGCTGCGGGCCGACGAGAACACCGACTTCCTGGTGCTGGAACTCTCAGCACGGCGCCGCGGCAACATCGCGGCGCTGGCCGCCATCGCGCCGCCGCAGATAGCGGTGGTGCTCAACGTCGGGACCGCGCACCTGGGCGAGTTCGGTTCCCGCGAAGCGATCGCCGAGACCAAAGCCGAGCTGGCCCAAGCTGTTCCGGAATCCGGCGTGGTGATCCTCAACGTCGATGACCCGGCGGTGGCCGCGATGGCCGACAAGACCGCTGCGCGGGTGCTGCGGGTCAGCCGCGCGGCCCGCGCCGACGTTTGGGCCGGGGCGGTGGTGCTCGACGCGCTGGCCCGCCCGCGCTTCACCCTGCACGCGGGCGACGTCCAGACCGAGCTGCAGCTCGGGGTGTCCGGGGACCACCAGGTCTCCAACGCACTGTGTGCGGCCGCGGTCGCGCTGGAGTGCGGCGCCACCGGCGCGCAGGTGGCCGCCGCGCTGGCCGGCGCCGGGCCGGTCTCGCGGCACCGGATGCAGGTCAGCACCCGCTCGGACGGGGTGACGGTGATCGACGACGCCTACAACGCCAACCCGGATTCGATGCGGGCCGCACTGCAGGCGCTGGCCTGGATCGCCCGTGGCGAGGATCCGGCGATGCCGAACCGGCGCAGCTGGGCGGTGCTCGGGGAGATGGCTGAGCTGGGCGAGGACGCGATATCCGAGCATGACCGCATCGGGCGGCTCGCGGTGCGCTTAGATGTGTCTCGTCTCATTGTCGTCGGAGTAGGGAGATCGATGGGCGCGATGCACCATGGCGCGGTCATGGAGGGATCCTGGGGCGCCGAGGCGACCGCGGTGGCCGACGTCGACGCCGCCCTCGCCCTGTTGCGCGCCGAACTGCGGCCCGGCGACGTGGTGTTGGTCAAGGCCTCGAACTCCGCCGGGTTGACCACCTTGGCCGACGCTCTGCTCAGCGACGATGCAGGAGATCGCGGATGATAATGACCCTCGTCGCGGCCGGTGTCGCGCTGCTGGTCGCGATCCTGCTGACCCCGGTGCTGATCGGGCTGTTCACCAAACAGGGGTTCGGCCAGGAGATCCGCGAGGACGGCCCACCCAGCCATCAGACCAAACGCGGCACCCCGTCGATGGGCGGTGTGGCGATCGTGGCCGGGATCTGGGCCGGCTACCTGACCGCTCAGCTGGCCGGGCTGGTGTTCTACGGCACCGGGCCGACAGCGTCCGGGCTGCTGGTGCTGGGACTGGCCACCGCACTGGGCGCAGTCGGTTTCGTCGACGACCTGATCAAGATCCGCCGGTCGCGCAACCTGGGCCTGAACAAGACCGCCAAGACCGTCGGGCAGGTGACCGCGGCGACGCTGTTCGGTCTGCTGGTGCTCGGTTTCCGCAACGGCTCCGGCCTGACCCCGGGCTCCCAGCAGCTGTCCTATGTGCGTGAGATCGCCACGGTCACACTGCCCGCGGCGGTCTTCGTGCTGTTCGTCATCCTGATCGTCAGCGCCTGGTCGAACGCGGTCAACTTCACCGACGGCTTGGACGGGTTGGCCGCCGGGGCCATGGCGATGGTCAGCGCCGCCTACGTGTTGATCACCGTGATGCAGCATCGCAACGCCTGTGCCAGCGCGCCCGGGCTGGGCTGCTACAACGTCCGCGATCCGCTGGACCTGGCGCTGATCGCCGCCGCGACCGCCGGCGCCTGCATCGGGTTTTTGTGGTGGAACGCCGCACCGGCCAAAATCTTCATGGGCGACACCGGGTCGCTGGCGTTGGGCGGGGTGATCGCCGGGCTGTCGATCACCACCCGCACCGAGATCCTCGCGGTGGTGCTCGGGGGGCTCTTCGTCGCCGAGATCACCTCGGTCGTCGTGCAGATCCTGGCGTTTCGCAGCACCGGCCGCCGGGTGTTCCGAATGGCGCCGTTCCATCATCACTTCGAGCTGGCCGGTTGGGCCGAGACCACCGTGATCATCCGGTTCTGGCTGCTGACGGCCATCGCCTGCGGATTGGGCGTCTCCATGTTCTACGGCGAGTGGTTCACCGCGGTCGGCGGCTGAGGTGCTGAGTGTGCTGGAGCCCGGTGCGCGGGTGCTTGTCGCCGGCGCCGGGGTGACCGGCCGGGCGGTGCTGGGCGCGTTGGCGCCGCTGGGACTGGAGCTGACGCTCTGTGACGACGATCCCGCCGCGTTGCTCCGGTACGCCGAGTTCACGACGCTGAGCCCGGCCCAGGCCGCGTCGCGGATCGCCGACTACGCGCTGGTGGTCACCAGCCCCGGGTTTCCGCCCGGCACGCCGGTGCTGTCCGCCGCGGCCGGCGCCGGCGTGCCGATCTGGGGCGACGTCGAATTGGCCTGGCGGCTCGACGCGGCCGGGCACTACGGACCACCGCGGCGTTGGCTGGTGGTGACCGGCACCAACGGCAAGACCACCACGACGTCGATGCTGCACGCCATGCTGTCCGCGGCGGGCCGAAGCGCCCGGTTGTGCGGCAACATCGGCAGCCCGGTGCTGGACGTGTTGGGGGAGCCGGCCGAGCTGCTGGCCGTGGAGTTGTCCAGTTTCCAGTTGCACTGGGCGCCGTCGCTGCGTCCGGAGGCGGGCGCGGTGCTCAACATCGCCGAAGACCACCTGGACTGGCACGGCGGCATGGCCGCCTACACCGCCGACAAGGCGCGCGCGCTGGCCGGCCGGGTGGCGGTGGTCGGCATGGACGACGCCCGCGCGGCTGCGCTGCTGGGTGCGGCCTCCGCCCCGGTGAAGGCAGGTTTCCGGCTCGGTGAGCCGGGGGCCGGCGAGATCGGGGTCGTCGAGGGCATGTTGGTCGATCGTGCCTTCGCCGACGGGGTGGTGCTGGCGCCGGTGTCGTCCATACCGGTGCCCGGACCGGTCGGAACGCTGGACGCGCTGGCCGCCGCCGCACTGGCCCGCAGCGTGGACGTGCCGCCCGCGGCGATCGCGCAGGCGCTGGCGTCGTTCCAGGTCGGCCGGCACCGCGCCGAACTGGTCGTGGTCGCCGACGGCATCAGCTACATCGACGACTCCAAGGCCACCAACCCGCACGCGGCCGAGGCGTCGGTGCTGGCCTACCCGCGGGTGGTCTGGGTGGCCGGTGGGTTGCTCAAGGGCGCCTCGATCGATGCGACGGTCGCCAGGATCGCCGGTCACCTGGCCGGGGCGGTGTTGATCGGGCGCGATCGTGCCGCGGTTGCCAAGGCGTTATCACGACACGCACCGGATGTCCCCGTCGTACACGTTGTGACAGGCGAGGATATTGATATGGGTGATACTGCCGTGTCTCCAGTTACTCGTGTGACGCAAGTAGCTGATAGGTCCGATGAGCCGCTGAGCTCCCGCGTGATGACGGCGGTGGTGGCCGCCGCCCGCAGCCTGGCCCGGCCCGGCGACACCGTACTGCTGGCCCCGGCGGGGGCATCGTTCGACCAGTTCTCCGGGTACGCCGCCCGGGGCGATGCGTTCGCGGCCGCCGCGCGATCCGCGGCAGGGTCGGTGTGATCGGCGTGCTCGGCCTGCTGGACCGGCTGCGGCGGCGCGATGCTGCATCCGACGGCGCGGACGCCACCGCAGAGGCCACCGCCGAAAAACCGGCCAAGACCGAACCGCGCACCCGATTCGGCGCGTGGCTGGGCCGCCCGATGACCTCGTTTCACCTGATCGTCGCCATCGCCGCGTTGCTGACCACGCTCGGGCTGATCATGGTGCTGTCCGCCTCGGGGGTGGAGTCCTACGGTGCCGACGGCTCGGCGTGGCGGATCTTCGGCAAGCAGGTGCTCTGGACGGTGATCGGGTTGTTCGGGTGCTACGTGGCGCTGCGGATGCCGGTACGGTTCATGCGCCGCACGGCTTTTGCCGGCTACGCGTTCACCATCGTGTTGCTGGTGTTGGTGCTGATCCCCGGCATCGGCACCCTGTCCAACGGCTCCCGGGGCTGGTTCGTCGTCTACGGCTTCTCCATGCAGCCCTCCGAACTGGCCAAGATCGCGTTCGCCATCTGGGGAGCACACCTGTTGGCGGCCCGGCGCATGGAGCGGGCGTCGCTGGGCGAGATGCTGGTCCCGCTGGTACCGGCCGCAGGGGTCGCACTGGTGCTGATCGTGGTCCAGCCCGACCTGGGGCAGACGGTTTCGCTGGGCATCATCCTGCTGGCGCTGCTGTGGTATGCCGGCCTGCCGTTGCGGGTCTTCATCTCGTCGCTGGCGGCCATCGTCGCCGCCGCCGCGATCATGGCGGTGACCGAGGGCTACCGTTCCGACCGGGTGCGGTCCTGGCTGGACCCCGACGCCGACGTGCAGGGCGCCGGCTATCAGGCCCGGCAGGCCAAGTTCGCGCTGGCCAACGGTGGGATCTTCGGCGACGGACTGGGCCAGGGCACCGCGAAGTGGAACTATCTGCCCAACGCGCACAACGACTTCATCTTCGCGATCATCGGTGAGGAGCTCGGCTTCATCGGCGGATTCGGGCTGCTGGCACTGTTCGGCCTGTTCGCCTACACCGGCATGCGCATCGCCAAGCGCTCCGCCGACCCGTTCCTGCGGCTGCTGACCGCCACCACCACCATGTGGGTGATCGGCCAGTCGTTCATCAACGTCGGCTACGTGATCGGGCTGCTGCCGGTCACCGGAATCCAGCTGCCGCTGATATCTGCTGGTGGAACCTCCACGGCAACAACGCTGTTCATGATCGGCATCATGGCCAACGCAGCACGCCACGAGCCGGAGGCCGTCGCCGCGCTGCGCGCCGGCGCCGACGACCGGATGAACCGGATCCTGCGGCTGCCGCTGCCGGAGCCCTACACCCCGACCCGGATCGAGGCGCTGCGCGACCGGCTGCGGTCCCGGCCGCAACCGGCCGGACGCCAGCGGGGCAACGGCCGGGCACCGGCCCGGTCGACCGGACGGCGGAGCGCGGGCCGCGCAGGGCAAAATGGAGGCGGCCGGCGACACGCCAGCCCGCGCCCGAACGGCGGGCGCGCCCGCGCATTGGAAGGTCAGCGTTAGGGGAGTGAACGACTCGGTCAGCAAGCCGGACCGCGCGATATCGGTTGTCCTGGCCGGCGGCGGTACCGCCGGCCACGTCGAACCCGCGATGGCCGTCGCCGATGCGCTGCGCACCTTGGACTCGCGCGTCCGGATCACCGCCCTGGGCACCGCCCGCGGCCTGGAGACCAGGCTGGTGCCCGCGCGCGGTTACGACTTGGAGTTGATCACCCCGGTGCCGTTGCCCCGCAAGATCAACGCCGACCTGGTCCGGTTGCCGCTGCGGGTGCTGCGGGCCGTCCGGGAGACCCGGGCGTTGCTGCGCGCCGTCCAGGCCGACGTGGTGATCGGCTTCGGCGGCTACGTGTCGCTGCCGGCGTACCTGGCCGCGCGGGGCATCGGCAGGGGCCGGGTCCCGGTGGTGATCCATGAGGCCAACGCCCGCGCCGGGCTGGCCAACCGGATCGGGGCGCGGGGGGCGCAGCGGGTGCTCTCGGCCGTCGCCGATTGCGGGCTGGCGCACCCGGAGGTGGTCGGGGTGCCGGTCCGCGCGGCGATCACCACGCTGGACCGGTCGGCGCTGCGGGCAACGGCTCGCGCCCACTTCGGCTTCGCCGACGATGCCCGGGTGCTGCTGGTGTTCGGCGGCTCGCAAGGTGCCCGGTCGATCAACCAGGCCGTGGCCGGGGCAGCCAAACACCTTGCCGCTGCCGGGGTTTCGGTGCTGCATGCGCACGGGCCGAAGAACACCCTGGACCTCCCTCAGCCCGCCCACGGCGATCCGCCCTATGTCGCGGTGCCCTACCTGGACCGGATGGACCTGGCCTATGCCGCTGCCGACCTGGCGATCTGCCGATCCGGAGCGATGACGGTCGCCGAGGTATCGGCGGTCGGGCTGCCGGCGGTGTATGTGCCGTTGCCGATCGGCAACGGCGAGCAGCGGCTCAACGCGCTGCCGGTGGTCAACGCCGGCGGCGGGGTACTGGTCGACGACGCGGCGCTGACACCGGATTTCGTGGCCGGCACCGTCGCGGGAATGCTCACCGACGAGGCGCGGCTGGCGGCCATGACCAGCGCCGCCGCCCTGGCCGGACACCCCGAGGCCGCGCGACGGGTGGCTTCCGTCGCGCTGGATGTCGCAGTGGCCGCCCGGCGCTCCGGGAGTAGCGCATGAACGCCCAGCAGCTGCCGCCGGAGCTGAGCCGGGTGCACATGGTCGGTATCGGGGGAGCGGGCATGTCCGGTATCGCCCGCATCCTGCTGGACCGTGGCGGCCTGGTGTCGGGATCGGACGCCAAGGAATCGCGCGGGATTCACGCGCTGCGGGCCCGCGGTGCGCAGGTCCGGATCGGTCACGACGCCTCGGCCCTGGATTTGTTGCCCGGCGGCGTCACCACCGTGGTCACCACCCACGCGGCGATCCCCAAGACCAATCCCGAACTCGTCGAGGCACGCCGCCGCGGCATCCCGGTGGTGCTGCGGCCCGCGGTGCTGGCCAAGCTGATGGCCGGGCGCACCACCTTGATGGTCACCGGCACCCACGGCAAGACGACCACCACCTCGATGTTGGTGGTCGCGCTGCAACACTGCGGGCTGGACCCGTCGTTCGCGGTCGGGGGCGAGTTGGGTTCCGCCGGTGCCGAAGCCGGCACCAACGCCCACCACGGCAGCGGACCGTTCTTCGTCGCCGAGGCCGACGAGAGCGACGGCTCGCTGTTGGAGTACACCCCGAACGTGGCGGTGGTGACCAACGTCGAAGCCGATCACCTCGACTTCTTCGGCAGCCCCGAGGCCTACACGCAGGTGTTCGACGCTTTCGTGGAGCGCATCACGCCGGGCGGGGCGGTGGTGGTGTGTGTCGACGATCCCGGCGCCGCCGCGCTGGCTGATCGTACTGCGGCACAGGGCATCCGAGTGCTGCGCTACGGCACCGAGGCCCCCGGCGGGCAACAGCTGGCCGGGTCCCTGTTGAGCTGGGAGCAGCAGGGCACCGGTGCCGTCGCGGAGATCGCGCTGGCCGGATCGACCCACCGGGCGGCGATGCGGCTGGGGGTGCCGGGCCGGCACATGGCGCTCAACGCGCTGGGTGCGCTGTTGGCGGCGGTCGAGGTCGGCGCACCGTTGGACGCGGTGCTCGACGGCCTGGTCGGGTTCGACGGGGTGCGGCGCAGGTTCGAGTTGGTGGGCTCGGCCGGTAACGGCGATTCGGTGCGGGTCTTCGACGACTACGCGCACCATCCCACCGAGATCGCCGCGACGCTGACCGCCGTGCGCGCGCTGCTCGCCGAACGCGGGACCGGGCGCAGCCTGGTGGTATTCCAGCCGCATTTGTACTCGCGGACAAAGGCTTTCGCCGCCGAGTTCGGCCGCTCGCTGGACGGCGCCGACGAGGTCTTCGTGCTCGATGTCTACGGTGCGCGCGAGCAGCCGTTGCCCGGCGTGAGCGGGGCGAGTGTCGCCGAGCACGTGAGCGTGCCGGTGCACTATCTGCCGGATTTCGCCGCGGTGCCCGAAGTGGTGGCGACGGCCGCCGGGCCCGACGACGTGATCGTCACCATGGGCGCCGGCGACGTGACCGTGCTGGGCCCGGAGATCGTGACCGCGCTGCGGGCGCGGGCCGCCCGGACCTTTCCCGGCCGCCCGGGCGTGCTGTGACCGTTCCCCCCGAAACCCCCGACGTACCACCGGATGACCCGGTGGATATCGACGAGCCGCAGGCCGCCGAAGACGCCGTAGAACCCGAATCCGCCGAGAAACCCGAGGAGCCGGCGGAGGTCGAGGGCCCGCGGCGGCGGGCACGGCGGGAACGCGCCGAGCGGCGCGCCGCGCAGGCGCGCGCCGAGGCGATCGAGCAAGCCCGCCGGGAGGCCAAGCGGCGGCTGCGGGCCGGCTCCTCCGAGCCGGCCCGAGGTGTCCCGCGGGGTACCGTGCAAGGCCTGAAGATGGCGCTGGCCACATTTCTCGCGCTGGTCGTCGTCGTCGGGCTCGGGCTCATCCTGTACTTCACGCCGGTGATGGCGGTTCGCGACATCGAGGTGACCGGGATCGCGGCGGTGACGCGCGAAGAGGTGCTCGACGTCGCGAAGGTGCAGCTCGGCACCCCGCTGCTGCAGGTCGACACCGGCGGTGTCGCCGAGCGGGTCGCCGCGATCCGGCGGGTGGCCAGCGCCCGGGTGCAGCGGCAGTACCCGTCGGCCCTGGGTATTTCGGTGGTCGAGCGGGTCGCGGTGGTGTTCAAGGACTTTCCGGACGGTCCGCACCTGTTCGATCGGGACGGCGTCGACTTCGCGACGGCGCCGCCGCCGGGGATGCTGCCGATCTTCGATGTCGACAACCCCGGGCCGACGGACCCGGCCAGCCGGGCCGCGCTGCAGGTGATGACCGCGCTGGCCCCGGAGGTCGCCGGCCAGGTCGGCCGGGTGGCCGCCCCGTCGGTCGCCTCGATCACCCTGACGCTGATCGACGGCAGGGTGGTGGTCTGGGGCAACACCGATCGCACCGCGGAGAAGGCGCAGAAGCTGGCGGCGTTGCTCACCCAGCCCGGACACACCTACGACGTGTCCAGTCCGGACCTGCCCACCGTCCGCTAGCGCGGGCGGGCGGGGGATCAGCCCGAGCGCCAATAAAATTCGCCCGGCGTGTCTCGGCGCGTCGGCGCCGGTGACGGCCTCGGCGGCCCTACTGTGGCGGTTGCGTGGAACAACTTGACATAACTCTAAGCCTTTGGTTGAGGTTGAGGGTTTGCCGGAAGGCAGTACGGGGAGTTCTGCAGACAGGCCCCAGAGAGGAATCCAATCCCACCAGGGAGGAAGACGAACGATGACCCCACCGCACAACTATCTGGCCGTCATCAAAGTCGTGGGTATCGGTGGTGGCGGAGTCAACGCCGTCAATCGGATGATCGAACAGGGCCTCAAAGGCGTCGAGTTCATCGCGATCAACACCGACGCACAGGCATTGCTGATGAGCGACGCCGACGTCAAGCTCGACGTCGGCCGTGAGTCCACCCGCGGCCTCGGCGCCGGCGCCGACCCCGAAGTGGGACGTCGGGCCGCCGAAGACGCCAAGGACGAGATCGAGGAGCTGCTGCGCGGCGCCGACATGGTGTTCGTCACCGCCGGGGAGGGCGGCGGCACCGGCACCGGTGGCGCACCGGTGGTTGCCACCATCGCCCGCAAGCTCGGCGCGCTGACCGTCGGCGTGGTTACCCGGCCGTTCTCCTTCGAGGGCAAGCGGCGCGGCAACCAGGCGGAATTGGGCATCGCCGCGCTGCGGGAGAGCTGCGACACCCTGATCGTGATCCCCAACGACCGGCTGCTGCAGATGGGCGACGCCCAGGTCTCGCTGATGGACGCGTTCCGCAGCGCCGACGAGGTGCTGCTCAACGGCGTCCAGGGCATCACCGACCTGATCACCACCCCCGGGTTGATCAACGTCGACTTCGCCGACGTCAAGGGCATCATGAGCGGCGCGGGCACCGCGCTGATGGGTATCGGGTCGTCGCGGGGCGACGGCCGGGCGCTCAAGGCCGCCGAGATCGCGATCAACTCGCCGCTGCTGGAAGCCTCGATGGAGGGCGCCCAGGGCGTGCTGATGAGCGTCGCCGGCGGCAGCGACCTGGGTTTGTTCGAGATCAACGAGGCGGCCTCGCTGGTTCAGGACGCCGCTCATCCGGAGGCCAACATCATCTTCGGCACCGTGATCGACGACTCGCTGGGCGACGAGGTCCGGGTGACGGTGATCGCGGCGGGCTTCGACTCGGCCGGTTCGGGCCGCAAACCGGTGACCGGAAGCACCGGTCAGGCCCGGCACGCGGTGACCCCCGGGCAGGCCGGCAAGGTGACCTCGTCGCTGTTCGACCCGGTCGACGCGGTCAGCGTGCCCGCCCCCACCAATGGGGCGACGGTCAGCGTCGGCGGCCGCAACGGTGACGACGGCTGCGACGACGACGACGTCGACGTCCCGCCGTTCATGCGCCACTAGTTTCCGGGCTTCGGACGGTGACCTTTCGCGTCCGGCGGGTGACGACCACCCGGGCCGGCGGCGTCTCGATGGCTCCGTTCAACAGTTTCAACCTGGGCGATCACGTCGGCGACGACCCGGCCGCGGTGACGGCCAACCGGACCCGGCTGGCGTCGGCCATCGGACTCGGTCCCGACCGCCTGGTGTGGATGAACCAGGTGCACGGCGATCGCGTGGAGCTCGTCGACGGCCCCCGCGACACCGCTGTCGAGGCGACTGACGCGCTGATCACCGGCGTTCCCCGGCTGGCGGTGGTGGTGGTGACCGCCGACTGCGTGCCGGTGCTGATGGCCGATGCGCGCGCGGGGGTGGTCGGCGCGGTACACGCCGGGCGGGTCGGCGCCCAGCACGGCGTCGTGGCTCGCGCGTTGGAGGGCATGCTCGCGGCGGGAGCGCAGGTCGGCGACATCTCGGTTCTGCTGGGCCCGGCGGTCAGCAGGCCACACTACGAGGTGCCCGCGGCAATGGCCGACGAGGTCGAGGCGGCGTTGCCGGGCAGTCGCACGCTCACCTCGGCCGGTACGCCCGGACTGGATCTGCGAGCCGGAATCGCCAGGCAATTAAGGGAATTGGGTGTCAAGGCGATCGACGTCGACCCGCGATGCACGGCGGCCGACCCGAACCTGTTCAGCCACCGCCGCGACGGACGCACCGGCCGGCTCGCATCGCTGGTGTGGCTGGAATGAAACCGGTTGCGCCTGTCCGCGTGTCGTTGCGGGGCCAGCGCGCTCTAGGCCGTTACCGTCACCATAACTAGTCACTTCAGTCACACCTTCATCACAGTCATCAGAGAAGGGTCCAATGATGAGCACACTCCACAAGGTCAAGGCCTACTTCGGGATGGCTCCTATGGAGGACTACGACGACGACTACTACGACGACGGCGATGACCGCGCCTCGTCGCGCGACTACTCACCCCGCGGGGAGCGGTTCTCCGAGGACGTCTTCGACCGCGTCGCGGGCCGTTCCGATGGCCGCTACGACGACCGATTCGATGACCGCGACTATGACGAGGCTCCGGCCGGCTACCGGGGCGGCTACGACGACGACGTCCGCGACCCGCGGTATCGGCCGCGCGAGTTCGAACGCTCGCGCTTCGCCTCGCTGCGCGGCTCGACCCGCGGCGCCCTGGCGATGGACCCCCGCCGGATGGCGATGATGTTCGACGAGAGCAGCCCGCTGTCGAAGATCACCACGTTGCGCCCCAAGGACTACAGCGAGGCGCGCACCATCGGCGAGCGGTTCCGCGACGGCACACCGGTGATCATGGACCTGGTGTCGATGGACAACGCCGACGCCAAGCGGCTGGTGGACTTCGCGGCGGGCCTCGCCTTCGCGCTGCGCGGCTCGTTCGACAAGGTCGCGACCAAGGTCTTCCTGCTGTCGCCGGCCGACGTCGACGTGTCCCCGGAGGAGCGCCGCCGGATCGCCGAAACCGGCTTCTACGCCTATCGGTAGGCTGGGACGGCAGTCGGGCCGGTCAGCGCGATGCTGATGCGGGCACACCCTCGTCAGTAAGGTCGCACTCCGTTGGCGCTGTTCTTCACGATTCTCGGCATCGCGCTGTTCGTTTTCTGGCTGCTGCTGATCGCTCGGATCGTCATCGAGTTCATCCGCTCATTCAGCCGCGACTGGCACCCCCGCGGTGCCACCGTGGTGATCCTGGAGCTGATCATGAGCATCACCGACCCCCCGGTGAAGCTGCTGCGGCGCCTGATACCGCAGTTGACCATCGGCGCGGTGCGCATCGACCTGTCGATCATGGTGCTGCTGCTGATCGCGTTCGTCGGGATGGAACTGGCGCTGCAGCACGCCGCCTGAGGCCCCGGTCGGCCTCAGACCCGGGTGAGCCGCAGCCGCCACGCCTCCGGGCCGCGCTGTTCGTAGCCGACCGCCAGCCGACCGCCGCTGCGCTCGGCGAGCTGGTGCAGCAGCGGGATGGGGTCGTGCGGCGCAACAAGCAGCATCGATCCACCGACCGGAACCGCGTCGAAGGCCCCGAACACGGTCGCATGCCGAATCGCGTGCGGAATCTCGCGCACGTCGAGCTCGGGCATCTCCTCGTCTTCCTCGCCGCAGCCGCACCCGCCGTGCCCGTGGCCGTGGCCGTGGGCGGCCGGGCCGGGCTGGGAGGATTGGGCGATCTCGGAGGGGATCGCCGGCAGTTGGGCGGCCAGATCGGCCAGCGAGACGCCGCTGGCCTCGGCGAGTGCGGGCAGCAGCAAGTCGGCGACCTTGCCCAGTAGCGCCTCCAGCAGCACGCGCAGCGACTCGACGTGTGCGGCGATCTGCACCCGGTCGGCGTCGCGGGCGATGCGAGCCGCGGCCTGCTCGATCAGCTGGGTCTCGCCGAGCAGACCCTCGACCAGCAACCGCGATCGCTCAACGTCGGCGGAGGCGGGGTAGATCAGCTCCACCGCGGCGCGCAGTTGGGGCCGCACCACCTGATCGACGAAGGCCTGCACCGCGCGGTGGGCGTCATCAAAGGCCGGGCCGGCGGTACCGACCGCGGCGAACACTGCCGCCCCGAGCGCGGCCTGGCGGCCGAGCAGCTCGGCATAGCGGGACCGCACGTCGTCTACGGCCGCCGAATCCGCCGCGCTGGTGGCCACGACCACGTCATTGGTTGTCATCCTGAGGTGTCCTTCCGATCGGTCCCCGGCCTTCGGGTCGCCTGCCGCCAATATTTACGGGCGGGTGTTGTGAATAATACGGCCCGGGTGGCCGGCCCGGTAGGGGCGGTGCCGCCGCGGCGTACCGGCGTGCCAGGCAGGGCATCATCGACCCGTCTGTGCCGCAGCGAATTACGTGGCGCACACCGGCCGGGCGCCGGACACTTTGCTGCCCGCGGACCGGCGGGTGCCGCCGCCCCGGGTATGCCCCGGCGTGGGCTGCCCTTGCTCCGGGCGCGACTTACCGGCGGGGACGGGTGATGGGCTCACCGGTGATGTTTGCCGAAGCGTGATTTCTGTGGCAGCAATTTGAAATTCACTCTTAATATCATTCTCATTGCCGAGCCCAGCGTCTGATGTGACAGGATGGGCGGCAGTTACAACACGGCTAGCGTATTCCCGGTCGACCTAAACTTGCCCGATCGGTGCTACCTACCTGACCAAGGGGGCAGACGATGCCACTAACACCGGCAGACGTGCACAACGTCGCGTTCAGCAAACCGCCGATCGGGAAGCGCGGCTACAACGAGGACGAGGTCGACGCCTTTCTCGACCTGGTGGAGACCGAGCTGACGCGGCTCATCGAGGAAAATGCCGACCTGCGCCAGCGGGTCAGCGAGCTCGACCAGGAGCTGGCTGCGGCCCGCGCCGGTGGCGGCCAGCAGGCCACCTCGGCGATCCCGGTCTACGAGCCTTCCCCCGAGCCGGCGCCTCCGCAGCCGGTGGCACAGCCGGCCGCACCGGAGCCGACCACCGACGACCAGCACCTCAAGGCGGCACGGGTGCTGAGCCTGGCCCAGGACACCGCCGACCGGCTGACCGGCACCGCCCGGGCCGAGTCCGAGAAGCTGATGGCCGACGCCCGTGCCAACGCCGACCAGATCCTCAGCGAGGCCCGGCAGACCGCGGAGACGACGGTCGCCGAGGCCCGGCAGCGGGCCGACGCCATGCTGGCAGATGCTCAGACGCGCTCGGAGACGCAGCTGCGCCAGGCCCAGGAGAAGGCCGACGCGCTGCAGGCCGACGCCGAGCGCAAGCACTCCGAGATCATGGGCACGATCAACCAGCAGCGCACGGTGCTGGAAGGCCGGTTGGAGCAGCTGCGCACATTCGAGCGGGAATACCGCACCCGACTCAAGACCTACCTGGAATCCCAGCTCGAGGAGTTGGGCCAACGCGGATCGGCGGCACCGGTCGACACCAGCGCAGGCAGTGACGGCGGCGGTTTCAACCATTTCAATCGCGGCACCAACTGACCGGGCAATCGAGCCCTCACGAGGCGGAATCGAGTAGTGTGCTCGTCGGGTGGGAGGTGAATCGATGCTGATCATCGCGCTGGTATTGGCGGCAATAGGACTTGCTGCGTTGGTATTCGCTGTGGTCACCAGTAATGCGCTGGTGGCGTGGGTGTGTATCGGAGCGAGCTTGCTGGGCGTGCTGTTGCTGATCGTGGACGCGCTGCGGGAACGCCGTCAGAACAGCCCTGCGGCCGCGCCGGAGGCCCCTGAGGCCGCCGTGGAGCCGGAGGTCCCGATCGACGACGTCGAGGACGTCGAGGACGCGGCCGAGACTTCCGACACCGAGACCGTCGGCCAGGAAGACGAGGCCTCCGAGGAGCCCGTCGCGCACCCTGCCGACTAGCTCGCAGCGGTGGTCGGGGTGGCCAGGAGGTCGCGGACTTCGTCGTCGGTGACCTGGCGAAAGTCGGCATAGCTCTGGCCGACGGCGTCGAACCGCTCGGGCATCGTCGCGCAGACCACGTCGTCGGCCTCCTGGGCGATCTTGCGGCACGCCGAGAGCGGTCCGACCGGTACCGCGACCACCGTACTGGCCGGCTCGGCCGCCTGGACCGCGCGCACCGCCGCCAGCACGCTCGCGCCGGTCGCGATGCCGTCGTCGACCAGGATCACCACCCGGCCGTGCAGGTCGGCGGCCGGTCGGTCACCGCGGTAGGCGTGCTCACGCCGTCGCAGTTCGGCCGACTCGCGTTCGATCACCGAGTGCAGCGCCTCGCTGCTGATACCGAGGTCGGCGACCACCTGGTCGTTCACCACCACCATGCCGCCGCTGGCCAACGCGCCCATCGCCAGTTCCGGCCACTGCGGCACCCCCAGCTTGCGGACCAGGAATACGTCCAGCGGCGCCTGAAGGGCGGCGGCGACCTCCCAGCCGACCGGAACGCCGCCGCGGGCCAGGCCCAGCACCAGCAGGCCGTCGGCGTCGCGGTAACCGGACAGACACCCGGCCAGTACCCGGCCGGCGTCGCGACGGTTGCGAAACGTGCGCGCCGGCATCGGGTTCAAGCGGGCCGGTCGAGTCATCTCCCCATCGAGCCTACGACTCGGCGCCGGACATGGGTCTTGCGATTGCCGATGTCGTGAGCGGTCTGCGGCTCAGCGGGGAAATTCGGTGGCTCCGAGGGCGACGTCCCAGTGCCCCACACCCTGGCGGGCGAGACCCATCATCAGCAGGCCCGCCCCCTCCAGCCAGTGCGCCATGTTCAGGCCGCCGACATCCAGCGGGCGCAGCCCGAGGCTCTTGACGAACTCCGCCACGCTCGCCTTGGCCTGTGCATCATCGCCGGCGATGAAGACATCCAGCGGCAGGCGCCGCTCCAGGACATGCCCGAAGAGGGTGTTGAACGCCTTCACCACGCCGGCGCCGGGCGGGACAGCCTTGGCAACTTCTTGCGCGACCGAGGTGCTGTCGGGGATGGCCAGCCCGTCGGCCGCGGCATTGAACGGGTTGCTGATGTCGACGATGACCTTGCCCGCCAGGGCATTTCCGTACTGGGTGACGACCGGGACGACGCTGGCATACAACAGGGCCACGATGACGATGTCGCCGGCCGGGACGGCGCCGAACTCTCCCGTCGTGGCATTGCCGCCGAGCGCCCTGGCCAGGTCTGCGGCCTTGGACTGATCGCGGCCGATGATCTCGACGGTGTTGCCGCCTGCGATTGCCAACGCGCCGATGGTGCGGGCCATGTTTCCGGTGCCGATGATGCTGATGCTGTTCATGACGTGGTCTCTCTTTCGGTGTTTTCGAGGTCCCGGCTTGTCCGGGTCGGGGGAGGGCGGTGCAGCCGGGATCGTCAGCCGCCCATGGTGTGTAGTGCCCAGGGCTGCATGCCGAGGACTTCGGCGAGGTGGCCTTGCATCTCGACAGCGGATGGCAGCGGACGCCACCAGATGGTCACCTCGGCGATCTTGCTGTCGGCGTCGAGTAGGAAGTAGTCCATTCCGTCGACCGCGGTGTCGCCGATTTGCAGGCGGAAGAACGCGGCGTGGTGACTCGGGCCGCTGAGGACCTCCCGGTAGGTGAGGTCGGTCGCCAAGGCGCCGACGGTCTGGATGGCCTCCACGACCGCCTCGCGGCCGATCAGCGGTTCATCGCCGAGTGGGCCGTTGAGCACCACGTCCTCGGCGAGGTGACCGGCGATGGTGTCGTTGTCCGCGCCCCCGTGCATAGCGTCGATGAAGGACTCGACGGCGGCACGGTGCTGGGCGAATTCGGTCATTGCTACTCCTCGTTGTGGGTGTGACCGTGGGATGCCGGTGTCGGTCCTGCTCAGATCGCCGCGGTGCCGCCGTCGGCAACGAGCTCCATCCCGTTCACGTAGCTCGAGTCGTCGGAGGCGAGGAATAGTGCGGCCGTTGCGATCTCCTCGGCGCGGCCCATCGCTCCCCGCGGGATCAGGGATTCGAATTGCCGTTTCGTCTCTTCATCGAAGAGCTCCTCCTGCTTGGCGGTGGCGACCTGGCCGGGGGTCAGCACATTCACCCGGATCCGCCTGTCCTTCAACTCGGCCAGCCATACCCGGGCCCAGGCCTGCTGCACGGCCTTGCTCCCGGCGTAGACGCTCCACCCGGGAAAGCCTTTGAGCGACGCGTTCGACCCCGTCATCAGGATCGAGCCACCGTCGTTGAGCAGCGGCAGGGCCTTCTGCACGGTGAACAGTGTGCCGCGCGCGTTCAGCCAGAAGGCGGCATGGAAGTGCTCCTCGGTGATCTCTCCGAGCTTTGCCTGCTCGCCCATTCCGGCGCTGGCCCACAGCACGTCGATCGCGCCCTTTTCCTGCCGGACGGTGTCATACAAACGGTCGAGATCGTCGAGGTCGGCGGCATCGCCCTGCACGGCGGTGACATTCCGGCCGATCAGCTTGACCGCGTCATCCAGCGCGTCCTGGTGCCGGCCCATGATGAACACATGAGCTCCTTCGTCGACGAACAACTTGGCGCCGGCCAACGCCAAACCCTTTGAGCCGCCGGTGATTACCGCTACCTTGCCGTCGAGTTTCCCCATGATCACTCCTATTTGAATCGATGTGTGTCCGGAACGGCCCGGAACGTTATGTATACCGAGCAGTGTGCTTAACGTAACGGACCGTCGGCCGGAGCGCAAGCTATGTACACCGATCGTTACCAGCCGGATCTATACTTCAGGCATGACGGAGTTGGAGAAGGGCCCCCAACGCGTGCGGCGGGGCAGGGGTGCACGCGAGCGAATTCTGCGTGCGTCACAACAACTGTTTCGCGATCAGGGCATCAACCGCACCGGCATGGACCAGCTGTGCGCGGTGGCCCAGGTGTCGAAGCGCACGGCCTACCAGCACTTCGCCGGCAAGGACGAGCTGATCGCCGAATACCTGCGCCGATTCGATCCCGACGTCACGGCGGGAGTGTTCGATCGCACCGACCTGACCCCCCGCGAAAAACTCCTCGCAGTATTCGAGGTGTCCGCCCCCGGGGCCCAGGAGGTCACGCCGCTGTGCCCGTTCATCGCGGCGGCCGTAGAGATCCACGACCCGCAACACCCGGCATCCCAGTGCGCACGTGATTACAAGACCACGATTGCCGCGCGGCTCGCCGAAACCGCCCGCGAAGCCGGCGCCACCAACCCCGAACAGCTCGGCGAACAACTGGCACTGCTGCTCGATGGCGCCTCGGCCCGTACGCGAGTGCTCAACAGCGAATCGTTCCCGACCGCCGCCGCGATCGCCGCCGTCCTCATCGACAACGCCATCCCCGCGACGGCCCGGCGTTGACCGCCACGCTGCGGCGGCCGGGGCGGAACGCACCGGGGTGACACCCGCCCTGGCGCCGGTCGCCCTCTCTAGGTCGAGAGCATCTGTATGTGGTCGACGGCGGCATGCAGGGCGTTCTTGAGCGGGGTGACATCCCGCTGGACCTGGCTGAGGAGCATGCCGCCCTGGAACGCCGACAACAGCAGATCGGCCAGCTGTGTGGGGTCCGCGTCGGCGCTGATGCGGCCGAGGTTCTGCATGCGCTGAAGCCCGTCGCGGAAGATGTCCCGCCACTGCGCGAACGCTTGGGCCAGCTCGTCGTGCACCTCCAGGTCTGACTTGATGATCTGGCTCGCCAGGGACCCGAGGGTGCAGCCGTCTCGGTAGGCGCTGTCGTGGGTGACGTAGTAGTCCACCCAGGCCCGAAGCGAATCGACGGTCTCGAAGCCGGCGAATTGCTCACCGCCATAGAAATGCAGGACGTGCTCGGCCTGCCATTCGATCACGGCTAGGACGAGGCTTTCTTTGGTCGGGAAATAGTGATTGAGCTGGGACCCGCTGACGCCGGTGATGTGACGGAGCTGCTGATTGTTCGTTGCGGCGACGCCCTGGGTGTGGATGAGCTCTGCGGCGTGCTCGAGGATTCGCGCCCGTGTCGCCTCACCCTTTTTGGTGAGCTTGCGGGGCGCTTGGACTGCGGTTTTGCCGGTCATGGTCACCATCGTACCGAAACTGGGCTTGACAACCCAGTCCGGATGGGTGTTCACTCTGGAAATGGGCCAGACGGCCCAGAAAAGTTACCTACACCTACTGGAGGATGTCCGCCATGTCACGCCTGACCACCCCCGCATCCGACGACATCACCGACGACACGCAGCGGGTTCTGGGCAACGTCGGCAAACAGTTCGGGTTCGTTCCGAACATGTTCACGATGCTTGCCTCGAATCCGACCGTTCTGGACGTCGTCTTGTCTCTGCAAGGCAGTTTGGGCTCGAGTTCTCGACGCCAAGACCCGGCACAGCATTGCGCTGGCGGTGTCGGCAGCCAACGGTTGCGATTACTGCCTGGCGGTGCACTCGTACGTCTCCGCCGAGCTCGGCGGCATGTCGGACGACGACATCGACCTGGCGCGATCCGGTAGCTCGATTGACCCCAAGCGGGCCGCCGTCGCTCGCTTCGCCCAGCGGCTGGTTGAAACCCAGAGGAAGGTCAACGATGCCGACCTGGCCGCCGTGCGAAGCGCCGGGTACAGCGACTCGCAGATCTTGG
Source organism: Mycolicibacter terrae (assembly GCF_010727125.1). NCBI lineage: Bacteria > Bacillati > Actinomycetota > Actinomycetes > Mycobacteriales > Mycobacteriaceae > Mycobacterium > Mycobacterium terrae. The sequence continues at coordinate 2,439,722 of NZ_AP022564.1, read as the reverse complement.
CGATCATCACCGTCGCCGTCCAGGCCTTGCTGACCAACTACATCAACAACGTCAACCAGACCGTCATCGACATCCCCACCGCCGGCACCGCCGCGTAAATCAGGCTGCCGGTGCCGGCGCCTACCCCGTCATCACTCAAACCTCTTGCGAAGAAAGCGAATTGACATGGACCTCGACAACCTCATGAGCAAGCACCTCACGAGATATTTTGACTCCAGCAAGACCATCCCCGCCCAGTCCCTGCAGCAGCTGCTGCGGTTCCTGCGCTCGACGCCGTCATCGGTGAACGTGCAGGCCAGCCGCTACTACGTACTCGGCACGCCCGAAGGCAAGGAGCGGCTCGCTGCCAATCTGGGCGACCGATTCCTCGACAACGGCGGCAAGATCCGGGACGCCTCGCACGTCATCATTTTCACCACTCGGGCCGATCTGCCCGACCGCCACCTCGAGGAGGTGTTCAGCAAAGAGCGGGCCGATGGCCGGTTCCCCGACCCCGCCAAGCAGTCGCACTGGGAATCGATGACCCGCGACTTCCTCGACCTGCGCACCTACGGCTACAAGGATCTGTCCCACTGGATGGAGAAGCAGGCCTACCTGGCGCTGGGGATGACCGTGATGGCGGCCGCCGAGCTGGGATTCGACGCGACGCCGCTGGAAGGTTTCGACCCGGCCAGCGTCGATACGGCATTCAAGATCCGCGAAACCGGATACACCACGACGGTGCTGCTGGCCCTCGGCTACCCGGACGCCACGAAGACCTACAGCAACCCCATTTCGCGGTTCGACCACGACCGGCTCTTCACCTTCGTCTGAACCCCAGCTCCTCCCAATTCATCTGACCGCTTTCATCGAAAGGTACCGAGAACATGTCCACCAAAACCGACTTGACCGCTGTCTGCCAAAATAACGCCCCGATCGTCAATGACCTGGCGCATATCGTCGCTCGCTATGGGCTGGCCATCGTCATCGGCTGGATCGGGATATTCAAGTTCTGCTCCTACGAGGCCCTCAACATTCAACCCCTGGTAGCCAACAGTCCCTTCATGGGTTGGCTGTACAGCGTGTTCAGCGTCGAGACGTTCTCATCGATCCTCGGCGTCGTGGAGATCACCACCGCCGTGTTGCTGGTGGTGAAGCCCTGGTATCCGCGGATTTCACTGATCGGAAGCGTGTTGGCGATAGTGCTTTTCGTCAGCACCCTGTCGTTCGTCATCACGACACCGGGCGTGGCTGAGGCGTCGGCCGGTGGATTTCCCCTGTTGTCCATGACCGGCCAATTCCTCATCAAAGACACCGTTCTGCTGGCGGTATCTATTCTGACCCTCGGCGACACCATGAAGGCGATCGCTCACCGCGCAGCACCGGCGCGGGTGTGAATTCCTCCATGCGAAGGGACGTCAGCAGAATGCGTGCAAAAGCTTTGCTCGCGGTATCAGCCGCCCTACTGGTGGCCGCGTGCACCGGCTCGGCGCCGGATACCGGTCAGGCAGCTCCAAAGTCGGTGGTCCGTCAAGTATTTGACGAGCCGACCAACGTCCCGGGAAAATCGCTGGTGGGTGTGAGCGTCAGCTATCCGCCGGGGGCCAAGAACGCCGCGCACCACCACGCGCGGTCGGCCTTCATCATGGCCTACGTCATTTCCGGGCTCATCCGCAGTCAGGTTGAGGGCGAGGCGATGCGCGTCTACCGCGCCGGCGAGACCTGGAAGGAAACCCCGGGGGCACATCACCTGGTCAGTGAGAACGCCAGCGCCACCGAGCCCGCGGAGCTGCTTGCGGTGTTTCTGGTCGACACGGGAGACCAGCCCCTCACTACCGACGACGTCCCGGCCGCAGGTAGCTGACGCGGCCGGCTCGAGATACCGACAGCCCCGGTACAGACCGGGGCTGTCAGCGTCTGACGACCCGGGTGTAACCCATGACCCGACCCATCACAGTTGTGTCCGAGGGGGGAGTTGGCCACCTGCGACACGGGTTGAGGTCTTTGATTTGAGTCGTTGAACAGCGCCCCCACCGCTGGTGAAAGGGGGTCGGGTGGCTGGAGGCGTCCTCGACGGGTTCGACCGGGCGCCGCGAACGGTTCGCAGCACCCGCCTGGTCGACCTCGTCAACACCATGTACCCCAAGCTAGTGGCCGTCGCTTTCGGCATGGCCCCCGAGGCCGCCATGATCTACCTTGCCGACCACGTCGACCCCACCCGATTGCCCAACCATCACACCGTTGGGGCTGAGGCCTTCGCGCCCTGATCGACCTCATACCCGAGAAAGCCCCACACAGCAAACAGCTGCAGTAGCGTCGATACCCATGGTGCTCACCGATCTCTTTGTGATCCGCGACGGAGGTCCCGCGGCGCATTGGCGGGATCCCACGATTGCCGAGTTACGCAGAACTACACCTGAATCGCGGGCGCTTGTTTCTTTTCAGTCGCCAGGATCACCTGGCTCCGGACTGCCCGGGGTGGAGAAGCCATATGAAGCGCATGATCGTCGTCGGCAGCGGCCTGGCTGGCTTGAGCGCCGGATACCGGCTACATGAGCAGGGCTGGCAGGTCATCGTGCTTGAATGCCTGGACCGTGTCGGCGGCCGGGTTCTGTCTGAATCCGAAGACGGCTTCCTGTTCGACGTTGGCCCGACCATCGTCACCGACAACTACACGGAATACATGAAGCTCGTTCATGACGTGGGCTTGTCAGACAAGTTGGTCGACTGCGCGCCCGAAATCGCAGTGGTGAAGGGCAGTGACCTGCACATCCTTGACACGCATAAGCCTCTTAGGTCGTTCCTCACCACCAAGCTGCTGCCTCCTGCCGCGAAGCTGCGATTAGCGGTACGGGGAGTGCGGCTCATCAAACCGCTCTACGGCCTAAACCCCTACGAGTTGAACAATCGTGTCCATTACGACACCGAGTCGGTCCAGACGTACATCGACCGAGTCTTCGGTCGCGAACTCAACGATTTGATACTCGACGGCGTGACCCGCGCAATGGTGACCAGTTCACCGGACGAGACGTCGGTGGTCGGATTTCTTGCCGGCGCAGTCACAGCGTCGGGCAAAATGCAGACGCTCAAAGGCGGCTTACAGCTCTTACCATCAAAGTTGGCCGAGAAGCTCGATGTGCGTCTGAGCTCGCCCGTTACCGAGGTCCGAAATACCGACCGCGGAGTGGAAGTCCATTACCAAAGCAGCGCCGAGGGTGCCGGCAGCGAACGCGCCGAAGCATGTGTGATCGCCACGCCATTCCGAGCCGCTGTCGACATGTATGAACCGCTGAAAGAGATTGCGGCTGATCTACTTTCAAGGTCGAAGGACTCTGGTTGTTGCTCGCTGCAGCTCACGTATTCCAGGCGCACTGAGAAGGAACCATACATTGTCATGGTGCCCAAAGCCGCTTCCGTCGAGATCAGCACCTTGTTTCTCGAACACATTAAGGCCCCCGACCGCGCCCCGGCGGGTACTAGCCTCATCACCGCCTTCTTCACTGACCAGCGGGATATTGACTTCACAAACTGGAGTGGCGACCGTCTGACGACCACAGCTCGGGAGCTGATCGAGAGGCTGTTCCCCGAACTTCGCGACCACTTTATGGCCGCCCGCCTCACGCGATGGCCCTATGCGGCTAGCCAGGCCGACGTCGGTTACTACAAGGCACTGCAGAAATTTCTTGACGATTATCCCGCCGACGCCCCCGTGCAGATCGCGGGCGACTACATGGCCTTACCCTCACAAGAATCGGCCGTGGTTGCTGGTGTCAAGGCTGCCAAGCGGATCATCGCTGCCCACCCGGCCGTTGCCACGTCACCCAGCACGGGGTAACACACCACATCGGCCACCCACCGGCCCGACACAACAAGTGATGTTTCGGCAGGGCCTAACACAGGTTCGCGCGAACAAGTGCGCTTTGGCGAACGGCAGGTTGGAGGTCAGGATCAGCGAGGCGTGTTCGTAGCGGCTGGAGACCAGTTGGAAGAACAGGTTCGCAGCGTCCTGCTCGAACGGGATGTAGCCGACTTCATCGACGACGAGTAGGCCGATGCGACGTAGTTTGGCCAGCTCGGCGGGGAGCCGGCCGGCGTTGTGGGCGGCCTTGAGTCGGGCGACCCAATCCACGGCGGTGACGAACGCGATGCGGTGCCCGGCCTGAGCGGCTTTGATGGCCAATCCGATGGCGAGGTGGGTCTTGCCGGTGCCGGGTGGGCCCAGCAGCACCACGTTGCGGGATTTGGCCAGGAATGCACTGGTGCCCAGGTGGGCGATCATGTCCCGGTTGAGTTCGGGTTGATGGTCGAAGTTGAAGTCCTCCAACGACTTGCGGGTCGGGAATCCGGCCGAGCGGATGCGCGTGGTTGCACCGGAGGCCTCGCGGGCGGCGACCTCGCGCGAGAGCACCGCTGCCAGATACTCTTCGTGAGTCCAGCTGGCGTC